>JBCBGS010000115.1:0-8701 GCA_038526515.1 Pseudomonadota bacterium | reverse complement strand
TCGTTCGGCGGGGCGGCTTTCTTCTTAGCTGGCGCTTTCTTTCCGTCGGCGAGGATAGAGTCGATCGTTACAACTGTTTGAAGCTGGCGATGACCTTTCTTACGACGGTAAGTGTTGCGCTGACGCTTTTTCATGATCAGCACTTTGGCGCCTTTGCGCTGCTCATCGACGGTGCCAACAACGCTAGCCCCAGCAACGAGAGGCTCGCCAATGGTTACTTTCTTGTCGTCGCCGAGCATTAGAACATCATCAAATGTGACGTTTTCACCTGCGTCTGCGGCGAGTTTTTCAATGACGATCTTATCGCCTTCGGCAACTTTATACTGTTTGCCACCTGTCTTAATGACCGCGAACATGGCGCTCGTCCTTCTCAGAACTCAAAAAATGAAACTTTGGCCGCTGCCGAATCCGGCGCGGACATGAAGGCGCGGATAAACACCAAACAATCCACAGAGTCAAACCCATTTCCGCATGAAATGCAGGGTATCTCGCTTTTCACGACGCGCCCACATTTTCAGCCCTATTGCTGCCCCACTCGCAAGGCACTTAAATAGCCGATCGAAAGGGGACTTCGTGATGGCCTTTAGGCGTATTCGTTCTTTGTATTTGTTCTGCGGCTTCGTCGTCAGTTTTTTCGTGGCGTTCACCGCGCAAGCCGAAGAGCGGCGCGTCGCCCTGGTGATCGGAAACTCCGCCTATCAAAGCGTCGCACCGCTCGCCAATCCCCGCAATGATGCCACGGACCTCACCGAGGCGTTGACCCTGGCAGGCTTTGAAGTGATCGAAGGCCTCGATCTTACCCGCAGTGAAATGACCACGACCATCCGCGAGTTTGTCGACCAGTTGGACGGCGCTTCGACGGGGCTCTTCTTCTATGCGGGGCATGGCCTACAGGTGGATGGTCGCAACTATATGATTCCAACCGATATGGTGCTGCGGTCCGAAGCTGATCTCCAGCTCCAAGCCATTGATATGAATCTCGTCCTCGCGCACATGGAGCGCGATCCGCGTGTGAACATCATCATGCTGGATGCTTGCCGCGATAATCCTTTTTCCCAATCAATGACGCGATCTTTGGCCCGAGGCCTCGCTCCGATGGAAACCCGTTCCGTTGGCTCGCTGATTGTCTATTCCACTCAACCGGGCGCGGTGGCGGATGATGGTGTGGGCCGAAATAGTCCTTTCACCAGCGCCTTTTTGAAATACGCCAATCAGCCGGGTCTTGAGATTCAGCAGATGCTGCGCCGCGTAAGGGGCGAAGTGATCGCGGCGACGGATAGCCGCCAAGTGCCTTGGGACCACTCCTCACTGACCGGCGATGTCTTTCTGATCCCACCGGCAGAGGGCGTCGATGCGGATGCGACTGCCATTCAGGGCCTGGAGCTCAGCGACTCGCAGGTCCAACTCCAGGTTTGGAACGATGCGAAACGTTCTGGTTCGGTCGACGTTCTTCGCTCTTTCATTACGCAATTCCCAGGCAGTCCTTTTGCACCATCTGCCGAAGCTCGCATCAGAGGCCTCGAACGCGAAGCGCAACAATCCGGCGATCCGGTAGCAGACGCGATTAATCGCCAAGTCGCCTACGGCGTTGTGACGGACGAGCCAGAAGAGCCGTATGAGTATTACGCTAATGCGCGTGTTTATGAGGTGCGTGGTGACGCAGCGAATGCGGTTCGGATGTATGAGAAATACCTGACTTTTTCACCTGAATATGTGGATCCGCATTACCAGTATCAGCGCTATTTGCGCGCCACAGAGGGCAGAATGGCCGCGCGTGAAATCTATAATGAAATGAAGTTCGATCGTCCGGACGATCGTGTTCTGCAATTCGCGGCGGCTTTGTTACAGACCCCGACGCAACGCAAGACTCAGCTCGAAGCGTTCGTCGCTGAACATCCAGACTTTGCCCCTGCCCTTTATGCGCTCAGCTTGGATTTCTCGCAGCGCCGCTTAGGCTCGCAGACCACCGCGGATAAACGCCGCGAGCGCGAGCTGTTAGATGATTTCATGGCCCTGCATCAGGACGGCCAATACGTGAAATATTTCATCGATAAACCGGCGGCTGAAACGGAGATCCAAGATGCCGAAGAGCGATTGGCCGCGCTCTCAGTGATGGCGGCCGCGGCGATGCAAAACCCCGTATCCATGACGAGCATGCTTGGCGGCGGCGGGTTTATGCTGACCTTGATGATTGCCGACATCTCACATGGGGAGATCTTTATTCGGCGGCCTGAGGCAGAGTTCGAGTCATTGGGTTTGACGACCTACCGAAACCCGATGACCGGTGCCTTGATGCCGACCACCTATTTCGAGCTTCCTATGGAGGCAGAGGCCGCAGAGTTCGAGGTCAAGTATTTGGATGCAAAGGGCGTGGAGCAGGGGCCTTATCCCGTGAGCTTCGACCCCGTGACGGCGCTCTACGATTCAATCAAAAATACCTATATGGCGGCGAATGAACGCCAATGGGTTCACTTCCAATATTGGGAAGCCGATGAGGATGAACCGGCGTATGTGAACGTCATCTTCCCGGTACTGGATTATCCGTGCGTGGTCGAAAAGGCCTTCTTTGCGATCGATAGCGACACGCCAGATCAACCACTCACCTTTGCGGCATGCGACCCGCTCAAGCCGCTAAATTCAACTTGGACGGTCGAATCAATTGTGAAAATCCCACCCGAAACTGGCTATGTGTCGCTTCAGGTTCACTACAAAGACGGCGAAGTCACTGAAGTGAAGCGCTATCCAGTCAAATACTAGAGAGAGCCTAGGATTTCGAAGTTGCGAGCACGTGCCGTGTCCGCACGGATGTAACGCCGTCAAACTTCGAGACCTGATCCCGCACCAAAGACAGCTCATGATCTGAGTCACACTCGCAATAGGCCAGCATGTCGATATCGCCAGATAGGCAGTAGGCAGCTTCCACGCCGTCTAGGGCATGGATCTCATCAGCGAGCTCCTTTTGCGCTGCTTCATTCGTGAATTGGATGCTCAAAAAAGCGCGTGTGTTTGGGAGGGCCGCGCGGTCAACCTGGATCGTATAGCGCTGGATCACGCCGCGCTCTTCCAGTTTGAGCACGCGGTCGTGCGTCGCGCTTCGGGAGAGGTCGATGTCGCGCGCAAGTGAGACCAGGCTCGCGCGCGCATTCTTTTGTAGGGCGCGCACCAGTAGACGGTCTTTCTCGTCCAAATTGTCCCTCATCAATCTGAATCCTCTTGATTTGGATCGAACCGGATAATTTCCGGAATAGACGGCATAATGCGGGTGGCGGGGCCGTTTTCTTCTGCACTATTTATACGCCTCTTTCCACGGAGGTCATTATGGAATTTGGGACGTTTATTCTATTCGCGATCACAACGTTCGTGGTCGTGTTCTCGCCAGGCCCAGCGGCGATTACGGTGACCGCGCAAGGGTCCGGCAATGGTCTCGGCCGCGCGCAGTTCGGCATCATCGGTATTGCCAGCGCGAACGTTATTTACTTTGCGCTGTCAGCCACCGGGATTGCGTCTTTGATCATTGCGTCAAATACGCTGTTCACGATCATCAAATGGGTAGGCGTGGCCTATCTTGCCTATCTCGGGCTCAATGCGATCTTCAGCAAAACCGGCGCCCTGAAGGTCGAGCGCCGACCAAAAGAGGCCCGAAAAACGCTCTTTGCGAAGGGCTTTATTGTTGAGTTCGCCAACCCGAAAGCGCTCCTATATTTCGCGGCGATCCTGCCGCAATTCTTGGATCCGTCCGCTCCGATCGCGCCTCAGATCGCGATTATGGGCCTCACCACGCTCGTCATGGATGTGGTGGTCTACTCTGCCTATGCGTTTCTCGGCCAAACCATCACTCAGAGCGGTGTCCGCCCCTGGATCGTGAAGACCCTTAACCGCACGGCGGGTAGCGCCCTCTTATTCGCGGCCTTTAAAATGGTGCGGGTTTCCAACTAACCGGCACTCAAGACCAGAAAGAAAAACCCCCGCGCCATCGGCACGGGGGTTTATTTCGGTCATCTAAGCCTGTGGCTTAAACGAGGCCCTCACGCTGGGCGCGCTTCCGAGCAAGTTTGCGAGCGCGGCGCACAGCTTCTGCCTTTTGACGGGCCTTCTTTTCAGATGGCTTCTCAAAATAAGTGCGAGATTTCATTTCACGGAACAGGCCTTCGCGCTGCATCTTTTTCTTAAGGGCGCGTAGGGCTTGTTCGACATTGTTGTCGCGAACGGTAATCTGAATAATGGTCAACTCTCCATAAAGGGTCGGGGCAGCGGGGCTGCAGATGTGCGGTTGTGGCCTATAGGGCCGTGATCAAGCCGCGCCTATAACATGTGGATATCGCCTTGCCTATCCCCGGAGTCAGATATGTCGACACCTTCACAAATCCTGCGTGATCGCTGGCTTGAAGCGCTCTTGCCACGCGTCGGCGAAACAGGCTGGACCATGGTGGCGGCGAAGCAAGCCGCGCGGGAGATCGAGCTGACTGCAGGCGAGCAGGCACTGGCCGCGCCAACTGGGATTACGGACCTTATTGACCGCTTTATAGACCGCGCCGTCGATGAAGCCTTGGTCAACTTATCCTCAGAGACGCTCGAAACTCTACGGACTCATGAGCGCGTTGCTGCGGGCTTGAAAGCTTGGCTGGACGTATTGGAACCGCATCGGGACGCTGTGCGCAAAGCTGCGGGACATGGCCTCTTGCCTTGGGGTGCAGGCGCGGCAGCAAAAAGGGTTTGGTCGATTGCCGATGCGATTTGGGAAGCCGCCGGGGACACGGCGACGGATTATAATCGCCAGACGAAGCGCGCTCTGTTGAGCGCAGTGATTCCGAGAGTTGTTTTATATTGGCTCGAACAACCAGATTCTGAGCGCGTAGAACGCTTCATAGAGATGCGCCTGCAAGAAGCGATGAAACTCGGCCAAGCCGGCGGAAAGATCTTGGGTCCTGTTTTAGACTTTGCCGAACGCATCAAAAGCCGCCGCGCGGCTCGCGATCTGTAGCTACAACTACAATTCTCCGCGTAGCAGTTGCAAAAAGATCAAACAGAGGTCTACAAGAATAGACCGTGCAACTTGGGGGTTTGGGAGAGAGTATGCCGCGGCCGGCTGGTGTTCGTAACCACGATTTTGAAGCCAAAAAGACTGCGCTCCTAGACGCATTGTCGGAGTTTGCGTTGAACGATGATTTACGTCGTCCATCTCTGCGACAGTTTGCGATTGCGGCGAAGGCGTCCGAACCGACCCTGCGCCATTATTTTAAAGATCGCCAAGGCCTTGTGATTGCCATCCTTCAGCACATTCATTTGCGGGCGATCCCGCTCTGGGATGTCATCGCAACAGGTGCGACGGATACCGCGACGGCGGTACAAGAGTATTTTCGCGTCACTGAAGCGGGTCTCACGCATGGCGGATTTGCTCGCGCGCACGCGTTTGGGATCATTGAGGGGATGGCCGACGAGAAGGTGGGCCAAGCCTATCTTGAGTTCCTGCTCGATCCAGCGCTTAAGGCGGTTGCCGACAAAATGGATGCAACACCCGGTAAACCAGAGACTGAAGATGAGCGCCGCGCCTCTGCCTTTATGATGCTATCGCCGATTTTGGTGATGACACTGCATCAGCAACTGCTGGGCGGGAAAGACGCGTCCCCCGTCGACTCTCAAGGCTTCTTGAAACTGATGCAGGGTTGGCTTGCCTCAGGCCTCAGTCAATAGGTCACGCAACGCGTCCAAATCAGAGTGCGGCGTCGCCCAACTACATACAAACCGGTACGAGCCGCCGGGCCATGGATAGCATTTCACGCCCGCTTGCTTAATCTTCGCTTCGAGCGTCGCGGGGAGAACAGCGAAGACCTCATTTCCGTCTGTCGGATAAGCCAGTGACACGCCGGGCTGCGCGCATAGAAGATTTGCCAGCGTCTTGGCGGAGGTGTTCGCTTGCTTGGCGAGGTCAAGCCAAAGTCCACCTTCAAGCATTGCCGTCGCTTGGGCCGCCAAGAAACGCATCTTCGGTGGCATATGACCCGACCGTTTCGCGCGTGCTTTTAGGGCGTCGAATTGCTTACGCATCGAACCGAATAGAAGGATAATCTCACATCCAATCGCGCCCGTTTTGGTTAGGCCAAGCGTCAGAACATCCACTCCAGCTTTCCAACTCATCTCCGCGGGTGTTGCACCGGTGTGCGCGAGCGCATTCGCCAATCGCGCGCCATCAAGATGAGTATTCAGCCCCTCGGCTTTCGCCAGGGCGGCATAATGCGTGATCGTTTCTACCGAATAGGCGGTGCCGCATTCAGTGAGATTGGTCAGAGACAGTGTCTCAAGCGGTGTTTCGTGAACGAAGCCTGGATCGTTCTGCGCAAGCGCGTCTCGAAACGCGGTCTCATCGATTTGCGCCCCATGCCCGGGCAATAAGCGCAGTTTTGCGCCGCCGCTAAAGAACTCAGGCGCGCCTCTTTCATCGCGCTCAATATGCGCCTCTTCATGACAGGCAATCGCACCGATCGAAGAGCACATGATGGATAAAGCGAGCGCGTTTGACGCTGTTCCGCTGGCGCAGATCCAGAAGTCGAAATCATTCGTTTCGAAGGTTTTTGCCAACAGGTTTCGCACGCGCGCCGTCACATCATCCGCGCCATAGCTGGAGGCGCTGCCTGTATTTACTGCAGAGAGCGCTTCAATCACGCTGGGATGGGCCGGTGCGGTTGTATCTGACGCAAAATCCATGACTTAGAGCATGACGTCCGGGGTCTGCCACATCAAGTGTTGTCCACCATCGCTGGCAATCAATTGGCCTGTAATGCTGTCAGCCTCGATGAGATAGCGCAGTGTTTTGACAATCTCGCCTGGGTTTGAACCTTTTTGTGTGAGTGTGGCCTGCGCTTCTGCAGCGAATTCGCCGGGTGCCTGGTGCACATTTTCAAGCGTCGGGCCTGGCCCGATGCCGATAACGCGAATGTTCGGGGCGAATGACTGCGCCATGGTTCGCGTGGCGGTCCATAAGGCGGACTTTGAGAGCGTGTAGGTGAAGAAGAGCGGATTGAGCTTCAGGACCCGCATATCAATCATATTGACGATCAGTCCCGCTTCATCCTCTGGAAGCGCCCGGGCGAAATGCTGCGCGAGCAGAACCGGGGCCCGAAAGTTTGGGCCCATATGAAAGTCCCAATTGTCTCGCGTGTGTTCGATCGCGGTGTCGTCTTCGAACGTCGACGCTGAATTCACTAAGAGCGTTAGCGGACCGCCAAGTGCCTCCTGCGCGGCGCGCTCGAGCGTTGCGGTTTCTTCTTCACTTGCCAGATCTGCTTGCACCAGTTCAGCGCGCCCACCTGCAGCTTTGATCGTGGCGGCTGTGGCTTCAGCACCGGTCTTGGATCCGCGGTAATGGACAGCGACGGACCAGCCGTCTTCTCCAAGCGCCTCGGCCATGGCTTTGCCAAGCCGGGCACCCGCCCCGGTGACGAGGGCGCGCTTTGGTCCTTCAGATACACGAATAGCCATAAGTGTCCTCTCCGCTCAAATAGCGCCGGACATTAGCAATAAGCCGGATTAATGATGTGGCGCTCTCGCGTCGCTTCTAGTCGAGGCGACGAAAATCAATCAGATTCAAGATTGCGAATACTGCGACAGTTGCGAGAATGGCCCAGACAGATGCGTGGATCATGATGACAGCCCTTTGAAAATCTGGCGTCGTGTTAAACGGTCTTTGCTGATTTGGCGAGCCCTATTTGCCAGAACAAAAGGAAGCACCCTTTGATTGATCTTCGAAAACATCTGTTTCGAACTTGGTTTCGGTTGTCCCGCCCGATGACTTTGGGGGTCCGAGCCGCGGTGAAAAATGAAACTGGCGAAGTTCTTCTCGTCCGCCACACCTATGTCAAAGGCCTTTACTTTCCCGGCGGTGGGGTCGAGCGCGGCGAAACGGTTGTGACGTCACTCGGGCGAGAACTTGAAGAAGAGGCAGGCGTTCGCCTCACAGGCTCGCCAAACTGGGTCGGAATTTTCTCAAATCACCGCGTGATGAAAAACGATCATGTCTGCTTCTACACAGTGGAAGCTTCAGACTGGGAGACCACCGGCGCCAATCCGATCGGCCGTGAAATCTCTGAAATTATCTGGTGTGATCCAAACAATCCGCCGGAAGACGCTACGCCGGGAACGCTTCGGCGCCTTCGTGAAATGATGAACGGTCGGGACCCCGACGCTTATTGGTGAGGGTTAGCTCTCTGCGAATGCAAAGACCGCAGGCAAAGCCATGAATGCCAGGGCAGCCAGCAATAAGAGTATTGGAGCGAATCTTTCCCAGATCTGTTTCATAAGTGTGGTTAGACGCGCCAATCAGGGCGTGATTGCGGATCAGATCGCGGCACAATTTTGACGGGAAATTTAAGTGCGCTTTAACGCCTTTGTGAAAGAAAGTCTGGGCGGAGCGGACTTCCTAGCTCTGATCCGTCAAAAGCAGGAAAACGGCGCATCGTCTCACTCCCCCTGATGCGGCTGACACGGAATGAAACGGCCGCGCTATGATTTAGCGTGGCCGTTTTACGTCCGCGATGACGGCACCGACATATAGACCGAGCGTGTAGACAGAGAATGTGGCCGCCACCCAAACCAATACAGTCCCGGCATGTGTGATCATCGCACTGCCAAGAGCGGATGCCCGTCTCTCAACTGGCGAAATGGAAAACAGCGCTTGAGATGGCGGGCATCGCAGCACTTTTGCTAG
>JBCBGS010000114.1:0-8751 GCA_038526515.1 Pseudomonadota bacterium | reverse complement strand
TCGGGCTGTTTAAGCTTGGCCTCGTTCTTTTACTCGTAGGCGGTTACCCGGCGATGACGCTGCTCAGCCATAAAGTTAGGCTTCAGAAATATCAGCACCGATCAGCGTAACCACTGGCTTCCCATCACTTGTGTTCGTGTCAACGTACTCTACGGGAAGCTAGTGGTTACGCTGATCGGTGCTGATAGTTCTGAAGCCTATCTTGATGATGCAGAGCCGAGCCCAACCATGGAGGCTCTGTCGCGGTTCTGGCGCCGGATTGTCGGGCTGTTTAAGCTTGGCCTCGTTCTTTTACTCGTAGGCGGTTACCCGGCGATGACGCTGCTCAGCCATAAAGTTGATTCCAGCGCAGTTGTACTGTCGTCCGCTGCGCCTTGGTACTCAAACGATACGGGCACGGCGATGACCTTGCTCGGACGGGAATTGCAAGTCGCAGGCTGGGCGAATGATCGTTCTTGGTGGCATCCGCAAGCTCGTCTTACCGCGCTTCCTGCATGGCAGGACGGCATCACCGGAGCGCTGTCCGACTATGCTTTACTCGCCTCAGAGCATGCCGCTCGCGAACCGGGCGCGCCTGATACAGATTTACTGGCAGCCGCACGCCTCCTTGTGCCGTCTCAAGAAGCAGAAGCCACGCCGCGCCTGAACGCGGCTGCTGAAGCCCTGCAGAGCTATGAGGGGCGCCTATCGCGCGGCCTCGCAGCTCAGCCCAAGGGGCTGGGGGTGCTGCTGGATGAGCTCGCGCTCTATAAGAGATGGGCGACGGATTCGCAGACTCGTCTACGCTCTAGCGTTGATCGCGCCGAAGCGTGGCCTGCATCCCGTGCCGATATCGAAGCGATTTATTCGGCGCGCGCCTATGCTCAGGTTGCCTCTCAGCTGATGATGTCGTCGCTGATCCAAGAGCCTGATCTCGTTTATACCCGCGCCGCTGGCGAAGCCCGTGATCGCGCCATCTTTGCCTGGCGCCGGGCCGCGAACTTCAATCCGCTTGTGATCTCGAGCCAGGCCGGGACAGGGAGCTTTCTCTCTGACCATCCGGCGGCGATGATGTTCTATCTGACAGAGGTCAACACCGCGACAACCGAGTTCATCGATGCACTGCAGGCGCAGGCTGATGAAACCATGGCCGTTGCCGAAGCCACGTCAGCTGAATAGCGCGCGGCGTTCTGGACCTTGAATTGTTGACCAGGTGGGCTCACTTACGCTCTGTGTAAGCGTCTGTAAGAGAGAGGCCTCGGCGATATGTTTATTCAAACCGAACCCACGCCAAATCCGGATACGTTGAAATTCCTGCCAGGACAGGATGTCACCGGAACCACGGGGCCTTATGACTTCGCCTCCGTTGATGAGGCTGGGACCAGCCCGCTCGCGCAGGCATTATTCCAGGTTCAGGGCATTGTTCGCGTCTTCTTAGGCAGCGACTTCATCTCACTGAGCAAAGATCAGGATGTTGATTGGAAGCATGTCCGTCCGATGGCGCTTGCTGCGATCATGGATCACTTCGTAGCGGGTCTACCCGTGATGGCGACCGGTGGCGGCTCTATTCCAGAGGCGCAAGAGGGCGCGTCTGTCGAGGATTATGAAGGTGATGCCGCAGAGATTGTTGGCGAGATTATTGAGCTTATCGAAACCCGCGTTCGCCCAGCTGTCGCGCAAGATGGCGGCGATATCGTTTTTCATGGGTTCGACGAAGAGTCCGGTATTGTCCATTTGGCCATGCACGGCGCATGCGCAGGGTGTCCGTCTTCGACGATGACCTTGAAGCAAGGCATTGAGAACATGCTCAAAGCCTACGTACCGGAAGTCACGGCAGTCGAAGCCGCCCTGTAAATCTCGACGAATAGGTTGACTTCCCCGCTGCCAATGGGCGAGGCGACGGGATGAGTTCGAGCCTGTTTCCGATTGCACTATGTCTGCTGTCCGCGGTGACCGTCGCGGCGACAAACCTATTTGTGAAACGTGGCGGCGACGTTCTCTCAACGCGCATGATCGTTTCCATCGCCATGGCGCTGAGTGTCGTCCCCTTCGCGCCCTTTGTGCCTTTGCCCACGCCAGCCGTATGGGCTGCGCTTGCGATCTCCGTCGTGGTTCACTGGTTCTACCAGTTCGCCATGATCCGCGCGTTGCATCGCGGAGACCTGTCGCTGGTTTTTCCAGTCATGCGCGGGCTAGCGCCCTTGCTGACTGCGGTCACAGCAACCTTTGTTTTGAATGAGACTCCTGGCTGGCTCGGATGGCTGGGGCTCATGATTGCGACCGGAGCTCTGATCGTATTTGCGATGCCCGAGGAGAAAGGCGGCAAACACCCCCCGATCAAACAAGCCGCTCTTTTCTGGGCGATGGTGACGGCGCTTGGCATCGCGTTTTACTCAGTTGCTGATGCCAATGGGACTCGGATCGCCGCAGATGCCTCGACGCTTTTCACTTTTGTTGTTTGGCTTTTCTTATTGGACTGGATCGGCATCACATCGGTGATGTTTTGGGTCCGGAAAGGACGCGTTTGGTCGGACATCGCACCGCAAATCCGTGACGGCACGATTGGGGGGCTATTAGGCACTGTGTCATACGGCGCTGCGCTTTGGGCGTTTACCTTGACTGAGGCCGCCAACGTTACCGCAATCCGCGAAACCTCAGTTGTTTTTGGCGCCATATTCGGGGCGGTATTCTTAAAAGAGGCGTTTGGCCCGCGCCGAATCCTGGCCGCCAGTGGTCTGGCATTTGGCCTGATGCTGCTTGAATTCGCGCCTTAACTCCGTCTTGGCATAGACAATGCTATGGGGAGCGCATGAAGCTTCTCAGGCATCTTGCGGGCTATCTTCCCGTGAATATCGCAAGCGGTATTGCTGCGTTTGGCGGGGTGTATGTCTACACGCGCCTGCTCGGTCCTGAAGACTATGGCCGATATGCGCTGATGTTCTCTGTGATGACCATGGTTCATATGCTCTCCATGACCTCGGCTGAGGCGGCGGCCTTCCGGTTTGCGGGGGAAGCCAAAGCCAAACAGAGCCTGCCTGACCATTTCCGCACCACGCTGTCATTGACCGTTCGATCGCTGATCGTCGCGGCGGTCCTGATTGGCGGGCTTGCGCTCGCACTTGGACGTTTACCTGAATACTTGAAAATCCTGCCCTGGATCGCGCTTCTGATCCCAGTTAATTCCGTGGTTCAGATGGCGCTAGAAAGCCACCGCGCCAGCGAGAATGTTGGCCGCTATGCCTTAATCGCGTCAAGCAAGATACTGGGCGGGTTTGTGTTTGGCGCTTTGATCGCTTGGCAAACCGGCTTTGGAGCAGCGTCTCCCTTTATCGGAATGTTGCTCGCGGGATCGATCTGGATGGTCACTGAGAGCCGCTGGCTGATGGCGCAGGCCAAATCCGGCAAAACAGATGCAGGCCGTCGCCGCGCCTATTTGATGTTCGGGGCGCCGATTGCGGCGGCGCTCGTCCTCGACCTCATCCTTTCCGCAGCGGATCGGTTCTTGATCGCAATCTTCTTGGGCGAAGCGGCGGTTGGTGAATATGCGGCCGGTTATGGCGTTGCGGATAAGACCGTGCTTTTGATCTGCGCCTGGGCGGCCATGGCGGCCTCGCCTCTCGTCATGGCGGCGTATGAACGAGGTGGCGCCGAAGCCGCCGCCGAAGAGTCGCGCGGGCTGATCCGGACCCTGCTTTTGATCGGCGTGCCCGCAGCCACCGGTTTGGCTTTGGTCGCCACCCCGCTGTCGGAGGCTCTGATCGGGGAAGCGGTCCGCGATGGTGCGCGTGGGATCATCCCGTGGATCGCTTTCGCCGGCCTGCTGAACGGACTGATCATCCACTATTATTCTGAAGTGTTTAACCTTGCCCATCGGACAGGAGAATTGGCGCTTTTGATGCTTATCCCGGCGGGTGCCAATATTGTGCTCAATCTCATTCTAATCCCACAGTTTGGCTTATTTGGTGCGGTGCTCGCGACCCTGCTTAGCTATGGTTTGGGGCTCGGCGTCCTAGCGATTGTTGGGCGACGCCTGGTGCCACTACCGATGCCACTTGTCGACCTCGCCAAAATTGGGATCGCCGCCTTGGCGATGTGTCCTGTCATCTGGAGCCTTCCAGCATGGGGCAGCTGGCCGGAACTGTTGCTCAAAGTAGCTTTGGGCGGACTTACCTATGGCGTGGTGGCCTTTGCGCTTGACGCTGGCGGCGCACGCGGGTTTGTGAGCGAGAGACTCACATCCAAAGGACACGCATCTGCGTAAACCGCCCTATGAGCGAACAGAAAAACGATCTCGGCACAGCCGCCGACAAAGCCAACCAAATCTGGGCCGACCTGGTCCCGGTCATGGGCTTCATCCTGGTCTACAACGTGATGCGGAACCTCAGCATCAACGACACTTGGGCAAGCCCTGATACGGCGCTCTATTGGGCAACCGGTGTGCTCATCGTGGCGACGCTTTGGGCGGTGTCCAATTATATGCGCCGCGGCGAAGACGTGCCACTCTTCCTGGTCTTTACGGCAACGATTGTGGGCGGCTTTGGGTTGCTTGGTATTATCCTTCAGGAAAAGTCGTTCCTGTTTATCAAGCCGACCATCCAGCAATTATTCCTTGCGAGTGTAATCTTTGGCAGCCTCGCTATGGGGCATAACATCTGGAAAGTGATGTTCGACAAAGTGTTTGACTTGCCGGACTTCGCTTGGCGCACGCTGGCGATCCGATGGGCTCTTTTCTTCGTTGCAATGGCGGTCTGGAACGAGTTTCTATGGCGCTACTACGCGCCGGGTTTTGAAGAGCCGCTAAAGGTTTTCGGCGCAACCATCGCGCCAGCAGGCAGCTATGACTTTTTAGGGCTTACCTTCGGTTCGCGCGATGCGGAAGACGTTTGGGCCAATTGGAAGCTCGGCAATATGGTGATCACGTTCATTTTCGGTGCTGCGAACGTTCCGTACACGCTCAAGCACTTGCGTGAGCCCGTCGAAGCCTAGCGAGTCAACGCGTCGGTGCCGTCCGGGTTTGCAAACGGCGTAAACACATCCTGATCACGCGTTTCAGCATATTGCGTGAGCGCCCAAACCACGGTTGGAAATGCAAGTTCTGACCACGGAATATCTTTCCAATCGACCAGCTTCACGTCGGCGCTCTCTGGTCCGATGCCATAATCGCCTTTGAGGTGCGCGCGGAACATGACCTGGACCTGACCAATCCGCGGGACGGAATAGACGGCAAGCAAGCGATCAATTTCAATGTCCGCGAGCGCTTCTTCTTTGGCTTCTCGTTGCGCGGCTTCTTCCACACTTTCGCCGAGTTCCATGAAGCCAGC
Source organism: Pseudomonadota bacterium (assembly GCA_038526515.1). Lineage (GTDB taxonomy): Bacteria > Pseudomonadota > Alphaproteobacteria > Caulobacterales > Hyphomonadaceae > Henriciella. Next base: position 3,451 of record JBCBGS010000114.1, on the reverse strand, counting down.
CGGCAGAGTCCAAAAGCCTTTGCGGGGTTCGATGGCGCGTTTGCAGAGCAGGATTTTATCGTCCTTTAGGACAACCGATCCGGCAACGATTTTCGGGTTCTGATAGTCGATGAACTCGCAGCGTTGGCAGACGCTGCGCTCCTTATCGTCGCCGTCTGGGACCTCGAGCGCAAATTCAGGACTTAGTTTGACTGTCATTTTTCTGTCAGCCTCTCGCTTTATGGGAGAATTCAATTGATCTGCACACGGTATTTTTGCTTTGTAGATCCATTCGGGGCTGAATCAGGAACTAAGGCGGCGGTGATGAGCAAGCAAGAGACGAATACCGAATTTACGCTGTCGCGATCCGTGACGCACTTATTGCATCGTGCGCAGCAAGCGGCGGTGAATGAATCCGCGAACGGATTGGCCGAAAAAGGCCTGACCATTCGCCAATTTGCCGTATTGGCGGCGTTGAATGATGAAGACGGTCAGAGCCAATCTAGCCTGGTGGATGTGACCGGGATAGATCGCTCCACACTAGCGGACATGGTCTCGCGGATGGAAAAAACCGGGCTGGTCCAGCGTGTGAAGTCGAAAGAAGATGCCCGCGCTAAAGCGGTTTCGCTCACAGACGCAGGCAAGAAAGCCTTTGAAGGCGCTGCACCTGAAGTCATGGAAGCAGATGAAATCCTGACCGAAGAGCTGCGCAAATCGCGGCGCGAAAGCTTGCTGCTCTCCCTCGCCATCATTTCCGGCGACTATGAAGAAGAGGAAGAAGAGCCTCGCAAGTCGAAGAAGAAAAAGAAGAAGAAGAAAAAGAAGAAGAAATAGGCCCTAGGCCTGATCCTCTTCCTGCTGCAATCGCTCAAGCCGCGCCTTTGAGAGGTGTACGCGCAAGAGACTGTATCCAATCATCAAGACCGGCAAGACGATCCCAATAATCGTGATCGACCAGACATAGATTGCGTCATCGGCATAATCCGGCATGGCTAGGCGCCCTCAAGTTTGCGTGCGAGCAGGCGGTCGCCTTGCTGGATGTAGACCTCAGAGCGCATCAACATCATGACCATGGCCGCAGCGAGCAAAGTATGGCCGCCAAAGCCCCAGAGGAGCTGCTGCAGATAGATCGGGTTCATGCCACTGCCTTCCTCGCGCGGTTCCGGGCTGCCAATGCTGATTACGCTCGACGGCTGGTGGATGGTGGTGGTCTGCCACATGTCTACTGAGACCTTGATGATCGGCACGTTGACGATGCCGACCATGGCGAGGATCGCCGCGGCGCGGGCCGCTTTTTGGCGGGTCTCAAGCGCGGCGCGCAGGGCCATATATCCAAGGAAAAGGAAGAAAAGGACGAGCACGGACATCAACCGGCTGTCGCCCAGGATGAGATTGTGCCAGCCAGCGCCCCAGCCTTTTTGGCCCCAAATTGAGCCGGTAATGAAACAGAGCGCCGTGTAGCCAGCCCCAATCGGAGCAATCGCGCGGGCCGCAACATCTGCGAGTTCGTGGCGCCAAATGTACCAAACGAAACTGGCGCCAGCGAGCGCTGCATAAAGCCCCATACAGAGCCAAGCTGACGGCACGTGGGTAAACATGGCGCGCATCAGGTCGCCGCCTTGGCGCTCGTCCGGGGGGACGACCAGCAGGCCATTGTACAGGCTCCAACCCACCATCACGATTCCAAGCGCAAAACAGATCGGCACCGCGAGGCGCGAGAACCGCATGAAGCGCAAAGGGTTGGCGAGATAAGACAGCATTCTGGACAGATACCCTTCCTCTACTCCGCCGCCAACCGCAAAGCGGCCCCCATCGCAGCAGGTGCGACACCAAGCGCAAACAGCGTACACGCGGACAAGAATAAGAAACTCGGACTATCGAGGCCGCCCTCAACCATCTGCACGCCAAAGATCAGGGCTGGGACATAAAGCGGCAACGCGATCAGCGCGATCAATAGACCGGCACGCGAGACACTGGCTGAGAGCGCCGCTGCCACCCCGCCCCAGAGAAAGAAGACCAGCCCTCCCATGGCATAGCCAAGCATGGCTGGAATCATCTTTTCGCTCGATACGCCGAGCATGAACCCAATCAACGGCGTGAGTAGGATCAGAGGAAAACCAGAAACGAGCCAATGGGTGAGGGTCTTGATCGCGGCGATCAGAGAAATCGATCCAGAATCTTGCAGCCATAGGTCGAGCGCCCCGTCTTGCAGGTCGGCCTGGAACACGCGTTCCAAGGTCACCATGGATGAAAGGGCGAGCGCGAGCCACAGAATGCCCGGGCCAACGCGGCTGAGCAGTTCCGCCTCTGAGCCAAGCGTGAAGGGAACCATCGTCGCGGTACCCGCAAAAAAACCAAGTGGCAGGAGTAATCCCGCGCCAGAAGCCCAGGCCTCAGACAGCGAAGATCGAAACGCAGACAGGAGCGGAGAGGCGGTCACAGGGTCACCTCTCTATCGGCTTTAATCGGCGACGTGCCGTGTAGGGCGGCAATCACGGCGCCGCCTGACGCGCGATGGGCTTCAATCCGCGCGACCAACAGTTTTTGGCCGTCTGTGTCGAGCGCATTGAAAGGCTCATCCAGGAGCCAGAGGTTTCGGTCTTCCAGCGCGAGACGCGCCAAAGCCGTTCGGCGTTTCTGGCCAGCTGAGAGCATGCGGCAGGGGACATTGGCGGGCCGCTGCATACCGATCTCTTTCAAGATTGTGTCGATATCGCGGGCACTGCCCCAGACTCTGGCCCAATGACGTAAGTGGCTACGCGGTGTTTCATGCGCTTTCAGCCCGTTCGTATGTCCAATCCAATGGTGCAACCCGGCGCGCTCGATGGTCCCCGCTTGAGCTTCGGAAAGCCCAGCCAGTTGCCGGAGGAGGGTGGTTTTCCCGGACCCATTGGCGCCTCTGAGCAGGATCAGCTCGCCAGGATTTGCCGCTATTGAGACATCGCGAAACAGCACGCGCTCACCGCGCACCGCGCCAAGGCCGTTGCCGTGAAGAAGCGGAGCACTACTCACTTGCGTGCGCATCCTTAAGTCCGTCCCGTCGCATGAATTGCTTTGCAGGGCCTGCCACCCTATCTGAAGGGCAAGCATCCAAGCGCGTGGGGACATCGCGCGCATTCACACATATCAGAGAGGTTCGATTGCCCATGCCTTCCCTCGACAGCTTCAAGGCTCGTAAGACTCTGACCGTAAACGGTAAGGATTACACTTACTACTCCCTCAATGCCGCAGCCGAGAACGGGCTTGGGGACGTTTCTAAGCTTCCGGCTTCCTTGAAAGTCTTGCTCGAGAACATGCTCCGTAATGAAGATGGCACAAGCGTCACTAAGGACGATATTACCGCGTTCAAAACCTGGCTCGACAATGGCGGGAAGGTCACCCACGAGATCGCCTATCGCCCTGCGCGGGTTCTGATGCAGGACTTTACCGGGGTCCCAGCGGCGTCGCGCATCGCGGCGAGATCAACGACCGC
>JBCBGS010000113.1:0-8771 GCA_038526515.1 Pseudomonadota bacterium | reverse complement strand
GTGATCGCAATCGTCTACGCCTCGCTGGTGGCCTGGCGTCAGACAGATATGAAGAAACTGATCGCTTACTCATCTGTTGCGCATATGGGCTTTGTAACGCTCGGTATTTTCTCGTTCACAGAAATCGGCGTGCAGGGCGCGATCTTCCAGATGCTCAGCCACGGTCTGATCTCCGGCGCACTCTTCTTAATTGTTGGGGTCGTTTATGACCGCATGCATACACGAGAAATCTCAGCCTATGGCGGTCTCGTTCACCGTATGCCGGTCTATGCGACATTCTTCATGCTCTTCACGATGGCCAATGTCGGCTTGCCAGGGACCAGTGGGTTCGTGGGTGAAATCCTGACCATGGTCGGGGCGTTCCAGGCGAATACTTGGGCGGCAGCGGGCGCTGCACTCGGCGTGATCTTCTCAGCGGTCTATATGCTGACCCTTTATCGTCGCACGGTGTTTGGAAAAATCACCAACCCGGATCTCGAAACGATCGAAGACGTGAATACTAAGGAACTGATCTGCCTTATCCCACTGGCGATCGGGACGATCTTGCTCGGCATTCTGCCAAATCTCATTTTCGATATTACGCGTGAATCTTCACTTCACGCCCTCGCCCAGATGGCGGGAGGATAGAGCTCATGTTTGATCTTGAAGCCATTTTGAACGCGGTCGCACCCGAACTCCTCCTTGCAGGAGCTGGTCTGTTGGGTGTCACAATAGGTGCGTTCCTAGGGGATCGCTTCAATAGCATCTCATTCAAGTTTGGGGCGGTTGTCCTACTGGCGGCGGCTGTGCTCGCCGGTAATTATTGGGAAGGTGGTCGCGCGTTTGACGGATTGGTGGAAACATCGAGCTTCGCGAACTTCGCGAAAGTCGTCAGTTTTGTGTCTGGTGCGATCGCACTGCTGATGGCCGAAGGCTTCCTGAAGCGACACGGAACTATGCGGTATGAGTATCCGCTCCTCATCATCTTCGCGGCCCTCGGCATGGGCGTCATTCTGTCGTCTGCCAACTTCATGACCCTCTATCTTGGGGTAGAGACGCTGAGCCTGTCATCTTACGTGCTGGCATCGTTCCACCGTGACAGTCCGCGGTCAGCAGAAGCCGGTCTGAAATACTTCGTCCTCGGAGCTTTGGCGTCAGGCATTCTGCTCTACGGAATTTCGCTCGTATACGGCTTCTCTGGAAGCACGAATTACGAAGTGGTTGCAGAGACCGAGGCGTCTCTCGGCTTTATGTTCGGCATGGTGCTGATGATCACGGGCCTCGCATTCAAAGTCTCAGCTGCGCCGATGCACGTTTGGACGCCGGATGTGTATGAGGGGTCGCCAAGTCCAGTGGTCGCCTTCTTCGCGACGGCACCAAAAATGGCCAGCATGGCGGTCTTCGCGATCGTCATGTTCACAGCATTTCCGCAGGCGATCGCTTTCGATAATTGGCAAATGATCATTGGGATCATCGCAGCGGCGTCGATGCTGATTGGTGCTTTTGGCGCTTTGCCACAAACCAATTTGAAGCGGCTGCTCGGATATTCTTCGATCGCGAATATGGGCTACGCCCTCGTTGCAATCGCAGCAGGTATTCAATACGGCGCGGGATCACTTTTGATCTTTATGACAGCCTATGTGATCGCCTCACTCGGCCTTTTCGGCGGTGTCCTCTCTATGCGACGTGAAGGCGGCATGGTTGAGAATATTGATGAGCTCGCTGGCCTCATTCGCCGTCAACCTGGTCTAGCAACAGCGTTGACCGTGCTGCTCGTATCTGTGTCAGGCTTCCCGCTTGCATTCGGGTTCCTTGGTAAACTGGCGGTTCTTGAAGCGGGTTGGAATGCGGGCCTGATGCCGTTGATCATTATTCTCGTACTCAGTTCCGTGATTGCGATGTATTACTATCTGCGGATCGTCAAAATCATGTGGTTCGATGATCAGGTCGCTGATTTCGAGCCTGTAGATGGTTGGGTGACATCGACGGTTTATGTCACCGCGATCTTGAGTGTTGCACTTCTGATCTTCGTCAGTCCGTTCAGTGAGTTGGCGGCATCTACGGCGGCGAGCTTGCTCTCGTGATCGAAAACGCACCAGTTTACTGGTATGATGACATCGACAGCACCAGCGAGGAAGCGAAGCGGCGAGCCAAACGCGGTGAGCTGAGCGCTGTCTGGATTGCTGCAAAGTCTCAGTCAGCTGGCAAAGGCAGGATGGGCCGCTCTTGGGAGTCGCCAGAAGGAAATCTGTTCTCAACTCTATTGTTCCCAGAGCCGGATGGATTGGCTTTTGCAGCGCGTATCCCATTTGCGGCGGCGCTCGCGGTTCGGGATGCGTGCGTCCAAGCTGTTCCTTTGATTGAAGCTGAGTTGAAATGGCCGAATGATGTCCGCGTCCGCGGCCAGAAGATGAGCGGCATCCTGACGGAATCTGGCGAGACGAACGGTATCTTATGGATCGCGCTAGGAATTGGGATCAATGTGAAAACAGCCCCTGAGGGCACTGGCCAGGAAACAAGCTCTTTGATGAAAGAGGGCGCACCGTCAGGGATTACACCTGATTTGGTTCTGTCGGATCTACGGATAGCCCTCGCAAAACGCCTGAAGCAAGCAAGACAGGGGTTTGATAGCTTGCTTGCCGATTGGATGCGATACGCGGAAGGGGTCGGCCAAAACGTGCAAGCCGGCCCGGCTCACAATCGGATTGAGGGAATTTTCGAAAGCCTTGCAACGGATGGTGGTTTAAACTTGCGTTTGCCGAATGGTGCGCTGCACACCATAAGGGCGGGTGATGTTGAATTGGTGAAACGGATAGGCTGATGCTGCTAGTAATTGATGTCGGCAATACGAATACGGTTTTCGCGCTGCATAGCGGGACGGACTGGATCTCGAGTTGGCGTTCTGCAACGGATGCAACACGGACGGCGGATGATTATGCGGTCTGGCTCGGCACGCTTATGCGTATGGAAGACCTTGAGCTGTCTCAGATCACCGGCTGTATCATCTCCTCCGTGGTGCCGCAGGCAAAGTTCAACTTCCGAAACCTGTCACGCCGCTACTTCGATGCCGAGCCAATGTTTATTGGGGAGCCCGAAACCAAACTCGGCGTGCCGATCCGAATTCGCCGACCAGAGCAAGTCGGCGCAGACCGTTTGGTCGCCGCGATTGGCGCTCATATCCTCTACCAGGGACCGAAACTGGTCATCGATAGCGGGACGGCAACGACGTTTGATGTCGTAGGGCCGGATGGTGGATTTGAGGGCGGGATTATCTCGCCTGGGATCAACCTTTCCATGCGAGCATTGCATGATGCTGCGGCCCAACTGCCACGCATTGCGATCCAGAAACCACCTCAAGTGATTGGACAGGACACGGTTTCAGCGATGCAGTCTGGTGTCTTTTGGGGTTATGTCGACTTGATCGATGGCCTCGTGAACCGTGTGAAGGACGAATATTCTGGATCGCTCAAAGTTATTGCAACCGGCGGTGTCGCGTCCCTTTTTGAGGGCGCCAGCGCAACCATCGACCATTTTGATCAGAGTTTGATGGAAGTCGGCCTGCTCGAGGTCTATCGCCGGAACAAGAAAGACTGACGGGACATATGACCAAAAACAGCGACGAAGAGCTTGTCTTCCTGCCGCTCGGCGGCTGCGGTGAAATCGGGATGAACTTGAACGCGTATGGCTATGGGCCAGCGCATGATCGTCGCTGGATCTTGATCGATGTCGGCGTGACGTTTGGTGGTGACGATACACCCGGAATTGACCTGATTACGCCGGATCCGGCTTTCCTTGAGGATCAGGGCGATAAGATCGATGCGATCTTTCTCACCCACGCCCATGAAGATCATATTGGCGCCATTGGGTTGATTCTGCCACGTCTGCAGACTCGGGCTCCAATTTACGCGACGCCTTTCACGGCGCATCTCGCACAAGCCAAGCTCATCGAACGCGGCTTGAAGAAAACCAGTATCGACGTTTTACCGCTCGGTGCAGAGGTGCAGGCTGGCCCATTCATAGTTCGCTATATCACGCTGACCCATTCGATCCCGGAACCGAATGCGCTCGCTTTGGAAACCCCGCTGGGCACGATCCTCCACACAGGTGATTGGAAAATCGATCCGGATCCACAGCTCGGCGACGCAACGGATATCGAAGCGCTTTCTAAACTGGGAGACGAGGGCGTACTGGCTATGGTCTGTGATAGTACCAATGTCTTCGTGGAGGGTGAAAGCGGTTCAGAAGGGGTTGTTCGCGAGAACCTGATTGAATTGATTGGTAGCTTGTCGGGGCGTATCGCCGTAACGACCTTTGCGTCAAATGTCGCGCGCGTGGCAAGCGTCATCGAAGCGGCACGTCAGGCTGGGCGAAGTGTCTGCCTCGTCGGGCGCAGCATGCACAAAATCACCGATGCGGCCGTCGCGACTGGCGTGATCAAAGATCTCCCGGATTTGATCAGTGAGGACCAGGCAGGCAGCCTACCGGATGACAATTTGCTGTTCCTCTGCACGGGTTCTCAAGGCGAAGCGCGGGCCGCACTCGGGCGCATTTCTCGCGATGACCACCGGCACATTAGTCTCGGCGATGGCGATACCGTTATTTTCTCAAGCCGGGTGATCCCGGGCAATGAGAAGGGCATCTATGACATGCAGAATGCCCTGGCAGAGAAGGGCGTCCGGATCATCACCGATAAGATGACCGAAGGCCCAATCCATGTGTCCGGGCACCCAGCGCGGGATGAACTTCGACGTATGTATCAATGGGTTCGTCCGAAGATCTCGGTGCCCGTCCATGGTGAGCGTCGTCATATCGTTGAGCACGCGGCCTACGCGAAAAGCCTTCAAGTCAGTGAAGCTGTGACGCCTCGCAATGGCGACTTAATCCGTCTCGCGCCCGGCAAAGCGCAAATCATTGATAATGTTCCGAACGGACGTCTCTACTTGGACGGCAGCCGCTTAGTGCCAGCAGAAAGCGAAGGCATTCGCGATCGGCGCGCGCTCGCGAATTGGGGCTATGTGAGTGTTGCGATCGCGATTGATGAAGATGGCGACATTGTTGATGGGCCGCTTCTGGCCGCGCGAGGTCTCTCCGAACCAGATGGCAGCTCGGCCGATGAAAGCTTGATCGATGTCGATGAGGCGGCTGAACTTGCCATCAGCGAAATGAAGCGCCGCCGTCGAATGGATGATGATGAAGTCGAACGTGTTCTCGCGCGTGCTGTAAAGAAATCTTGTGAGCGGACGTTCGGTCGCAAGCCGATCGTCGATGTCAGTGTGCTAAGGGTATAGGTCAGGAGACTTATTATGACCCAAGACTTCAAAATCGGCCCGCTTAATCATGTCGGTGTGGCTGTTCCTGATATTCAGGAAGCAATGGACACCTACCGGACGCTATATGGGGCAACGGATATAACTGAGCCCTTCGATATGCCGGCTCAAGGCGTGAAGGTCTGTTTCGTGAACCTACCGAACAGCCAGATCGAACTGATTGAGCCGTTAAACGAAGACAGCCCGATCCATAACTTCATTCAGAAGAACCCCAAGGGCGGACAGCATCATGTTTGCTTTGAAGTTGAAGACATCAACGTCGCAGTCACAGAGATGAAATCCCGCGGCGCAACCGTGTTGGGTGAACCCCGTATCGGTGCGCACGGCACGATGATTATTTTCATTCACCCAAAGAATTCCAATGGTGTGCTGGTGGAGCTGATGGAAACTCCAAAAGACGGGCATCACTAATGGATCCGGTCGGTTTTATCGTCGTCTTCATCATCACTTGGTGGCTCAGCTTTTTCTGCGTTTTGCCAATTGGCGTGCAGGGGCAATTCGAGGGTGAGGGTGATGTCGTTGAGGGCACGGAAGCGGGTGCCCCTAAAAAACCAATGCTCAAGAAAAAGGTCCTTTGGGCGAGCATCGGTGCGGTCGGCCTCACGCTGATCGCGCATTTCTTCGTCGTGCCGTGGCTGGCGAGCCAGTAAAATTCGAGCTTCGCTATGGATTTAAGCCTCCTCGATTTGCGAGGGATGGTCAGTATTTATAGTTTATGATAGCGCTAACATTATGAGCTAGGTATTGCTATCTTAGCCCACTTTCTGCGCGGAGCTTTACGAATGTATCTTGGACTAGATATCGGTACGTCTGGCGTAAAAGCGATCCTGTTATCCGATGACGGTGAAGTCGCCGCACAGTCCACCGCCTCGTTGCCGATATCACGTCCGCACCCGCTTTGGTCGGAACAAGATCCGGCAGATTGGTGGACCGCCACGAACTCAGCGGTCGATCGTCTCCCCGAGGATCTAAGGTCGAAAGTGCAAGCGATCGGGTTAGCCGGGCAAATGCATGGCGCGACCCTATTGGGCGATGATCATCAACCATTGCGGCCTGCAATCCTATGGAATGATGGGCGCAGTGAAGCCGCATGCAAAACGCTCGAAACCCGGGTTTCAAACCCGAGAGAGATCACCGGCAACATCGCGATGCCCGGTTTTACTGCGCCGAAGCTGATTTGGACGGCGAACTTTGAGCCAGATGTCTTTCAGCGAACCAAGAAAATCTTGCTGCCAAAGGACTATGTTCGGTTCCTGATGACGGGAGAGTTTGCGACGGATCTGTCAGACGCAGCAGGCACTCTCTGGATTGATGTCGCAAAGCGTGACTGGTCGGATGATATGCTCGGGGCCTGTCATCTGTCACGCGACCATATGCCGACGGTCTTCGAAGGAAACCAGGTCACCGGAGCGGTGTTGGCGGCCGTTGCCGAAGCTTGGAAAGTTCCATCAGGAACGCCGGTCATCGCTGGGGGAGGCGATAATGCTGCCGGCGCGATTGGGATGGGCGTGTTCAGCCCGGGAGATGCTTTTCTATCGCTCGGCACCTCAGGCGTCTTATTCGCAGCCGATGATGCTTATCGCCCCAATGCGGAAAGCGGCGTCCACACGTTTTGCCACGCGGTGCCGGATAGATGGCACCAGATGTCGGTCATGTTGTCCGCAGCCAGCTGCTTAGATTGGGCGAGCCGGTTCGCGGGCATCGATGAGGTAGGGCGCTTGATCGCGGAAGCCGAAGCGCGCGCGGAGGTCGGCAAAGGCGAGGCGCTTTTCCTCCCTTATCTGTCCGGTGAGCGTACGCCGCATAATAACCCCCGCGCCAAAGGCGTCCTGTTCGGCTTGGGTCATGAGAGCGACGCAGGTGAGTTGGGACAAGCTGTCTTAGAGGGCGTGGCATTGGCCTTTGCAGACGGACTAGACGTGCTCGCCTCAAGCTCAGATATTGCTTCCATCAGTGTCATTGGGGGCGGCGCCCGTTCTCCGTATTGGGGTCGTATACTCGCCGCCGCTTTGAACCGCCCTCTGGTGTACCGAGAGAATGCCGAGGTCGGCCCCGCATTGGGCGCAGCTCGTTTGGCGCAAATGGGCGTGCATGGGGAAGCCGAGCCCAACTTCAAAGCACCGCCAATCGTTTCAGAAATCAATCCCATCGAAGAAGACGTGGACCGCATGCGGGCAAAGCTAGACCGCTTCCGCAGCCTCTACGCGTCGACAAAACACTTACTCTAAAGGACGCGACCTACGTTTGACACTTCCAGCTTTTACGATGGCATCGGCAAGATTGCGTATGAGGGAACCGAAAGCTCGAACCCGCTTGCTTATCGCTACTATGACAAAGACCGTGTCGTCATGGGCAAGCGTATGGAGGAGCATTTGCGGCCGTCCGTGTGTTACTGGCACACATTCTGTTGGGATGGTTTTGATGTGTTCGGGGCGGGAACGTTTAATCGCCCTTGGCAAGCACTCGAAGGCCAAGACATGGCCGAGGCGAAGCTTCAAATCGCGTTTGATTTCTTTGAGCGCCTGAACTGGCCCTTCTTTGCTTTCCACGATGTTGATGTGATGGCGCCCGCCGAGAATATGGTTGAGCACACAGAGAACTTTGCGCGTATTCTGGATCCCCTTGAGGCGCAAATGGAACGAACAGGGATGAAGCTCTTATGGGGCACAGCCAATGTGTTCAGCCATCCAAGATACATGGCCGGCGCGGCCACCAATCCAGACCCAGAAGTCTTCGCCTGCGCCGCGATGCAAATTCGGCAAGCGCTCGAGGCAACACATCGCCTCGGCGGAGAAAACTACGTCCTGTGGGGCGGGCGCGAAGGTTATGATACGCTCCTGAATACAGATACGGGTCGAGAGTTGGATCAACTCGGAAGAGTGCTTTCACCGGCGGTTGAGCATAAGCATAAGATTGGGTTCAAAGGGCCACTTCTCATTGAGCCGAAGCCACATGAGCCAACCAAACATCAATATGACCGTGATGCGCAAACCGTCTTTGGCTTCCTGCAGAAATATGACCTGCTTGATGATGTGAAACTGAATCTGGAAACCAATCATGCGACGTTGGCAGGCAATGCCATGGACCATGAAATTGCGATGGCATTCTCGCACGGAGTGTTTGGCTCCATCGACGCCAATCGTGGCGACCCACAGAATGGATGGGACACCGATCAGTTCTGGATGGAGCCGCTCGATATTGCGAGGTCCATGGTTCACATTGTGAAGAATGGCGGCTTCACCACGGGTGGTTTCAACTTCGATGCAAAAGTCAGGCGCCAAAGCATAGACGCAGCCGATCTTTTCTATGGCCATATTGGGGGTGTGGATGCGCTCGCCCGAGGTCTGCTGGCAGCAGAAGCCATTCTGGAAGACGGCACGTACGAAGACTTTCTAACCTCCCGATATGGCCATAGAAAAGATCGGCTGCGTCTATGCTTTGGCGCCTGACTTTTGCATCGAAGTT
>JBCBGS010000112.1:0-9004 GCA_038526515.1 Pseudomonadota bacterium | reverse complement strand
ACCCGCGAGGCGGGCGCCAATCAAAACATCCGCCTGCGAGTTAAAGCCATTCTCTGGCGTCAGCTCACCCTCTCCATAGACAAGCGGCATCCACTCGACCCAACCATCTTCATCGAACCTGGCCACATAAAGTGTTCCGTCTTCGAGAAGGTCTTTGTTTGCCTCGCGATTGTCCGGATCAAACTTATTCTTCGATACGAATTTGTAGAGATAATCGAAGCGCTGATCGTCACCCATATAGACAACGACATGCCCGTTCGGGGCGATGACGCTTTCAGCACCTTCATGTTTGAATCGGCCGAGTGCGGTGCGTTTTTTCGGCGTTGAGGTCGGATCCATTGGGTCAACTTCAACAACCCAACCAAACCGGTTTGGTTCATTTGGTTCTTTCGAAATGTCGTAGCGCGAGAAATGGCGCCCCCATTGGTACCAACCGCCGGCAACGCCAAATCGCTTGTGATTTTCAGCTTCCGGGTGGCCTTCTTCCAAAGTGCCGAGGAAGTTGCCGTTAATATTTTCTTCGGCCATCAGCCAAGTGCCCCAAGGTGTCGTTCCGCCTGCGCAATTGTTCATGGTGCCGGCAACGAGCAGACCAGTTGGATCTTCCGTTGTTTTAACGCGGTCGTGTCCAGCGGCAGGGCCCGTCATTTTCATTGGCGTCGTGTGCGCTGTGATGCGGCGATTGTACGAGCTTCCAACGACGGGCTTCCAGCCTTCTGCGGTCAGCTCAACTTCGACCACGCTGCCGCCATGCGCTGCCATCTCGGTTAGGCAGGCTTCTTTGGTCATTGAGGCAGGATAGGTTGCGGCGATGCCGGGCTGCATAAGCAGGCTGGAGACATATTCGTGATTAACGCAAAGCAGTCCGCGCTGAACGCCATCATCTTTTGTCGGGAGGGCCACAAAGCCGAGATAATCATTGTTGTAACCGAACTGACGAAGCTGGGCGGCTTCGCTTTGGTTCATCGGATCAAATTCTGGGCTGTCATCAAAGAGCGGATCACCCCAGCGGATCACTTGATCTGTCGTGTATCCGCTTGGCACATGATGCGTTTCATCCATGCCGCGTGTGATTTCGTCAAAATTGAAAGCCGCGGCTTGGGGGCTTTCTGGGATTTCGGATAGCGGGATAGAAGTGTCACTCGTGGCGCACCCGGTCGCCACTAAGCCCGTCGTGGCGGCCATTCCTGTCAGGAAGCCCCGGCGGCTCAGCCGCGCTTCGACGATATCTCCGATCGTACGCGCGCCTTTTGCAATGCGCGGATTGGAGGTTGTGTTTTCTGAATGATCCATGCCCGTGGCTCCCAAAAAAGACTTGCGATACAAATAGCTGAGTTCTGCGAAAGTTTTAGGACCAACGCAGAGGTCTATTGTCGCAGCGCCTCGCACAGCGCGGCTTTCGAATGGATCGCAAATCAGATTATACCGGACTGACAAAGGGAGGGCACGTCATGGGACGATCACTAAATACCGGGATCTGGATCATTGCGACCGGCGTTATTATTGCGCTGCTTTATGTTGGGCGCGAGATCTTTGCACCCTTCGCACTCGCGGTGTTTCTGTTTTTGATCGTTGAAGGGTTTGCGCGCTTCATTGACGAACGATTGTCACTGCTCAATCGACCTTGGGCCCGCGGTGTTGCGATTTTGGTCGTCATTGGTGGCTTTATCGGGTTCCTAGCCATGATGGCCCGCGGCATCGGTGAGTTTGGAAGCCAGGGCGACGCGTACCTATTGAGAATCAATGGTTTGATTGAGGCCATCTATGGCGCGCTTCACCTCGGCAATGCACCCACCCTCACTGAGCTCGTGTTTAATGAATCGGGACAGGCCTTCCTGGGAACCATCGCCTCTGCCACCAGCGGACTCACCGGCGATCTCGTGCTGATCCTGATCTATGTGGCGTTCCTTTTCCTCGCTCAATCAGCATGGCCCAACAAACTGGACCGAGTTTTTGTCGATGAGGAAGATCGGCAACAAGTGAAAGATGTCGGCGATGCAGCGCGGCGGGGCATCGAGACTTATTTGTGGACGCAAACGGTGATTAGCGCGCTGATCACCGTGCTGACATATCTCACTATACTGGCCCTCGGCGTCGAGAACGCGCTTTTCTTGTCGACGCTTATCTTTGTGCTGAACTATATTCCGACCATCGGGTCGATCGTGGCGGCTTTAGTGCCGCCGCTGTTTGCGCTCGTGCAACCGGAGATTGCTGGCTGGATACCCGGCGATGCGCCAAATGACAGCTATATCTTCGCAGCTTTGGTCTTCGCGGGCGTGAGCTTTTGGCAATTTTTCATCGGGAACTTTGTACAACCCAGGATTATGGGCGACACGCTCAACCTCTCGGCTCTGATTGTGCTATTGGGGTTGGCTATTTGGGGCGCAATCTGGGGTATCCCTGGGATGTTCCTGTCAGCGCCGCTCACAGTCTTGATGATGATTCTCTTTGCCCAGTCGCCGACGACCCGCTGGATCGCGATCCTTCTCTCGGCAAATGGCGAGCCTTTGTCCCATGAATCTACTACAAAAATACCAGATGAAACCAAAGAAGACACCGGTATCCCGCAATAGTTACAGATTTGGATGAATTTTTTTCTTGGCTTAATCCCTGCAACAATCCATATACGTCAGCGTAGGGACAATTTTAGTCACATCGTAATCTGGCCTCCGCGTGCGTCCCCCCACCCAGCCTGCGGATGAGGCCAGTAGAGCCCGCCGAGCAAGTCCCTGCACGGCGGGCTCGCTCGTTATTGGTGTGTTGATTGCTTAGCTCGCCGCTTGAACGAATTTACGAACAGCATCGGTTGCCAGAGCAAACTGAGCGAAATTTGGCTGACTTCCTGTGTACTTTTTCAAGTCCTGCAAGAGCTCGGAACGCGCGCTTTCATTGGCGCTCGACCATGCACCAAACGACTCCGCTCGTAGCGCGAGTTTCGTTACTTCGCCCTGCAATGCTTCCAATTCTCTTGTCAGTCCGCGGGTCGCAAGGCGATCCCAATACGGCATGTCGGAGATCGCTTGCTCAGCGGCCGAACGTAACCGGTCCAGGGAGAGCTTATCACCGATGGCGATATAGGCTTCAGTCACTTGTGCCGGTGCCGCGCCGCTGTCTTCAGATAGGCGTCGCATGAGAGGGGCATCTGCGATGAGGGCTCCGCGTACGATTTGATCCGCCAGGTCCGCGGGAACGCTATCACGCGAGAGATGTTTCGCACGTCGTTGCATGACCGCTCTTAAATAGGCGGGCAGTTTATCGATCTGAATTGCGTTTAAAGCGTCGGCGTTTGGAGCAAGCGCCGTGATGATTTGAACAATCGACCCTGACTGACCCAAGCCGAGCAAACCGTGTGTGTAACGCGCCAATGAACCCGATAGGGATGCATGCAGGGCCAATTGCCGCGCCGCAGGCACCTGGTTGTCCAGTTCATCGATACTGGCCCGGAGCGCAGCGGCGTCGAGCAATGCATAAGCTGCTTCGAATGCCTCAACGATTTTCGCGTTACTTGCCCCCGTCTGCTCTCGCAATCGGAGCATGAAGACCGGACCAGCGATATCGATGATGCGATTGGCGAGCACCGTTGAAATGATCTCTCGCTTCAAACGATGCACTTGCATGACATCGCTATATGTTTTCAGAGCGGCTGGGAAATAGCTCTGAAGTGTGTGTTGGAAGTAAGGATCATCTGGAACACGCGATGCGACCAAATCATCGAATAGGACAATCTTGGTCCAAGCCATCAGAACCGCAATCTCTGGCCGTGTCAGAGCGCGCCCATCTTGCTTGAACTGCGCCATCTCGGCCGTGCTCGGTAGCCCCTCAACTTGCCGGTCTAGAACGCCGCGCTCTTCCAAACGCACCATCAAGCGTTCGAGGGCGTCATGGTCTCGAGTCGCGGACTCTTCTGCCAGACTAAGCGCGCCAGTTTGAGCATAATTGTGCGCCAAAACATGTGTCGCCACATCATCTGTCATGGATGCCAGCAAAGAGTTGCGTTCACCGCTTGGCAGCTCGCCGCGGCGGATCGCTTCAGTGCACAAGATCTTGATGTTGACCTCATGGTCTGAACTGTCGACGCCGGCAGAGTTATCAATCGCGTCGGAATTTACGCGCACCTTATTGAGGCCAGCTTGGATGCGCCCTGCCTGCGTCACGCCGAGGTTCGCGCCTTCGCCGATCACTTTTGCTTTGAGTTCGGTCGCATCAATTCGAACAGCGTCATTGGCACGATCGCCTGCATCTGCATGGCTCTCGTCGGTCGACTTAATGTAGGTGCCGATTCCGCCAAACCAGAGCAGCTCGCACTCAGCCTTGAGCAGTGCATGAATGAGTTCATTCGGCGTGACCTGATCGGCCGATAAGCCGGTCAGCGATTTGATTTGCGGCGTCAAATCGATCGACTTGGCGCTGCGGTCAAAAATACCGCCGCCTTCGCTGATCAGGGCCTGATCGTAGTCCATCCAGCTTGAGCGCGGCAGATCAAACATCCGCTGGCGCTCTTCCCATAAGCGTTCTGGGTCTTGCGGATTTGGGTCCACAAAGATGTGCATATGGTTGAATGCGGCCTGCAGGCGGATTTGCTTCGATAGCAACATCCCATTTCCGAACACGTCTCCGCTCATGTCACCGCAGCCGATGACGGTGAAGGGTTCGGTTTGGATGTCTTTGCCGATTTCACGGAAGTGGCGCTTTACCGCTTCCCAGGCGCCGCGGGCCGTGATGCCCATTTTCTTATGATCGTATCCAGCCGATCCGCCAGACGCGAAGGCGTCGCCCAGCCAGAAGCCATACGCCATACTGATTTCATTAGCGATGTCGGAAAAGGTCGCTGTCCCTTTGTCAGCGGCCACAACCAGGTAAGGATCATCACCATCGTGGATCACGGTACGGTTCGGGTTCTGAACACTGCCATCGATGAGATTGTCAGTCAGGCCCAAGAGGCTGGTGATAAAGGTCTTGTAGGCTTCAACCCCTGCATCCCGAATGGCTTCACGAGATCCGCCACTCGGCAACTGTTTTGGAAAGAACCCGCCTTTTGATCCGACTGGAACAATTACTGCATTCTTGACCTGTTGCGCTTTGACCAATCCCAGCACTTCTGTTCGGAAATCATCCCGTCTGTCTGACCATCTGAGGCCGCCGCGCGCGACCGGGCCAAAGCGACAATGAACGCCTTCAACTTGCGGAGAATCTACAAAGATTTCGCGATAAGGTTTGGGGTCTGGCAGGTCGACAAGTTCGCGACTGGCAATTTTGAAGCTGATGAATGGAAGACTTTGACCATCTGGTCCCGTCTGGAAGAAATTGGTCCGCTGGATCGCGGCGATCAACTCAGACAAACGCCGAATGACGCGGTCATGATCCAAAGATGGCACCGCTTCCAACGCTCGTTCAATCTTGGACTGTAGGTTGCGCGTTTGCGTGTTGCGGTCACCCTCTTGATCAGGGTCAAATCGGCTCGAAAACAGGCTGACAAGATGGCGCGTGAGCGTTGGATTGACATTCAGTGCCTGAATTTGTGTTTGGCGGGCTGGGTCCAGCCCTGACTGGTGCCGATAAGCACATAAAGCGCGGCAGAGGGCAGCTTCGCGCCAGGTGAGGCCCGCGTTGAAGATCAGGGCATTGAACCCGTCATTTTCGGCAAGCCCGCTCCAAACAGCGACGAAAGCCTCTTCAAACGCTTCATTGACGTCGTTCAGTGCAAGTCCGCTGGACGTGTCGAGCTTCATGCTGAGCGCGTGGACCCAATACTCTTCAGGAGCGTCGGCGACGGGTTTTCCGGATGGGGTCACAGGATATCCGGTTTCGAACTCCACAAACAAACCCATCCGCTCAAAAACCGGAACGCAGTTTGAGAGCGCGATGGCTCCGCTGCGGGAGTAGATTTTAGCTCGAACGCGGCCATCCTTATCCCCGTCACGGTGATAGGCACGAAGCCCGACCGGATTAGAGGCGTTTAGGCGGGCCAGCATCGCAACGTCTAGCATCGCCTCTTCCGGCGAGAACGCTTCACGATACGCGGCGTTGAAAGCCGTCGTGAACAGTTCAGCTTGGTTGCGTTGGTCCGCGCTGAGGTCGTGTTCAACGATCGCGTCACGGAACCGATCTGTCCAACGGCGCGCGAGCTTTGCGATCTGCGCTTCGAGCTCTAGCGGATCTGGACGCGGGCCGTTCAGGGGAAGGGCTGTTTGAAACAGAACCCTAACCATCGTGGCGCCATCGAAGCTTGGTTGGAAGCTCGAATTGCGACCACCCCATGCGTCTTCAATGGCTTCCGCGATGTGGCGGCGCAGATCGGTGTCATAGGTTTCGCGTGGTACAAAGACGACGGTGCTAACAAAGCGATTGAAACGGTCCGCACGCGTGAACACTCGAACACGGGGGCGAGCGACTAGGTCCAACACGCCTTCCATGATCGGTGCGAGGGTTTCAGACTTGGTTTGGATCAACTCATCGCGCGGCCAGCCTTCAATAATGTTCGATAGGGCTTTTTCGTTGTGACTGCCCGGAAGCACGCCGAGAATGTCCAGCACGCGCTCCATCCGGCGGCGTAGCAAAGGAATATTCCGTACAGATTCATTGTAAGCCTCGGCAGTATAGAGGCCGAGGAAGCGGGTTTCGCCAACCACTTCGCCATTTTCACCATAGTGTTTGACGCCGACATAGTCGCACGCAACGCGGCGATGAACGCGGCTCATCAAAGTTGCTTTGGCGAGGATCAACGACTCTGGCTCCGCCAGGAAAGAGCCGATTTCTTTGGTGAGGAGCAATGGCTCAGCGCCCCGGTTCAGGACATTTCGATCTTCATCCCGCATCAAACCGAGATTTGACCCTTCGACCATTTCTGGTTCTTCCGGCAGCACGCGGCCATCTGGGTCTGTTGGGAAGTTATAACTGCGGACCCCGAGGAAGACGAACCGTTCCTGGCCCAGCCATTTTAAGAAATCGAGCGCTTCATCCTTATAGCGAGCAGGGATGTGGGAACAGGCGGCCAGTCGGTCGATTTCCTCGACCATTCGCGCGCGCATATCTTGATAATCATTGGTCGCAGCGGTGACCTCGAATAGCGTTGCCTGCGCTTCTTCGAGGAGGTGCGCCTGTTCCGTTTCAGTGAGATTTGGCAGGTGGATCTGGATCAGCGATTGCGCTTGTCCATTGTGTTCAACAATCGGATGGAAGAGCGTCAGAACTTCCAGGCCCAAATCCGCACACGCGCCCAATAGTGAGTCGACCAGAAAAGGACGGTCGGGGCCCACGACTTCCAACAAATACTGTCCGAACCAGGCGGGATCGACGTCTTTCGTGTGGCGCAATCGCAGCGAAGCTTCGTCCGCGCTGAGAAACCAATCCCAAAGCGACTTTCCGAGCGCCTCAATGTTCCCGCGAGGGATTTTTCCGCGCGCTTCAGCGGGAACTTCGTTGAGCATTTGCGCAATGCATGACTGTAACGGGTCGTTCTTGCCGGAATCGACGGAAGTGTGAGAATGATCTGCCATGAGCTCTTATCCAAAAACGCGACCCTTTCCTTAAGGGAAATCGAATCCGCGCTCAATCAAAAGCATAGCTGTTTTTTGACGCGAACTGTTGACTGCGGTGTCAAAGGCTTAGGTCGGATTCTTGGCTCGAGCCAAAATCACTCCATGGAAAGGATTTCGTCAGGATTTTGGAGTCCAATAGGCGCCATGTGCGACGGGATTCTTTTGGGGACAGTTATCGCTGGTGCGCCATCGACAAGCTCTATTTTGCCTGATTGGCGAATAGGATTAAGGCGGCACGCATGAAACGGCTGTGGCACTGGCCCATCGACCCATTAGGTCGCACCGTTCGCTTGTTAATGGGCGAAAAGGGCTGGGTATTCGAGTCTATTGAGATCCGTCCCTGGGTGTCCGATTTGGAACTCGCGGCGCTCGCCCCGGGTGCCTGTGCACCCGCGTTGCTTGATACGGACGCCGAAGTCAAAACCTCCGCGGTCGGGTCGCTCGCAATTTGTGAATACATCGAAGAGGCTCAACAGAGTCCGCGCCTCTTGCCGTTTACGCCAATGGAAAAAGCTGAAGCCCGCCGACTATGGCAGTGGGCGGAGGAGAGCTTTGCCGGCATTAACAACACGCTTCTATCCGAACGCGTTACGCAATGGGTCAAGCGAGACCGGTCACCCGATAGCTTGGCGCTCCGCCAAGGCGCGCATGCCTTGAAGAACCGCATGACCTTCCTGGACGCGCTAGCTGGTGAACGCTCCTATATAGCAGGACGAAACCTCACCATCGCTGATCTAAGCGTGGCGGCGCATCTGTCTTCATATGATTATTTCGGTGATGTGCCTTGGGATCTCACGCCAGATCTAAAAGCCTGGTATGCGCGAATGAAATCGAGACCCAGCTTTAGAGCACTGCTCGAGGACCGGGTTGGCAACGCAAAGCCCATCAAACACTATACAGACCTTGATTTTTAACGCGTCAGCGGGATGAAAGCGCATGTCGCTCGAAACCTTTCTCAAAACCGAAGCCGCTGATCTTGGCTTCGATGTTTGCCGGATTTGCCGTGTCGATGAGGCGTGGAGCGCAGGCGCGCGTTTGCAAGCCTTCGTTGATGCCGGGTATCATGGCGGGATGGCGTGGATGGAGACGACTTTGGAGCGCCGCCGAGCGCCCACGGCGATGTGGACAGCTGCAAAATCGGCCATCGTCGTTGGGCTGAATTATGGCCCGGATCAGGATCCGATGAAGAACCTGGATCGGCGAGGTGAGGGAAACATCTCGGTTTATGCGCGGGGCAAAGACTATCACGATGTGCTCAAGAAGCGTTTGAAAGCGCTCGCGCGGGCCTTCGTCGCCGAGGCGGGGGCTGATGTAAAAGTCTTCGTGGATACCGCGCCTTTGATGGAGAAACCCCTCGCTCAAAAAGCCGGGCTTGGATGGCAAGGCAAGCATACGAACTTAGTTTCTCGAGAGCTGGGCTCTTGGCTCTTTTTGGGGGTTATGCTGACCGATGCTGGGCTTGAGAT
>JBCBGS010000111.1:0-9028 GCA_038526515.1 Pseudomonadota bacterium | reverse complement strand
GCAGGTCCTGGTTCAGAAGATCGCCAAACGCCTTGCTGTGAAACACTCACGTCGCCGCCGCAAAAAGAATCGCGGTCAGCTCGATGTCCGAAAGACCCTGCGTGCGAATGCGGGCTTTGATGGCGTGCCGTTTGACCTCGCTTGGAAACAGACCAAACGGGATCGCGCAAAGATCGTCGCGGTGTGTGATGTGTCGGGGTCGGTGGCGCGCGTCGTCCGCTTCTTCTTGATGCTGCTCTACAGTTTGAACGAAGTCGTCCCGGACATTGAATCCTTCGCGTTTTCCGGCCGTTTGGAAGATGTTGGCGATACTCTGGAGACCGACGATTTCGCAGCAGCCATGGACAAGATCGTCAATTCAATCGGCATGAGTTCAACCGACTATGGTCAGTCGCTCTCCGACCTCAAGATGAACCATTGGAACACCCTGGATCGCCGGACCACTTTGATCGTTCTGGGCGATGGGCGATCAAACTATGGCGATCCACGCTTGGACTTGTTCCGAGAGGCTGCCGGGCGTGTGAAGCGGGTCATTTGGCTTACGCCTGAAGGAGAGAGCCTCTGGGGTAGCGGGGATAGCGAGCTGCCACGCTATCGTCCGCATTGTCACACGATGAAGCAGGTCACGACGATCAAAGACTTAGAGCGCATCCTGGACGAAGCATTGTCGCGGTATCAGTAGGGTACAAGCAAGCTGGCGATATAGTCCGCCATCAGGCGACCTGATTGGGTTAGCAGAAGCTTCTGACCTTCCTGCCGCGCGAGCTGTTGGTCCGTCAGGTTTGAAAGAACATCCGCGTCGACCGCCACGCCAAAAAGCGTTTCAAACCGGTCCAAATCAAGTCCGTTTGTCGGTCGTAGAGACATGGCGAGAAACTCGTTTGCTGTATCCTGATCTGTGAGGCGCGTCTGACCCGGTTTTTGCGCCTTGAGATAATCGGCTGGTCGCTTTTCAGCTTCTGTCGACAAACGGTGGCCATCGACTGTCAGCCGCCCATGCGCGCCGGGACCCACCCCAATCCAGTCCCCGCTGGCCCAGTAAATATGATTGTGCCGCGACTGAAATTCTTCTGCGCGCGCGTGGTTTGAGACTTCATAGGCGGGGAGTCCATGCGCCTCGCAGATGTCTTGCGTGAGATCATAGAGATCGGCCTGGTCATCATCTTCCATCGGAACCAGTTCCCCACGTGCGGCGCGTTTCCCGAATGCGGTGCGTTCTTCGATGGTCAGTTCGTACAGGGACAGATGCGGTGCGCCGAGGGCCAGCGTGTCGGTGAGCTCTTGTCGCCAAGCGTCTGCCGTTTGACCGGGGCGAGCATAGATCAGATCGACCGAGTGATTATCGAAATGGGTTTGGGTGCGGTCCACAGCGGCGCGGGCGTCGTGTCCATTGTGATCGCGCCCCAGGAATGCCAGCGCGTCATCGTCCAGGCTTTGGAGCCCGAGAGACAGACGATTGATCCCGGCCAATGCCCAATCTGATGGAGCGCCGTTCAGAACATCATTTGGGTTAGCTTCGAGCGAGATTTCAGCGTCAGCTTTGAGGCCGAAGCTTTCCTGGGCTGCAACGAGTATGAGCTCCATTTGCTTCGCCGAGAGCAAAGAGGGTGTGCCACCGCCAAAAAAGACGGAATCGAGCGGAGGGTGGTCCGGCAGAGCGGTTCGATGAAAACGAACATCTTCGATGATTCCCTGAACCAGCGGATCACTTTCACGATCCTTCGATGCATAGACATTGAAGTCGCAATAGGGGCAGATCCGTGCGCAGTAGGGCCAATGGATATAGAGCCCAAATCCATAATTTGGCCCGACCGCATTCACTAGAGGAGCGCCGCTTTGAGCTTTTCGAACGCAACGGCGCGGTGGCTCATTGCATGTTTCTGCGCTGGTTCGAGCTCAGCGAAGGTGACGTTGTGCCCAACTGGCACAAAGACAGGATCATATCCGAACCCCATTTCGCCGCGCGGCGGCCAAGTCAGCGTCCCGTGAACCTCGCCTCGAAACGTCACTTCTGTCCCGTCGGGCCAAGCGACGGCGAGACAGCTGACGAATTTGGCGCTTCGGTCTTTGGCATCAATCGCAACGAGTTCGCGTTCAACTTTTTCCATCGCTTTATAGAAGTCGCGCGGCTCGCCCGCCCAGATGGCAGTATGCACGCCTGGCATGCCGCCAAGCGCCGCAACTTCCAGCCCGCTATCATCAGAAAGCGCCGGTGAGCCGGTGGCCTGCGCGGCGGCGCGCGCTTTGATCAATGCATTTCCCTCAAATGTGAACTCGGTTTCTTCGGGTTCGTCGAGGTCGAGTTCGATCCCAGAGACCACTTCAAACCCCAAAGGTTCAAAAAGATCTTTTAGTTCAGACACTTTGCCTTTGTTGTGCGTGGCGGCGACCAATCGGCCTGGCTGTAGTTTTCGCGACATGCAGTGTGGCTCCGATCTTGCTTTTTGAACGAATAACCTTATCGTTTAACGGTAAGTTGGTGACTTTGTGCTATGTGACAAACGTAGCGAAATGACAGAAGGATGACATAAACGCATGTCAGGCACTCGCAAGAATTCAATGGCGGCGGTTCTGTCAACAGTTGTGACCGTGATTTTCTGGCTCGCCATTGTTCTCGGCACGATTCTGTTTGTGATTCTCGGAATTGGACTCCTCGGCAGCCTCAATGGCGGCGAATTGGACCTTCCATTGGTTGAAGCCCGCGCGGATGGCGTTCCCGCGGGACGAATTGCAGCTGCCCTCGTGGGCCTCGCCGTTTTCGCCCCTGGGATCGCTTATGTGTGCGCGCAGCTCCGCAAAATTTTATCGACTTTGGCCGACGGCGACCCGTTCGTGCCCGAGAACGCGCCGCGCCTCACGCACATCGCCATTGCAATCGGTTTGGTGGAGGTGATCCGCATCGCGTCGGTCTTGATCCTCGCGTCGACGGTCGACCTCGGCGAAGGCTACAAAGCGAACATCAATATCAATATGGCCGTTTGGGGCGCAGTGATCGTGCTCTTCATTCTGGCGCAAGTCTTCAAAGAGGGCACCCGCCTTCGCGAAGAAGAGAAAATGACAATTTAGGAGGGCCATGACGTGTCAATTCGTGTGACCCTTGATCGGGTTTTATTAGAGAAAAGAATGTCCCTGACCGAGCTCTCAGAGCGGGTCGGCGTGACGCTCGCCAATCTCTCCATTTTGAAAACCGGCAAAGCCAAGGCCGTGCGGTTTTCAACCCTCGAGGCCTTATGCCGAGAACTTGATTGCCAGCCGGGCGATATTCTCGTCTTCGAAGATGGCCAATCGAATGAGGCCAGCGAAGCGGCCTAACGAAGTTGCTCGCTCAGCAGCTCCAAAGCCGCCTCTGCAAACAAATACATATTCTCTTTTCGGTCGCTCAGGCCTGTTTCGATCGTACGCGAGTGTTCGGTCGCCCCGACCACGCCAACACAAACATGTCCCGCAGCGTCGCCATAGCCATTGCCGCTTGGTCCAGATGCGCCGGTTTCACAAAGCCCCCAGCTTGCATCCAATTTTTCGCGGATCGTCCGCGCCATCAGCAGCGCATAAGGCTCTGTCGCCGAGCGCATGCCCTTGATGTCATCGCGACCGAGGCCCATCAGACCGCGAAACGCTTGCGGGGTATAGATGACCCCAGCGCCGCGATAAAAGGTCGATGCCCCCGGCACTGCGAGCAAAGCGGCAGAGATCAATCCTCCCGAGGATGATTCCGAAATCGCAATCGTCTCGCCGCGCGATTTGAGGGCCGCGCCGATTTGTTCTGCAAAAGGAAGTAAGCGTTCCATGCTTAGCCGATCGCAGCTTTCTGGGCCGCGAACAATTCGTTACAGCCCTTCTCAGCGAGGGCCATCATCGTGTCGACTTCGCTCCGTGTCATAGGGCGCTCTTCGCCTGTGCCTTGCAGCTCGATGATGCCGCCGTCAGAGCTCATCACGACATTCATGTCGGCTTCACCGGCGCTATCTTCTGGGTAATCCAGATCAAGCACGGGAACATCCTTGTAGACGCCAACCGAAATCGCAGCGGCTTGCTTTAGGATCGGGTCGCGCGTGATGATGCCTTCTTTTTGAAGATATTTGCATGCCAGGGCCAGCGCGACGAAGCCACCCGTGATCGAAGCCGTGCGCGTTCCGCCATCGGCTTGGATGACGTCGCAATCGATCGTAATTTGGTTTTCACCTAGCGCTTCGAGGTCCACGACTGATCGGAGCGACCGACCGATCAAACGCTGGATTTCCTGGGTTCGACCAGATTGTTTCCCAGCGGCGGCCTCGCGGCGTCCGCGTGTGTGCGTCGCACGGGGGAGCATGCCGTACTCGCCGGTAACCCAGCCAGAGCCTGAGCCACGCATCCAACCAGGAACTTTGTCTGTCCAGCTGGCCGTACACAATACGTGTGTGTGCCCAAACTTAGCGAGGCAAGAGCCTTCTGCGTAGCGCGTCACGCCGGTTTCGAGGTGAACTTCACGGAGTTGATCAGCAGTGCGGCCAGAGGGGCGGGCGAAGTCGGTCATCTATCAATTCTTTCATAGCTTAAGCTGCACGGCGCAAATTGCGGGTTTTGGGTCTTGTGTCTAGGCTGACTTTGAACCTGGTGAGGATGGGACGTTGGACATCGAAGAGATGAAGGCCAAGGCGGTGCAATCAAGGCGGCCGTCGCGCAGTTTTGCTTATGAGCTGGCGCGCGTCTTTTTCTATGGCCTCTATCGTCTCATGGGCTGGCGCGTTTTAGGAGAGGCGCCGCCAGACAAGAAAATGGTGATAATCGCTGCGCCGCACGAGACCAATTGGGACCTCACCCAAATGCTCGGGATCGCGTTTCACTATCGTATCCCGGTGCGCTGGATGGGAAAGAAAAGCCTCGGCGAGGGGCCATTTGGATGGCTGATGCGCTGGTGGGGGCTGCTTCCGGTTGACCGGTCTGGTTCCACGCAACTCGTGGAGCAAGTTGTTCAGGCTTATCAAGAAGCGGATGAGCTTTGTCTCGTGATCGCCCCTGAGGGCACGCGGGCCGATGTCAAAGCCTGGAAAACGGGATTCTACAATATCGCGCTCGCCGCCGAGGTCCCAGTTGGCCTAGGCTTCATCGACTATGAGAACAAATTTGGCGGTCTTCATGGCACATTGGTCCCATGCGGGGATTATGCGGCAGACATGGAAAAAGTCGCGGCCTTCTATGCCACGCGTGTATCACGATTTAATCACCCGCTGACTGGAGAATCGATGACCTCAAAAGACTTATCTTAGTCTTCGTGCGGGTAATTATCAGTTCGATAAATGCTTGCAAAATTCTCTCTAATCAAAAAGAGTCTTATCAATCGCTTCGCTTGCGCCCATGATTGATGTACACTTGAATTTAATTCGAAACTCTGGGGCGTCTTATGAAACATTTACTCACCGCATTTGCATTCACACTCGCGTCCGGTGCAGCCGTCGCGGATAGTGTTGAGACAGGGACAATCGTCTGGGACGCCGGAATTGTTGCGACCGACGGGGACTCCAATAGTCAGATCAGAGAGATACATCTTGCTTTTTCCTCAATTGAAAGAAACGCAAATGGCGATGTGATCCATGTGGGAGAGCCGAACACGCGCCGGCATATTTTGGGAAACGGACGTCGCAACTCAACGACATTCAGAGACCTCGACCTCCCAACCGGAGAGTACATCCTCCACCAAGTTGCGTTTCGGGATGGATACCAATCCTTCTGTCTTCTGGAAAAAACGCTATTGGTCGACGTAGAAGCCGGTGAGACCCAGTATCTGGGGCAACTTCAATTGAATGAACCGTCCGGGTCTCCCACGCTGGACGCGGCGGTATATGTACCAATCCATGGCATGGCTTTTGACCTAGAGACAGCACAGCAAAGCCCTCACTGGCGCTATGGCGACGCTAAGGCCACGAAGATCGAGCAAATTTCTATCGATCCTGAGTACGGCGAGTGCGGGGCGTCGGCGGTTAATGTTGCGGCATGGTAAGCTGAGGATTGATCTAAGTTCCAATCCATTGCGATCGATCGCGCAAACCGCGCGTGGCCGATTGAAACTCGCTTCGCAGAGCCTTATTCAAGACATATGAATGCGGACACATCCATTATGCAGGCTCTGAACCAGCGCTCGCGTGATATTTTTAAGCAAATCGTCGAGACCTATCTCGAAACCGGCGAGCCTGTTGGGTCGCGCACCTTGTCGAAGGCCGGGATAGAACTGTCCGCTGCTTCGATCCGCAATGTTATGTCTGATCTGACGGACTTGGGCCTGCTCGATGCGCCGCACGTATCGGCGGGCCGGATGCCGACGCATGCGGGTTTGCGGCTTTTCGTAGATGGTTTTCTTGAGATGGGTGATCCCGGCCAAGCGGATCGCGCTGCTATCGAGGGACGGCTGAACAGTGCAGGGCGAGATTTCAGCGGCGTCCTAAAGGAAGCGTCGTCACTCTTATCTGGCCTCGCGGGCGGTGCGGGATTGGTGTCATCGCCGACGCAAGACGCCGCGGTTCGTCACGTTGAATTTGTACCGCTCTCGACCGGAGAAGCGCTGTGCGTCCTCGTGAAGGAGCAGGGCGATGTGGAGAACCGGCTGGTCAAAATCCCGCCCGGTCTACCGCAAACAGTGTTGATTGAAGCTGGAAATTATCTCGCCGCACGCATGAAAGGCCGCACCTTGCATGAGGCGGCGGCAGATGTGCGGTCTGAAATCGTGACGCATAGGGCCCAGCTCGATGCAGCGGCTGCTGATCTGGTTCAGCGCGGCTTGGCTGAATGGAGCGGCGCGGCGCCCGGTGAGGAGCGCAGACTGATTATTCAGGGGCGCGCCAATCTGCTGGATGATGCCTCTGCCGCAGAAGATATGGAACGCGTGCGCCAATTGTTTGATGTGTTGGAGCGTCAGCAAGGACTCTTAGAAGTTCTCGATTCGACGCGCGATGCTGACGGCGTGCGCCTCTTTATCGGATCGGAAAACAGTCTTTTTCCGCTTTCGGGTTCAAGCGTGATCGTTGCTCCCTATATGAACGCCGAACGTCAGGTGATTGGCGCCCTCGGAGTGATTGGGCCGACCCGGCTCAACTATGCGCGGGTGATACCAATGGTTGACTATACAGCACGGATGGTTGGAGAGGTGCTCGGCAAGCACCGCCAAGAATGAGTGAATTGAAGCGATGAGTGACGAAACAGTCAAAGACGACGCCCCAGAGCTGGGCCCAGATGCGAGCAAAGCCGATCTCAAAGCGGCGGCTGATGAGATTTTAAAGGCGGCCAAGGCGGCTGAGCCAGAGGTAGAGACCGAGGTCGATGCCGAAGCTGATATCGGAGAGCCGATTGAGCTGACGCCAGGGCAGCAAATGCTTGCGCTCGAGGTCGAGAAGCAAGAGCTGCGCGATCAAATGCTACGCGCCATGGCGGAAATGGAAAATCTGCGGAAGCGATCTGAGCGTGAAAAGAGCGACGCCCGCGTCTATGCGATCGAGAAGTTTGCGCGCGATCTTTTGAGCGTGTCCGACAATATGGCCCGCGCTCTGGAAGCTTTGCCAGAGTCTGAGCGCGACGCACTCACGGAAGGCGGCAAAGGCCTGCTCGGCGGTATCGAGATGACGCAGAAAGAACTGCACACGGTTTTAACGCGCCACGGCGTTACCGCGATTGAAGCTGAGCCAGGTGCGGCGTTTGATCCAAACCTACACCAAGCGGTGGCCAACATCCCATCTGAGCACCCGAACGGCACGATTGCGAGCCTGTTCCAAGCCGGTTGGAAGATTGGTGACCGTACTTTGCGCGCTGCGATGGTCGCGGTGAGTGCGGGGCAGGCGAACTAGTCCGCTTTTATGCGCCACGCCGTCACTGTGCCTGGCTGCCAATTCGGAACAATGATCATGTCCCCGACACGCGTCAGGTCGTTCTGATAGGTTGGCGTCTCTTCGGTATTGTGGATCTCGGTGGTTTGCCCATCAGATCCGACATGCCAAATCTGGCCTGGCCAGCTGGAGACCAAATAGCTTCCATCATCCAGCACCGCGATGCCGTCCGCGTTTTCCATTCCGCTGGCGATTTCGGTCAAATCTCTCGCACCGAGCGTTTCAAACAAAGAGCCTGACGCCATGGTCGCGATGAGTAATCGATCTCCATCTGGGGTGAGCCCATTCACGCCGCCAAGGCGGTCATCGGCGAGCCACTCCTTGTAGCCATTCACATCGATCTGAAAGATTCGCGCCGAGCCGGAATCGCTTAAATAGACGCCATTCTGCCAAACGGTAATATCATTGAGGAAGCCTGCACCTTCAACGGGATAGGTATTCTCGATCTCACACAATCCGATGTCGATCACGTGATAGGCGTCAAAGTCAGATACGAAGAGTTTGCCATCGCGGATGGCCATGCCCTTTGGAGCGTTGAGCCCCTCGATCCATTTTTCTTCCAAGACTTCGCCTTGCATGGAAACGCGGCTGATCCAGCCTTCTCCGTCCTTGGCGTTTCCTTCGCCGGCGACGTTCGAGATATAGAGAAGGTTCCCATCGGTCGCGACGCCCTCTGGCGCAGCGAAGCCCGTCGCGACCCAGGCTTGTTCCAGATTGGGTAACGCGTTGGCAGAGGAAGCAGGCGCATCGGTCGCAGTTCCTTCTGCCGCCTGCTGCGCTTCTGGTTCGCTCGAGCTCTCTGTCGCAGTCTCGTCGCTTGCTCCTGAACAGGCTGCGAGTGCTAGGACTGTGAGGGATGTGAGCAGGCGCATGAAGGTTCTCCAATTTTAATGTGACAAGTGTAGCGCAAGTTCAACGGGTTTGCCCACTAAATTCTTTGCCATGTCTATCTCCATAAAACCCCTTGAAGATGTCCCGACGTTTCCCACATTCGGGGAGACCGGAGGCGACCGGACTGAAACACCGTCTTCACCTTCGACCATCTTTGTGTATAGAGCCGCAGGTTGCTGGTGCTGCATAGCAGGCCGATTCGAGGCAAATGGCGGCGGCTAAGGAGAGAAAAATATGGGAAAGATCATTGGGATCGACCTCGGCACGACCAATAGCTGCGTCGC
>JBCBGS010000110.1:0-9136 GCA_038526515.1 Pseudomonadota bacterium | reverse complement strand
CACGGTCTTCCTCGCCGACATCGCGGAATGGCCGGCTTTCAACGAGGTCTACAAAACCTATTTTACCGGCAATTATCCCGCACGCAGCGCGCTTGGCGCAAATGGCTTAGCGCTTGGCGCGCGGGTTGAGATTGAGTGTATCGCGAAACGTTAGGCCGTTTCTATCAGGGCCGCCAAATGCCCCGTTTTCACATAAATGAGGCAGCCCTCATCTGAGCAAGGTGTGTGTTTGGAACCGTGCGGGCTCCGTAGCCACGAGCCAGCCGGATAATCTCCATGTTCGTCTTGGAACGTGCCTTCCAGCACAAGGATTTCTTCACCGCCCCAGTGCTGATGCGGCAAGAACTTCGTGCCTGGTGCCCAGCGGACTAATGCGGCGCTCTCGGTGCCGTGACTGTGCAGCGGCAGCACAGTCAGCCCAGGAACTTGCCCTGGAAGAAACTCCGCCTCCGCGGTTTCGATGACTTTTTGTTCCGTATCCGCTTCATCAAACTGATGCAGCTTCACGAAAATCGTGCAGCCATGTTCGGAGTGCGGCGTATGTTTCGACCCGATCGGATTGCGCACATAAGTGCCAGCTGGATAGTCGCCATGTTCGTCGGAGAACACGCCGTCCAGCACGAAGAACTCCTCGCCGCCGCCATGTGTGTGTTCGCTGAAATAGGATTTCGGCGCATAGCGAACGATGGAGGTCGCGCGGGCGACCTCCTCGCCGATCCGGTCAAGCATTTGGCGATCAACCCCCGCTATGGGGGAGGCGACCCAGTCTCGATCTTCGGGGCGCAAGACGACGCGCTCATTAAAGTCTGCATTCAGTCTCATGAGGCTCTCCTATATCCGCCCGGCTGTGACGCCGCCATCGACTGGTAGCACAGTTCCTGTGATCCAGCTGGCTTCAGATGAGGCCAAAAACAAGATGGCGTCAGCAACATCCTTCGGTCGCCCATTTCGGCCCAGAGGGTGAAAGGCGTTAAAGCCAGGCAGGGTCTCAGCAACTTGCTCATCGGTCATGAACGTATTGTAGACAGGTGTTTCAACAACTGCCGGGGCGACAGCGTTGATCCGAATATTGCTATCGGCAAGCTCAATCGCGAGGTTCTTGACCAATTGATGGACGCCCGCATTGGCAGCGGAGTAGGCTGCTGACGGGGTCGCGCCAATCGCTTGCAGCGCCCAGAGAGAGCCCGTCTGAACGATCGCGCCGCCGCCGCGCGCCTGCATGGCTTTCGCCGCCTCTTGAGCGAGGAAGAACTTTCCTTTGAGGATGATGTCGACAAACTGATCGTACTCTTCTTCGGTTTGTTCCAAGAAGGGTTTCGGCGCGAAGATTCCAGCATTGTTGATCAAGATATCAACGCCGCCAAAGATTTGTGTCGCTTTCGCCACTAGCGCTTTCGCTGTTGCAGGACTGGAGATGTCTCCGGCATGCGCGATGACCCTGGTCTCGCTCGCGTCAATCGACCGCGCAGCGTCACGCAGCTTGTCGCTGTTTCGGCCGTTGATGACGACGTTTGCGCCTTTGGCGAAGAATTGCTTTGCGACCTGCAATCCGATGCCGGAGCCGCCGCCGCTAATGATCACGGTTTTATTGTCGAAAGTCATATTACTACCTACTAGTTGGAAGGGTGTTGAGGGAAATTTTTTAGGTGAGCTTCTCGAGAAAAGCCTGAGTCGCATTATCGAATGGGGTGAGGCTGCTGGCGGCGCGCGCCATAAGCTGAGCACCCTCCATCAAAGCGAGCGTGGCTTGTGCATCAGCTTCGGCCGCGGTGAATCCTGAAACGGTTCCATCTGCAATGCCTTTCTGAATGACGTGTGTGAGCCATGCGACGCTATCCTCATGAAACTGGTTGAGTTGATCCAAGACGGGCTCGGCAAAGCTATCGCGTCCTGCGCTCATCGAGACACAGAGGCAGAGTTGCGACCCATCCGCCAAAGCGTTCCGATAGGTTTGATGATAGGCGCGCAGTTTTTCTGCGCCCGTCTGATGCGTAGTGTCGATGGCGATCAGCGCTTCGGAGAACCTCGCGGCGTAGCGTTCAATCAAGCCAAACGCGAGGTCTGCTTTGACCGGGAAATGATGGTGGATGCTCGCTTTTCGGATGCCAACATCGCGAGCGAGATCAGCATAAGAAAAGGCATCGAAGCCGCGCTGACGGGCGGCGCGCTCGGCACTGTCGAGAAGGGCAGTTCGTGTGTCCATGGTGCCCTACCTAATGATAGGTAGTTTCAATTTCAAGCGTGCTGATGTGAATTCTTGACAATTGGCAGGTCATGCCGCCCTTTGCGAATAGATTTAGAGTAAAGGCGGGCCCTGCGTGACATCTCCTATTCTGACGGTTCGAGACCTAAAAGTTGAGTTTGATACGCCGGATGGCGCCGTGAAGGCCGTGAAAGGCATCGACCTTGAAGTCTCTGCCGGAGAATGCCTCGGAATCGTAGGAGAGTCCGGATCAGGCAAAAGCCAAACTGTGCTCGCCGCCATGGGGCTCCTCGCAGACAACGGAACCGCGACCGGCTCCGTCGTGTTTGAAGGCACGGACATGCTGACAGCCGACAGTAAGACACTGCGCGATATTCGCGGCGACCGGATGTCGATGATCTTCCAAAACCCGCTGACAAGCCTGACGCCGCACATGACGGTGGGCGCTCAGATGCGCGAAGTGCTGAAGCTCCACAAAGGATTAAAGGGCGAAGAGGCGAATCAAGTCTGCGTCGATTGGTTGGAACATGTCCGCATCCCCGAAGCCCGCCGTCGTATGGACCAATTCCCGCACGAGCTTTCTGGCGGAATGCGCCAGCGGGTTATGGTCGCGATTGCCATGCTTTGCGGCCCAAAACTTCTTTTGGCGGATGAGCCCACAACCGCGTTGGATGTGACCGTGCAAGCGCAAGTGCTTGATCTGATGGATGAGCTGAAGCGCGAGACCGGCACCGGGATCGCGCTCATCACGCACGATATGGGCGTTGTCGCGCGCATGTGCGACCGGGTCGTTGTGATGCGCCGAGGCGAGATTGTTGAGACCGGATCGATCGACGAGATCTTCTACAATCCGCAGCACGAATACACGAAAATGCTGCTCGACGCCGTGCCGCGCATTGATCAGCCAAACCGCCCAGGCCGACCAACTCTGGGGCCAGCACCGGCTGCAGATGTTGAGCCCATTCTAAAGGCTGAAGACCTGAAAGTGCATTTCCCGATCAATATTGGCGGCGGCCTGTTCGGGAAGACTAAGCCGCTGAAAGCCGTGGATGGCGTGAGCTTCAGTTTGAAGCCGGGCGAAACGCTGGGTGTTGTTGGTGAGAGTGGATGCGGAAAGTCGACGCTTGCGCGCGCCGTCCTAAAACTCGTGCCGCAGACCGCGGGCACGATTGCTTGGATGGGCCGCGACATTTCTGGCGCTGATCGCAAGACCATGAACGCCCTGCGCGATGACTTACAAATCGTATTCCAAGATCCGATGGCGAGCTTGGATCCGCGCATGACCATTGGCATGTCGATTGGCGAGCCGCTGACGGTGCATGCGCCGGAGCTCGACAAAGCCGCGCGCGAGGCCAAAGTCCGGGAAATCATGCCGCGTGTTGGCTTGGACCCCGCTTTGATCAATCGGTATCCGCACGAACTCTCCGGTGGTCAGAACCAGCGCGTCGGGATTGCCCGGGCGATGATCTTGGATCCGAAACTTGTAGTTTGCGATGAGGCAGTGTCCGCTCTTGATGTCTCGGTTCAAGCGCAAGTCGTGGACCTATTGATTGAGCTCCAAAAAGAGTTTGGATTGGCGATGATTTTCATTTCGCATGACTTGTCGGTTGTGCGCGAAATCTCCCACCGCGTGATGGTGCTCTATTTGGGGAAAGTGGTGGAGCTTGCGGGCCGTGAAGAGATTTATGAGGATGCCCGCCATCCTTATACCAAAGCTCTGATTTCAGCGGTTCCAAACCCAGATCCGAAAATGGAGCGCGCCCGGGAACGCGTTAAACTGCAAGGCGATTTGCCTAGCCCGCTCGATAGCCGGGCTCCGCTCCGCTTCCTCAAGTCTGAGATCATTGATGATCCTGACGCACAACAATATGCCCCGAAGCTGATCGAAATCGCTCCGGGGCATTTGGTGGCTGAGCATGACCCATTTGAGGGGTTGGGAGGGTTACGGGCCTGAGCAAGCTCAACCTAGGGGGAGAGGGCCCCTATTTCGAGCAGAGCACATCGGTCAGGTTACGACGTCCGCGATCGGCGTAGACGACTTTTCCAAGTCCCATCTCGCGACAGAACTGATTGGCATTGCCGCGGCCGACCGGAATGCGGTCGCCATAGGCATCACGTGGACGCGGGAAGAAGACAGAGCGTCGTCCTTCGATGCCTTGGTTGTGGCTGTGATAGTTGCCCTGGCCGCGATGGCCTCGGCGTCCATACCCGTCATGGTGATTGTCGCGTCGGCTGCTAATTCGGCGTGGTGACCCGTTGAGCGGGCGCAGTGAGGTAATGTTGTCATTCATCCGAATGGAGCTGAGGTGACCTTCCGGACGATCAATGACGACGCAGCGGCCGCGGAAGTCTGGATCAACGCAGATTTCCCATGGGCCCGTGACTTCGATTGAAGAGACCGTGTCGTTGAAGCCGAGATTCTTCAGATTGTAGACCGGGCCGTCAACAACAATGGCAGAACCACGAAAGTCTGGATGTTTGAAGATCACTGCCTCATCCGCGCCGCCGCCGCGGTGGCCATAATTATTGGCTGCCGCGGGGAGGGTTGAAGCGAGGCACACAGTGGTTGCGAGTGCGAGGGCTTTGAGAGCACGTGTCATTTCATGCGGTCCTTTATTCAGTCTTGAAGAGACCCCTAGGACAAGCAATCTGAACGCGCTGGGAGGGAGATTTTCAGATTGCGTTCAGCTATTCTGCGGCGCGCATCAGGCCTTGCATCTGGTCGATCCAGATGAGCCAGGCCTTTCGACCATCTTCCGTCAGGAAGACCCTGGTCTGAGGTCGCCGCCCAACAAAGCGTTTCTCTTGGCGGACATAGCCCGCGTCTTCGAGTTTTCTGAGATGTGTCGAAAGGTTGCCATCCGTGGCGCCGACTTTCTCTTTTAGCTCTCCAAAGATGGCGGGGCTCACGGTTGAAAGGTAGGCCATTATACCGAGCCTGAGACGGCCATGGATCACATCATCAATCTGAGCGTGGTCAAAAGGGTTGGTCTGTTCAGACATCTATCCGCGCCTTTCCTAAACCACGTTCTTTGGTTCTTGGCGCATCATGATGAGACCAGGAACAAGCACCGTTAGGAACGCGCCCAGAGACGCGACGGCCCACGAGAAGTCTGTGCCTTCAAACCAAATCGCCAAAGCCAGCATCGCAAAGGCACCATAGCCCGCATAGGTCAGGGTTTTCTGATTTCCCATGATGCCGGATGTGACGAGCCCAGTGCCATAGACGGCAAACACGATGGGTAGAGACGCTTCAAATCCTGGGGCAGGGGTTCCCGCGACAAGCGATTTGACAATCACGGTTCCGAAATAGGCAAACAGCGCAAATCCGCCTGCCATCCACACCGTCGCCTCAGACCGGTTCCCGACAGAATGGCCGCCTGGTTTGTTTCGGATCGTGTAGCCAAGCACGGCCTGTCCGACGATCCCGACGACAATGAAAGCGCCCCAAACCCAAGCGTAAGCGGTTGGGGGCCAGCCAAATAGGTTCGCAGCGATCGAATAGTGAAGAAAATAAGCGACGCTGGTCAGCACGCCCCAAAACGTCAAAAACCGGCCGCCGAGCAGAGGGGCCTGTTGTCCGGCTTCGGCGAGGTCGCGCACATAAGCGAGATCATCTTGAAGGGTAGTTTGGTTCATTGCAGTAACTCCAATAACTTTGAAATACAAAGTACTCTATCTGACGAAAATGTCAACCGGCCCGATTTTGCTTGGCGGGCGCGCTTGGTGCGCTAGGATGAAAGAAACACACAAATACCCGAGGAAACGACCATGCCAGACGCAGCTAGCCTGCCGCCTTTCCGCCCGCTCGCGCAGAAACAGCCGGACATAGAGTGCGTGCGAAAACCCGATGGCACCGTTTATCTGAAACAACGCCATGCGCCTGGGGATCGCCCGCGATCTGTCCCGCATGCACTCGCAACCCGCGCCGCAATGCATCCGGATCGCGATTGGCTGAAACAGCGCAATCCTGAAACCGATCAATGGGAGTCGATTACCTATGGCGAGGGGCTGAAGCGATCGCGCGCGCTCGCGCAGGCCTTCCTCGATCAAGGCGCGGGTCCAGAGGCCCCTGTGATGATCTTGTCTGGCAACTCAATTGAGACCGCGCTGGTTATGATGGCCGCGATGACGATTGGTGCGCCTGCCGCGCCGATCTCGGTTCCGTATTCTCTCATGTCGACTGATTTTGCGAAGCTCAAACACTGTTTCAACGCGGTCGGGCCGAAGGTTATCTTTGCGGCGCAGCTTCCGCCATTTGAACCCGCAATTGCGGCGCTCGGCGATCATGGCTGCACCATCATCACGGCTGACGGTGCGGATGGCGCGGTATCTTATCACGGCCTGCTCGACACAGCGGTCACGCCCGCCGTCGACGCGGCGCTTGATACATTGAACGATGATACGATTGGCAAATTCCTGTTCACGTCAGGATCCACAGGCATGCCGAAACCCGTGCCGACGACACAGGGGGCAATGTGTTCGATGATTGGCGGCGTTGAGGGTCTGCGCGATGATGCGCGGGATCCTGAATATGATCCAAATGAGCCAGACAACGTCCTCGATTGGCTGCCTTGGAACCACATCTCTGGGTCGAATGTGAATTTCAATGGTGCGCTCTGGAATGGCGCAACGTTCTGGATCGATGGCGGCAAGCCGACGCCCGCTTTGTTCGGTGAAACCATTCGCAATGTGCTCGATTGCAAACCCTCTACGTTTGGAACGGCGCCGATTGCCCTCGCTATGCTTGCGGAAGCAATGGAAGAGGATGACGCGCTTCTCTCCGCCTTCTTCGAGAACATGCGCTCGATTGGGTATGGCGGTGCGACGCTCTCCGATGATCTGTATGACCGGATCCAGAACCTCGCGATCAAAGCCACGGGCCGGCGTATTCCGATTATCACCATGTACGGCGCAACCGAGACCCAAGGCATCACAGTGGTGCATTGGGAAGTCGAGCGGGTTGGCTTGATCGGACTGCCACTCCCAGGCCTGACGCTGAAACTTGTCCCAACCATGGGAAAGCTCGAAGTCCGCGTGAAAGGCGAGACCGTGATGCCAGGCTATCACAATCTGCCTGAGAAAAATGCCGAAGTGTTCGATGAAGAGGGCTATTATTGCCTCGGCGATGCTGCGAAATTTGTCGATGAAGATGATCCCAATCAGGGCATCATCTTTGATGGCCGGGTGGGCGAGGATTTCAAACTCTCTTCCGGAACATGGGTCAGCGTAGGTGTGCTCCGACCAGACTTAGTCGCGGCCTGCTCACCGCTTGTTTTTGATGCGGTGATCTGCGGCCAGGATAAGAACTTTATCGGCGCCATGTTCTGGCCGTCGCCAGTGGCCTTTGAGGAATACTTGAAAAACGCTGGCGGTGATCAAATGGCCGCGTTCATGACTTATAATAAAGACCTCGCAGCCAAAGTTGCGGCGTTTAACGCGGCTGAGCCGGGATCCTCGCGTCGGATCAAACGCTTCTTGGTCTTAACGGAGCCGCCAAGCATCGACAAAGGTGAGATCACCGATAAAGGCTATGTGAACCAGCGCATGACCCAGGATTGTCGCGCAGATTTGGTCGCCAGCCTATTCGTTGCGGAGCCGCCGCCAAATGTCGTGCAACTCTAGCGATACGGCGTGACGAAAGCGCGTCCTCAGACAGGTCTCAAGCTTGGCTTGGTCAGCCTCGTCCTCGTGACGGTGGTTCTGGCTGGCGTGTTTTTGATGGGACCGGAGCCTAAGATTGATCCGGACACAGCAATTCCATCGCAAAACGCGGCTTTGTTGAATCAATTGCAAGACACACCCACGCGCCGGGCGGTGGAAGCGTTGCGCGCGGCGGCGCCAGCGACTTTTAGTGATCTCAATCAAGCCGCGGCATTCGCGGTCGCAGACGGCGCCAGTGACGAAGCGCTTGCAGGGCTCGTCCTCGAAGCTTTGTTCAGCCAATTTCAAGCGCAAGCGCTCTCCCTACGCTCAGCCAGAAGTGAGGACTATCAAGCCATTATAGCGGGCTTTTCAGGTGGGCTTGGACAAATGAAGTCCAATCAAAGCCCCTGGTGTGAAGGGACAACCATCGCAAATTTCCTCACGCAAAACGAGGACGAACTGGTGCCCGCCCTCCTGGCAGAGTTCCCATATCAAAGCCCGCAATATGACTGGGCAATGGATTGGATGGTGACGGTGCTGTCGGCCATGAAACAAGGCCAAGAGAGCGGACAGCGATATGCGCGGCCTGGCGCGCGGGATGAAGCGATCTTGCAGCAAGAAGGCCTTGCGCTCGGGTCAGAGCAATGGGCGCTCGCGCTCCAAATCGCGGCTTTTGCGAATGCTGAAGGAACGTCATACGGCCAAATGCAAGAGGTAATCGCGGGCATGGATGTGTGTGAGCTGGGCGGCGCGGTTGAAACGGTGTCAGCCCGATTGCCGAGGGATGTCAGGGCACGGATCTGGGCGGATCTGATGCCCGAGATCATGGTCGGTAACACGCCATATGTGATGTACCGCGTCACGGACTATTTTTTCATCGGCTAAGTTAAGCCCGCTAAAGTTCTGCCTTTAAATCACCATGTCTTCGCGCTTAAGGTCTGGTCATGGCGATGGACGACACCCTCAAATCCTTCATGGATAAATTTAAGATGCCCGACTTTTCCAATATGGATTGGAAGGGATCGACAGATGGTTTGCGCAAGAGTTTTTACCGTGCCAGCCGCTCGGTGGAGCGTGATCTGCCTGATTTGGCGGAGCTGTCTAACCTGGTGGTCGATGGCGCAGACGGTCCCCTGAAGGCTCGGCTCTATGTGCCGCTCGCCGCGGGCATCGCGCCAGCGCCAGCGATCATTTTCTTCCATGGCGGAGGATTTGTTTTAGGCGACCTCGACACCCATGATGTGATTTGTCGACGTCTGGCAGCGCGAACTCGCTGCAAGACGTCGA
>JBCBGS010000109.1:0-9187 GCA_038526515.1 Pseudomonadota bacterium | reverse complement strand
TTGGCCATATGAAAACGCGCGACGCAGCGTGTAGGAAAGCGTAACACGCTCCGGCAAAGGGTGCTCCCAAACGGGCGCATTTGCGGCCCAAGCAAACTTTCCATTTGATCGACGCGCGCGAGCAAAGAGTAGGTCATCCTCGCCGCCAATCTCGTTCATGTCGGTGTCGAACCATGGCGCGCCGCCTTGGATTTGAGAGAAGTCCACGAGGGCATTTCCGCTGCCAAAGGACTCGGAGATATACCCAGACGACAGGTCAGGTTCGCGCGCAAAGAATTGCTCAAAATAGGCTTGGTGACGCCTATGCCCTTCAGGGAGCGCGGTTTGAACCGGTCCAAATGTGACCGCTGCTGGGAAGCTCGCATAGTTGGAGAGCAAACTTTCTAGCCAATTTGGCGGGGCTGTTTGATCATCGTCGAGAAACGCGACCAAGTCTGTTTCGACTACGGACATGGCGGTGTTACGTGCATTCGCAACTCCGGGCGCAGGTTCGTGCACAGCAATTATGTCGATACTCTCCGGGCACTCACTGGTGAGCAAAGCAATGGCATCGGAGGCCGTCGCAAGCGGCGTGTTATCAACAATGACGATTCTGAATCCGGTCGTCGTATAGGATTGCGAGAACAAGCTACGTATTGCGGCAAGCAGACCATCGGGTCGATTGAATGTTGGGACAACGACGCTGATCATAGCTGCTCTCCGTACACGGATGCGCGGTAGAGTTTTAGCCCAAACAAGCGGGCCTTGATCGGAGCAGCTTTCATTTTCGCGAGTTTCAACGCCGACGATTGTATCAGGCTGCGACCTGGCAGCGGCTGAAGGGTTTTCGCCATTCGATAGAGCGGCATCGACGACATGATTTCGGGGTGCCGTTCAACCAAGCGCGCAAAATTATGGGCTGAGCCAGCATATTTCTCAATCAGCTTAGGGTCCGGATCCAGGCCCAAATGTGTGGCTGTGTTTTCGATGTGTATCACTGGATAAGTATCAGCGACGCGCAATCCCCAATCAACGTCTTCCCAGCCCCAACCAACAAAGCCAGGGTCAAAGCGGATCGCATCCAGAATTTCGCGATGCACGAGGATGTTAGAGGTAAACACATAGCGGCCCGGCGCTTGATTGCGCAGGTCGGCCGAGATGCATTCAGAGGTCGTCGATTGCGCAGCGTGGAGACGTGTTTGGTCGGTTGGTCTGATATTCTTCAAACTAAACCCGCCCGCAATGAGCGATGGCTCAAAGTGCGTATCTATGGCGCCGAGATAGGTGAGGAGAAACGCTTCATCATCCGGCTGCATATCGGCATCTAAGAACAGAACCCAGTCAGACTCAGCCAGATCTTTCAATCGATTGCGCGCGTGGCTGCGGCCAACATTCTTGGGGGCACTGATTAAGCGTGCGGGCCCAGGAAACCGCATCGTGTGTCGGATCAGTTGACTGGTAAGGTCTGAATCGAGCGATCCATCATCGAAGACTAGGAGCGTGCATCGGTCCGCACCTGGCAGGCGGGCGAGGCTGCATAGCAATGCGTCCGCACTGTCTTTCCAGGTCGGGATGCAAATCGTTATCCGTGCCTCGCCGGATTTGGAATTTGTGAAGACGTCCTCGCCTTGCTCCGTTGTCCCAACAGGCAAGTGGCTCTGACCCTGATCAGAGGCATGTTCTTCGAGAGGGGTGTCCCAACCTGTCCTCATCAGCGCAGCGTCTTCGCATCGCCAAATAAGCGGGGGAGGGTCATCAACATGATGTAGAAGTCGAACCAGAAGGACGACCGGTTGACATATTCCATGTCGAGGCGAACCCGTTCGCGAACAAGCTCTTTGGTATGGACAGGTCCGCGCGATCCATTGATCTGCGCCCAACCCGTAATCCCAGGTTTCACCCGGTGGCGATGGGCATAGTCGCCAACAATATTCTGAACCGATTGTTCTTCAGTTGTCATGCCAACAGCGTGCGGACGCGGACCGACAATCGACATCTCACCCTTTAGCACATTCACCAATTGCGGCAGCTCGTCGATGGAGGTTTGGCGAATGAACCGGCCGATCCGAGTGATGCGTGGGTCATCCGCGACGGTTTGCTTGGAGATCCGCTCTGCTGCAGCTGGGTCGTGGCGCATTGAGCGGAACTTCCAAACCTTGATGATCTGATTGTTAAAGCCGTGCCGGTTCTGGCGGAATAAGACGGGGCCTTTGCTCTCTAGTTTGATCGCGATCGACAGCACCAAAAGGAGCGGGCTGAACGCGATCAGCATAGCGCTCGCAAAGAAGAGGTCGAAGAAACGTTTTGAAATCGCACGGCGGGTATCATGCGGACTTCCGGACACATAGGCCGCCGGAGAGTGCGCGATTTTCGCGAGGCTTTCGGTCTCGGGATCAAAGCCATCTAAATCCAAGAGAAGGACTACGCGTTGCGGCAAGATACGCAGACGGTCGACGAGGGTTTTGACACGGTCGCGCGCATCTGACGTCACAGTGACGACGATGCGGTCGATTTCAGGCAAGCGTTCCCAGGCTAAAAGGTCATCTAACTTGCCAAGAAGTGGCGCACCCGCCATTGAGCGCGGCGCGCGTTCGAGGCGGTCATCGAAGATGCCGACAATATTCAGCTCGCGGGTCTTGGCGTTCTGCTCAATCATGCGGCGAGCATTCGGGGTCGCGCCGACAATTACGACATTCTCACCGATCCATCCGGCGCGCGTCATCTGGCGCCCCAATACGAGGAAGATGATATGGCAAGACGTGACCGCGACCCAAGTTGTGAAGATTGCAATTGTGGCCCAATGCACGAGCTCTGTTGGATAGAGCCAGCCAGTCAGAAAGGCGAGCGCCGCGAGCGGTAACCCCGAGCCATAAGCTGTTGCCACCAAATGATCGACGATTCCCTGACTGAGACGAAACCGATAAGCCGAAACCGTCCGTAGTCCCCAGGACGTTACGAGGGGGATCAGAGCGAACGGCAGGATCTGAGACACTGTTGCAGAAAGCAAACCGATGCCGGACGCCATGAGGAAATATGCAACAATGAGAGATGCGATGGTTAGGTCGAAGACCCGAAGAGCGAACCGCATACCGGCGACACGGAACGGAATTCTCATAGATGGAAGCCGTGCCGATGCGACGTTCACCGTGTCGTTCGCCGGGAATTCTACAGAATACGCAGCCGTGTCCGGCCCAGTATTATAGGCAGAATCTAGAACTTCGACGTCCCGTCTCGTACTCGTAGGCATCGCCATACCTCGTCCACCTAACCCCAATCTTGCACATCAAGATCAAGATTAACCTTCGCCCCTATGGTAAATTTGATGCAATTTCAGGGCCGCAATGGCACAGACAGAGAATCACAACTGCGTTTTGTTTACTAAAGCTTGTCTTTAACCCACTCGC
Source organism: Pseudomonadota bacterium (assembly GCA_038526515.1). Taxonomy (GTDB): domain Bacteria; phylum Pseudomonadota; class Alphaproteobacteria; order Caulobacterales; family Hyphomonadaceae; genus Henriciella. The sequence goes on along the minus strand of JBCBGS010000109.1, from coordinate 5,804 downwards.
GGGTGAGGAATCCATCGATCACGTCGCAGACCAATCCGATCTCGGTTAGGGCGCTAATGTAACGATCTGGGTCGACCAACGGTTTCCAAACAGACCCCGCTTCAAACTGGTCGTCTGCTTCGAGCGCGAGGGTCAGATGATCACCCTCAAAAATCCCGCGGAGTTTCCCGCCTTTGAAGTGACGCTCGAGCGCAATCAAACGCTCCATCCGATCAGGTGTTAACAGGGCGCGAGCTTCAACTTGGTCATCGGAATAGATCGTGAAATTGTCTTCCAGTTCTTTCGCAACGAGGTCGACCTTTTGCAGCGTTTTGTCTCCGAAAAAGCCTTTCCACCAGCCTTGGCGCGCCATCAGCGTTCGTCCGAGAAAGCGTTCAGGATATTCGATATGGAATAGGAGCCCTTGGAAAACTGTGACCGTTCGGCGGTTCTTACCTGACCCACGTTCTTCGGTCAGCTTACACTCAACCAATGAAAAATGCGTCTCGGCTCTATCGCCCTCGATCAAGTCCTCGAATTTTCGGTCATCATAACTTGGGAGTAGCTTCGCATCGCGTAGCACCTTAAACGCAGGTGTCGGCGCCGGCGTGTCTTCGGCAGCTGAAAACAGCTTCCCTGCACCTTGCGTCTTGAGCGCGTTTGCGCTGATCCATGAGCCCGCTGACTTCCAATCCGATATGCCGCTGACATCTGGGTGAAGGGTTTCATATTTAAACCCAAACGACTCCGCGGCCGCGCCGACAACCAACTGTTTTGTTTCAGATTTTACCCTAAACAAAGGAATCCAGGCCGCCGCACTTCCGATTCCGGTAATCGCGATTGCTGCAAAGATGACGAGCATGACACCCGCACCCCGAGTCGCAAACAGCAAAATCAGAGCGAACGCACCGACAATCAGTCCGGTCCAAAGCGTGCGAGAGCGGGCTTTGGATATAATTGAGCGACGTTCCGATTCACGGGCTGCAAGCGCCGGTTCGAGGACGTCCGTCCACACTTTCATCGCGTTCTTAAATTCTGGACGTTGTGCAACCAGCGCCGAGAAGATGGCGTCTGTGATCCCGCTAGCCATTTTGGATTCCCTTACTCGTCTTCGCCCCAAAGCGGTTTGTCCGGAGACACCACAGCAGACAACGTGGAAAGCAGCCGATGGAGTGTTTCCGCTTCATCCTCTGTAATCGCATTGAGCAATTCGCGTTCGCTTTCGATCGCGCGCGGAATGACGGCAGCGTAGATGGCTTGGCCCTCATCGGTCAGCCGCATCGGGGCACGGCGACGATCGTCAGAGTCGATGCTGCGGACGAGAATGCCGCGCTCAATCAGACTCGCGGCGGCGCGGCTTACGGTCGGTTTGTCCATCAAAGTGCGTTGGGCGACTTCGGTGCTGGTCAGGCCTTCGCGCTCGCCAAGCACGGCGATGATCCGCCATTGCCAAACAGAGAGTTCGAATTCCTGCTCATAGATTTTTGCGATTTTGCTCGATACCGCGTTTGATAAAACCGATAGCCGGTACGGTAAGAACCCGTCGAGACTCAGGGCAGGATTGTCACTCATTCATGCGTCCTCTTCGAGCTTTTCCTATCACGTATTCCTTACTAGCTTAATATGATGCGTGATTTTCTCCGCATTGCGCCTCTCCTGTCGATCGCAGCGCAGGAGCTAATTTGAGACGTGGTGATAATGAACGATCGAAGCATTGCTTCTAAGCTCGATCATTATGCCAGTATAAACAGTGTGTTTCGTCTAGTTTTGTTGCGTATTTATCGTGTATGCCTCGATTAATTGAGACACTCGGACATTGGGGGAAAAATGACGTACAGTCTTGGGTCTGAAACGAGCAAACTCCTGCCCGTGAGTTTGGAAAAGTTCGATTTAAACGCTGAGGAATATATCGCGACCACCGCAGGTGGTTGGTTAGCGACGCCCCTTAAGCAGCAGCGCACGCACGCAGGCGTTCTCGCGCGCTGTTGGGAAGTCGGCCCCTGTATGTTCATCGAATATGATTTCGGTCCCTACTATTTTGAGGCCACAAATGCCCATGTCCAAAATGGCGGACCTGTGATCGTGTTTGAGAAAATCCTGTCGGGGTTCGAGTTCGGCGATTTCGCCGGTGAAGAGCGCTACGACGGTGCGAACACAATCCTGATGCGGGGTCAGGATGCGACGCGCAAACAGATTGCCACCGCCACCCGGCGCCAGGAACTCTACATTTCGAAACACTATGTCGGATTGGACCCCAACAAGGATCTGCTCAGTAAGGTCATGGCTCCAAATACGCTGATTGGGCGGATCTTACACGCTGAGTGGGACGGGATATTTCAGTTGCTCAAAGATGGCCAAACCGATGTGGCTGAGCGGGCGCTTGATCGGCTAGCGGCGAGTTTGAAAATGGCCCTAGGCGTTAAGCCTCAAAGAGAGGATGTTCGGGCGGAAGCGCGCGAGCTTCTGTTTCGACAAATCCGAAACTTTGTCGGGGAAAATCTCGGCAATCCAGACTTGAGCACCTCAATGATTCTCAGCCAGTACGGCGTTTCTCGAGCTTCTCTCTATCGGATGTTCGAACCCATGGGTGGGGTTCGAAACTACATCACGGAGCTGCGGACATCGAAGGCGCTTCTGGATGTGTTTGAGAGTGGTCAAGGCTATGGCGCGATACGGTCTGCGCAAGACCGCTGGCGCTTTTCATCGCAGCCAAACTTCAATCGCACCGTTCAACGACTCTTTGGCAATAGTCCTAGGAAGCTGCTTTCATCCGAAGCCCGCCTTGATACTTCTTTCCGGTTGAAATCAGATTTCGCGGCGGGATTCCTGGACAATCGGTGGGGCGCGCCCGCGCCGGATCTGTCGCAAATGGTTGCTTAGTTCGCGGCGCTTGCGACTTCATCGATTGGGATGATGTACTGACGGGCGCAGAACTGGCAGTCCACTTTCAGCGTGCCATCCGGCTCGACCATTTCGCGCAAGCTCTCATCCGCCATGCCTTGCAGCGTGCCGACCAGCCGTTCCCGGCTACACGTACAAACATCGTCCAAGGCTTGCGCATCGCTGTCCATCGCGACGCCGCCTTCGTGGAACAGGCGATAGACCAAATCCGCCGCGGGCAGGGCTGGATCTGTGAGCTCTTCGTCGGTCAGGGTTGAGAACAAAGCCTCTGCTTCGCGCCACCCATCTTCGGTGTCGCCGCGCGCATCATCTCCAGCAATCTTTTGGATCATCATACCGCCGGCACGCCAGGCCCCGGTCTCGTCCTTATGGACTGACAGACGCAGCTTGGTTTCGACCTGTTCGGACCGGTAGAAATAGTCTTCTGCGCACTGCGCCAGAGAGCCTTTGGCGAGCGGAACGATGCCTTGATACGGCTTCAGATCTGTATTCTCGTAGACAATAATCAAGCCAAGCCGCCCGGTCGCGCCGAATAATTGAGGCATGTGCGGCTTGTCGCCTTTATTGACCTTTTCGAGCCATGCCCAACGCTCTGGCTCATGACGGGCATAGCCGCGCAATCCGCCAGACTTGGTATATTCGCCGACCAGCATCGATACTGGTCCATCACCTTCAGCCTGCGCGAGGACTTTGCCCTCGAACTTCATGCCTGAACCAACGAGGGCCGATAACATGACAGCCTCGCCGAGGATTTCGGCGAGATGATCTGGATAAGCGTGACGCTTCAGAATTGGCGAAATGGTGCCCTCAGAGAGGCGAATGACTCGTCCGCGCACAGGCAAGCCTTGCGGGCTGAAGCCAGCAACAAAATCATCCATAGGGATATTTGTCTGCGTCATAGCACTCTCCATAGAAACGAAGGCCGCCATGTGGCAAGCCTGTGCACAAGTTACAAGGTTTTCGCGGCAGCAGGGCTCGCCAGGCCGCGCGATGCACTCTAGCTAAGCGCCATGACTGCACCTAACCGACTCGATACGTTTTCATCGCAACGCCTAACCCTCTCATATGCAGAGTGGGGTGACCCCTCCGCGCCGCCACTTGTCCTCGTTCATGGTGGGCGGGATCAGAAGCGCAGCTGGGACCGCGTGGCCGCGCGCTTAGCTAAGACCTATCGCGTCATTGCTTTTGACCTGCGCGGACATGGTGAAAGCGATTGGGTCAGCGATGGCGATTATGGTGTGATGGATCATGTTTTTGATCTGACCAGTCTCGTCGACACGCTTGAAATGGGGCGGTTCACATTGCTCGGCCATTCCTTGGGTGGAAATATCACCCTCCGTTTCGCAGGCCTGTTCCCGGATCGGATTGAGAAACTGATCGCCATTGAAGGGCTTGGCCCATCGCCTAAAATGTTGGTGGAGCGGCAGTCTCAACCCCTAACTGAACGGCTTAGCAATTGGATCGAACAACGCCGTTCGCTGTCTGATCGCGCGTCGCGGGTTATGAAAGACTTAGCGGAGGCCGAGGGACGTATGAAGGCGGCCTTCTCGCACCTGTCGGACGATTTGATCCACCATTTGACTGAGACCGGCGTGAAGACGAACGCGGACGGAACCGTTAGCTGGGCCTATGACCCAGCTGGAATGGGCCGCTCCCCAGCGGATATCACGCATGATGATTTTGTAGAGCTGTGGACCAAGATCACCTGTCCGACTTGGCTTGTCTATGGCGCCAATAGTTGGGCCTCTAATCCAGCGGAAGACGGACGGGCGCGCCATTTCCAAAACGCTACGGTGACCTTGATCGAAGAGGCTGGCCACTGGCTTCATCACGATCAGTTCGACGATTTCATGGATCAGCTGGACGCCTTCCTTGGCAGCTAAGGCTTCGCATCTTAGACACGAAGGCGAGCCAATAGCGCGGAGCGAGCCATGAGTACGGACCCTATCATTCCCATGACGGTCGGCATCGATGCGCTCGCCCAGCGCGTTCACGAAATTCATGAGGCAGACCCGGGCCTAGTAATCGCGCTCACCGGCTCCGTCGCGTCTGGCAAAAGCACGCTTGCCCGCCATCTTGAGCAGAGCTTGGAACCAGGCCTCAGCGTCGAAACTGTTTCGACGGATGGCTTCTTGTTTATGACCCAATACTTGCGTGACAATGGTTTGTTCGAACGCAAAGGCTTCCCGGAGACGTACGACTATCCTGCAATGCAGGCGGCAATTGCTTCTGTGCGCACAGACCCAACAGACTTTCCGGGCTATAGCCACATCACCTTTGATCCTGATCCAGCGCTGACGCGGAAGGTGCTGCCGTCAGATGTGGTGATCTTGGAAGGCCTTGGCTTCCGCCCGCGCAGCGATGATGGTTCGCCAAATGAGCCGGACCTGTTGATCTATCTCGATGCTGAGCTCGAGCATATTGAAGGCTGGTATTTAGAACGCTTCCTTCGGTTTTGGCACGCGGCGGAGAACGATCCCACCAGCTTTTATGCTCAGTTCCGACATATGACCGAACCGCAGCTGATCGAGTTCGCGAAATCGGTTTGGGCAGGGATCAATCTGCCAAACCTAGAAAACCATATCCTGCCGATGCGCGCGCATGCAGACCTCGTGGTCAAGAAAGACGCGAAACACGCGATCACAATCACGGAAGACCGCTGGGCGCGCCGCGCTTAGGGGCTTGTGATCCCGCCAATGACGACTGATATGGGCGCTTCAATTCCCAGAGGCGATACATGACCCGCGCAGAAACCTATGCAGAGCTAAAAGCTGAAATCGATAGCGTCGTTGCCGGGGAGACTTACATTCCCGCGCGCTATGCCAGCGCCGCGTGTTTGCTGTCGCAAGCTTTTTCCCCGCGATTCTTTTGGACGGGCTTCTATATTGTCGATCCACTGAAGCCTGAGGAACTCGTCGTCGGGC
>JBCBGS010000108.1:0-9251 GCA_038526515.1 Pseudomonadota bacterium | reverse complement strand
AAGAGGAACGTAAGACCAAAGCGCCGAAAGAGATCGAAACGGTCTGACGCGCGGCGCTTGTTTTACGGCTCCGCGCTGAGGGAGCCTGTATCCACGCCATCGGCCACAAGACCGCTTTTGATTCCGCAATCAATAACCTTGGCGAAATAGGCATCTACGTCTTTGCCAGTCCCCTCGATTTGAACAAAATAGTCACCGAGTAGCACTGCGCGGCCCGGATAGTCCTTCGGCGCCTTTTGGATTGGATAATTGTAAGGTCCAGGCGCCAGCATCATGGATGTGAGTTGCGGGTTGGAATAGGCCTCTTTCATACTGTCCACGCTTGGTGTGCCGGAGCTTATGTAGAAGGCGACGTCTTGCTTCGCGTCATTGAATTCCGCGGTGCCGGGGGACGTGCCTTCCTCGATGAAGCTAAAGCTCATGCGTGCGAAGTCTGGACCTTGCGGCCACTCGCCAGCAGACATAGAAAAGAGGCGCCACCCTTCTAGGGGAGGCGGAATGAGCGAGGCTGCATCGGTGCAATTCCCATAAGGCCAACTCGCTTCAAGCGGCACCTCGTCTATGTCTTGACCGGTTTCCATAATCACAATCCGTCGAATCTCGGCGCGGGCATTCACCTGTGCGAGTGCATCGCTCGGGCCTGTAGCGGTGATCGGACTGTAATCGAGTTCCCGGGCAGGCGCGACGGAGCTCTCTGGTTTGTCCGGTGTCGTTTCGTTTGATGCGGATGTGGATCCTGCCGCTGGCGCATCAGGTGAGTTCGTGTCGCCACCGCTGCCGCAGCTCGCCACAATCCCGGCTGCCATCAGAATTCCAGTGAGTGTGCTAAGTTTTTTTGCGATCATGTTTAGTCTCCCCGACGGCGTGATGTAGAGAAGCGTACAAGGCGCCGAGGAGGCGCACATACGTCAAATGACGCATGTCCTAGATGGCTGACAATCCGACCGAGTTCAGATGCAGACTAAGCTGTCTGTTATGCCGGATCTTCGAAGTCTCCCAATTGAAACGCGTCGTCAGCTCGCGGCAGAGGCTGAACGCCGCGCGCGCGGGTGAAACACCGACAGAGATCGCCGCTGCGCTTGGGATCTCGCTTACGACTTATGGTCGTTGGGCCGCACTTGACGGGTTTCGTGTGTCAGATCTTGACCCGAACGATAAGCGAGGGCGGGCGCAGCATGAAGCTGGAACGGCAAGCGGAATGTCAGGCCGCTTCATGTTACGCAAAGGGCTTGGTGGTCGGGTCAAAGGCTCAGGCCGTCCCCCAGGGATCGACCTTGAGGCGGAGCATCTGTTCACAACCAAGTCTATCTTGAACGCCGTTCGAGGTGCCTTGGAGGCAGATGACAGGTCTGGAGCAGACCGCCTAATTGCTGCCTGGAAAGTAAAAGCCCGCCGGACGCGAGACCTCGCGGCGCTGGAGGCGGAGGCCGCAGAAGAGTTATCCGCTGGGTTGGGGGCGCCCATCAGCGACGATGACCTTGTCGCTGAAATATCGGCTCTGTTAGGGCGCCCGCTGAAACTACGCGATTAGGTATCGTCGGCGACGCTGAACAAGCAGAGTGCAAGCAACAACGTGGCGACAACGCCTGTTCCACCTGCGACAGGCGATGGCAGGAAACCGTCGCGGCTGATCACAACAATAATCGAATTGGTCGCGAACGCGGCGGCGCCGAAGAGTGTTGTGAGACCGCCAAGAAGTTTTCCGCCCTGGTTCATCTTCGCCATACCAAAGACAATCGCGGCGAGGCCCAAAAGGATCTTCGCAGCATTATAACCGAAGAATGAGAACGCAACGACGGAATAGGCGACACCGCCTAGTTCTGGATTAGCTGTCGCTGCTTCGCGGAACGGGTCGAATTGAGTGACCCCAATGCCGACTTGAATAACGTTCAAAGCCGCGCTGAAAGCGATGGCGGAGAAGCCCAGCGTATAGCGTTTTGCCATAACTAACGCTGATCCAGCGAAAGCAGCAAGCACTACGAAGATGAGGCCTTCAATGCCCCAGATGAGCTTGCGGTCAATTTCGGGCGCGCCGAGGTAGAGCGCGGTATAAACCGGCTGAGAGATCGCCGCGAGGAGTAGTAAGATCGCAATGATCTTTACGGTTCGGCTTTGAGTGAGTTCCATAACAGTGTCCTTCCGTGACAGCGACTAGCTTTTACGACGGGCTGGCGCGCATGTCTAAATTAGAAGCTCGGCTACACATTTTTGTGATCCCGAACATACGTCATAATCACGTGAGATATGCCCAAGACTTGAGAAAGCCTGAGTCTTCTGGCGCTGCAGCAGTAGCTGACCTTGCGGCAGCATTGCAGGCTGTGGATGTTGCTCTTTGGCACTGCTGAGAGAGAATTTCAGATATGGTCTTGATCAACGGACGTTCAGCCCTTCTAAATCGCCGACAATGTGGTCGCAAAATCGTTTGATTTGATCGATTTAGGTCGAATCGACGGGATACCGCCGCCCGGACGAATTGCCGGTGTGATCACACTAAAATGGCGAAAAATAAAAGCCGTTCGCCAAAGAGCGGCATAAGGGAGTAAACGAATGAGAACAAAACTTACGAGTAAATTAGGTCTCGCGGGCGCATCAATTGTTGCGCTTGCCGTTGCTGCACCCACCGCAGTGGCGCAGGAGGATGCTGCAGGCGCAGATGAAGATCGCCGCCTCAGTACAGTCACCGTTACCGCGACGCAGCGGACAGAAAGTATCCAGGATGTTCCGATCGCGGTGACCGCGCTTGATCCGCAAACGCTTGAACGTTCGGGCGTCGCAGACGTCACGTCGCTCGATAGCGTTGCGCCAAGTTTTAACATGAACAGCTCAGACACGGCGACGGGTGGTACGACCCTCCGGATCCGCGGTGTTGGGACGACCGGAAACAATATCGGTCTTGAAAGCTCGGTCGGTGTTTTCCTGGACGGTGTGTATCTGTCCCGTCCGGGCGTTGCGCTCGGCGACTTGATGGATCTTGAGCAAATCGAAGTTCTTCGCGGCCCTCAAGGTACACTGTTCGGACGTAACACATCTGCGGGTGCGTTAAACATCAAAACCAAGAAGCCAAACCTCGAGGAATTCGAAGGCTTCGGAACGGTCACACTCGGCAACTATAATCTGGTCAATGTTCAGGGCGGCGTCAGCGTACCTCTGATCGAAGACACACTCGCTGTGCGCATCTCAGGTGCGATCCGTGAGCGCGATGGCCTGATCGAAGGTATTGGCGGCACAGAAAGCCATGACCGTGATCGGTCTGTCTTCCGTGGTCAGCTTTATGGTGACTTCGGTGACAAAGGGACCGTCCGTGCCATCCTCGATTACTCCGAAGCCAATGAGCAGTGCTGTCACGCCGTTTGGAACAATGACACCGCATTTGTTGGGTTCTTCGGACCTGCAGGTCTGCCAGCAGACGGCGGTGCGCCATTTAGCGGTCCAGACGCGCTTGAAGATCTTCGCTCAAACGATAGCGAGTTCGGCAACCCGTTCGAGCAGACCGGATTCTCTTTGGAGTATAATGTCGACACGCCACTCGGCGATTTGACGTATATCGGTGCGTATCGTGACTTCGAAGACGAAACCTTCCGGAGCACTGACTATACCAGCCTGAACATCTTCACGGTTGGCCGGTCACCGGAAGCACAGGCTGCGCCTGGTAGCCCATTCACGCCAGGTGGTAACGTCACCAAAATTGAGACGACGACTCACGAGCTTCGTTTGCAGGATTCTGCGTTCAACGATCGCTTGGACTGGTTGGTTGGTCTCTATTACTCAGACGAGACGATTGATTCCCGCGGGTCTCTGACTCTCTTGGATGAGTATCAGAGCGCTGTAAGTGCAGGTCTGCTCGGACAGCCAGCAAACGTCCTACTTGCCTTTGCGGGTGGCAATGACGCGAATGGTGACTTTGCGAGCAACGCTTTCCTTCAAGAGGGTGAGTCTTTCTCGATCTTCACTCACAACATCTTGGCGCTGACAGACAACTTGGACCTGACAGTGGGTCTTCGTTATGTCGAAGAAAGCAAGGAAGGCAGCTTCGAGCAGCTCGATGGGAACTTCGACGCGTGTCTCGGCACGTTCAATACGCTGGCGACAAGCCCAGGCGCAATTCCAGCCTCGCTTGCGGGGGCTTCAGTTGCTCTGAACTGCTTCGTCTTCGCAGCGCCAGTCTTCAACGAAGAGAACTTTGGACCATTCTTCGGCGCATTCTCCGGAAGCGGTCTGGACGCACTGCTCCCACAAGAGTTTGATGACACGTTTGATGACGAAGAGTTGGTCTACACCATCAAGCTTGGTTACTCGATCACCCCGGACATCAATGTCTATGGTGGCTTCACGCATGGCTTTAAGTCAGGTGGATTTAACCTGGACGCGTCTGCTGCAGCAGGCGGTGCAGATCCGCGCTTTGACTCAGAGCTTGTCGATGCTTGGGAACTTGGCTTGAAATCAACCCTGTTTGATGGACGTGCACGTGCAAACGTCGCGGTCTTCCATCAGGATTTGGAAGGCTTCCAGGTGCTTGAGTTTACTGGAATTCGCTTCCAAACGTTCAACGTTGGAGAGGCGAAAGCCACAGGTATCGAAGTCGAAACCGAAGCGCAGCTGACAAACAATCTGTCGGCGAACTTCAACTGGACCTATTCGGATGCTCGCTATCCAAACAATTGCGACATCCTCGATCCAGCAGATCCGGCGTTCAATCCAAACGCTGCAAACCTTTGCGGAAACACTCTGACCAATGCGCCTGAGAATGTGATCGTGGCAGGCGCGACTTACGAGTCGACCTTTGAGAACTTCAACTGGTTCGCAAATGCCAACCTGCGCTATGAGTCTGATCGCCGGACCAGTACACAGCCAACAGAGCTTCTGTCGGACGTGGTACTGCCAGGCGACATTCAGGACTCCAACACCAAGGTCAATCTGCGCGTTGGCGTTTCGTCTCCAGACGATCGCTGGACGGTTGAAATCTGGGGCCGCAATGTCACAGACGAAATCACGAAGAACGTGACCTTTAACATTCCGCTGCGGGGTGGTTCAGGCAACCGTGCACGTGGTCAGTTCACTCAGGATCCTGCCACTTACGGCGTGACCCTGAGAACCAAGTTCTAGATCCAATCTGGGATATCAACATCTTTGGGATGGGGCAGCCAATCGGTTGCCCCATTTTTTTGCGCTCGGCTTACTCTGCCGCCATAGCGGAGAACATCGCTGCCACGACGGGGTGTGGCTCTAAGGAGGCTGCGGCGTGTTTCACCTCCGCAAATGCCTCGTGCGCCGCGGCAATCGTTAGATCGATGTCGGCCTCAGTCATTGCTTGGCACAGGAACATGTTGTGCCACGGATGCACGTAGACCCCACGTCGGAGCATAGCTTCAGACCAAGCAAACCCCATTCGGAAATCTGGATCGTCATCGAACAGGAAGAGGGGCATCTGCACCGGGCCTGTTTGCCGAAACCCGACCTCCGCTTTGTCCGCAGCGTTTTGCAATCCCGCGCGCAGCCGCTCTCCGAGCGCCACCATATGTTCGAGATAGTCGGACTCTCTTAGGATCTGAAGCGTTTTAAGCGCCGCAACCATCGGCACAGCTGAGAACCAAAAAGATCCCGTCGCGTAGATTGATCCTGCACCGTCCCGGGCACTGTTTGATCCAAGCAAAGCTGAGATGGGTAGGCCGTTGGCGAAGCTCTTACCCCACGTGCTCAGGTCTGGCCGAACGCCGATCAACTCCCAGCTACAATCGCGGGCCAGGCGGAATCCAGCGCGGATATCATCGACGATCAGAAGAGCACCTGTTTGATCACAGAGCTCGCGCGCCCGTTTCGCATAAGCTGGGTCGGGTAGGGCCTGATCGGTAAACGCGTCATGTTTAAACGGCGTCGCAAATACACCTGCAAGGTCATCACTGGCTTCCGCGACCGCCGCTTCAAGGCTGTCGGCGCGATTATAGTCATACATCCGAATGTAGGCGCGATCTTCGTCGATAACGCCAGCCGGCATCGGAGTACACCAGGGGGCGGCGCCATGATAAGCGCCGGCCGCGACGAGGATGATTCGCTTGCCGGTCTGTGCCCGCGCGATAGTTTTCGCCATTGTGGTGGCGTCTGTTCCGTTCTTACAGAACATCGCCCAGTCCGCATGACTCACCGTGTCTGTCATCAATTCCGCGAGTTCGACCATGGCAGAGGAGGGGCCGGTCATCGCGTCGCCTTTGGCCAGTTGCGCGACCGCTACTTCATTTATGCGCGCATCTGCATAGCCCAGCAGGTTCGGTCCATAGGCGCACATGAAGTCGAGATATTTGTTTCCATCGGCATCCCATAAGTAGGCGCCTTCGGCTTTGCTAAAGAATTGGGGATAGCTCTCGGGAAGCAGCATAGTGGACTCATGCCCATACACGCCGTTCGGCAGAACTTGTTGTGCGCGCCGCTTTAAATCCCGATCGATGTCTCGTTTCATTGTGGCCTCCCAGCTTGGCCCGTCTTCATGGACGGACGCATTGTTCGGTTAGGATTGATCATTCTGACGTCGCTGACCAGTGGGGCGCGCCGAGTTTAGGCGCGAAAAGAGGGGGCTCATTGCGGATCCAACATTTTCTGAGAAAAAAGTACGCCTTTAGTGTCCTGTATTTAAACGATTTTCAAAAGTATTTACCGAAAAACGATATGCGCTTATTGAAAAACAATAAGAGCCCTCCCAATTACCATTCATCGACGGCAACAAACCAACAGCTTCAACCCCCGTCGATCAGGATAAGCTCCTGAATATACGAAAGAATAATACGATGAACCCGCAAGTCCGCGAAACAGAGCCAGCCCAAATCGCGGTGCCTCGCAACACCCTCCCGGCCACTGAGATCAATGCGATCTATATCGCGACACCAGTTGCCCAGATCGAAGCCCCAGCTGCCCATCCTCAAGATGAGCCAGGTGCAAGCATGTTGGACAAGCGACGTCGGCGTCGCGCTCGTTTGAGCCGTCGCCACTAGGGTTTATCAACCTCGTATAGAAAAGGCCGCCTCTTTCTCTCCAGAGGCGGCCTTCTTCAATTTTAGGCTTTAAAAGCGCTAGGTTAGGTGTGACCTGCCCATGTGCCGTCATCCCGGCACCCGCGCTCAATACGACGCCCAGGGCCGTCGCGCTCATAAGTTTCTTCAACATGAGATACTCCCTCAATATGACGGCAAAGCCGGAGGGAATCTCCATGAACGCCGCCTCTCCAAGTTGAAGGCAAGAAATTGCACGGCTCTTCCGCGCAGTCATTGTTCTGTCGTCTCATATTTACTTGAGTAGAGGTGTATTTGCAGGTGTTAAGTTTTTATATGTCAACACAGGTGGTTAAGCACTTAACGAGGGGGTCTCAGACTTACGAAATCAGCTTCGCGGCGAGTTAAATGGCGCTTCGGCGCGGCGGCGCATGAGGGGGAACTTCATGCCCTTATCAGGGTCTGATTTGCCGCTTTCATACCGGCCCACCAAGCGGTAGGCGAGCCAGAAGCCAACAATACCAAATAGCACGCCGCCCACCGCTTGGCCGATCAACACGCCAGGCGCGCCGCCCATCGCAGCGCCCACGGCAATGAAGGGCACAACGCCGATTGTGTTCTTTCCCCAGTTCAGGAAGGTCGAGAAAAGCGGTCGCCGTAAATTGTTGAAGGCCGCGTTCGAGACGAACAGCGTCCCGTTGAAAAGGAAAAGTGGCGCGACGACGAGCGCGAACCAGAAGACAATATTCGCGCCTTCTTCACTGAGCTGGAAACTGTCTGAAATGAAACCATGCGCCAGCATCAAGATCGCCCACATCACGGCGACATAGATCGCCGTGAACTGCACTGCTTTGATGAGGGTCCCGCGTACCCGCCCGAACTGTTTGGCGCCGAAATTCTGTCCAATGATCGGCCCGACCGCGCCAGAGAGGGCAAAAATCACACAGAAGGCGAGCGGCGTCAGACGTCCGGTCACGGCCATGGCGGCGACGGCAGCGTCCCCGAACTCAGAGATCGTTCGGGTCACAAAGCCGTTCCCAATCGGGGTCGCGACATTGGTCAGCATGGCGGGGGCCGCGATTGCGATGATCGGTTTGAGGTCGGTTTTGAACCGCGGCAGGTCGACTTTCGCGAAGCCGCCATAATGTTTGAAAATTGGATAGAGTGCGGTGGCGAGAGTCGCAAAGCGCGCTGCAACGGAGGCATAGGCCGCGCCTTCTAATCCGAGGCCGACACCAAAGATCAGGATCGGATCCAAAACCGCGTTCACGCCGCCCGCAACCAAGGTCACTGTCATCGCGCGGCGCGCGTCGCCATGCGCACGCAGGATCCCACTCGCCATCATTCCGACCGCGGCTATCGGCATCGCCGCGACCACGATCCGGAAATAGCTCACGCCCATATCCTGGGTATAGCCTTGCGCCCCGATCAGGCCGAGCAGGCTCGGCGCATATATCCAACAGAGTAAGGCCAGTAGGCTCGTGATACCGATCCCGAATAGAATGACGCTGGTGGCGATCTTGCGTGCTTCTACCGAGTCGCCTTGGCCAAGCCTCTGGGCAACTAAGGCGCTGGTGGCGATCGTCATCCCGATAGAGACGGAGAAGGTGAAGAAGAGAACGGTTCCTGCGAACCCGACAGCAGCCGCGAGCTCTGCCTCACCCAGCATGGAAATGAAGAGCAGATCGGCGAAATCGACCAAGAAGATCGAAACCAGTCCAATGCTCGCAGACGAGGCCATGATAATGATGTGGCGCAGCAAATTGCCTTCAAGAAAGATCGCTTGCTTATTTGCCATGATCGGCCCCTCGCGCGGGCTGCGTGCCCCAAAGTCAGCCTCGCGCCGCGCCCGAAACCCTGCTTCTATGAGCTGCATATATAGGAGGAGCTAAGCCATGAGCCAGGTGCAAGGTCACTGCGATCCACAATTTGAGCGCGTCCGCGAAGAGTTTGAGCGTAATTTCGCTGAGCGCGGCGAAGTCGGCGCCTCGGTTTGCCTCAGCGTGAATGGCGAAACGAAGGTCGATCTATGGGGCGGCATGGCAAACCCAGACACCGGTGAAGCTTGGGAAGAGGATACAGTTTCGATCGTCTTTTCCTGCACTAAGGCGGCGACAGCCCTGTGTGCGCATATCCTGATTGATCGCGGCGAACTCAACCCGGCGGCCTTAGTGTCAGACTATTGGCCGGGCTTTGCCAAAAACGGGAAAGAAGAAACGACGGTTCAGATGATGCTGAATCATGAGAGCGCGGTCCCGGCGTTGCGCGACCCGG
>JBCBGS010000107.1:0-9865 GCA_038526515.1 Pseudomonadota bacterium | reverse complement strand
CTGTGAAGCTCGCTAAAGCCGTCGGATATGAAGGGGCGGGCACGGTCGAGTTTATTGTCGATGGCGCGAAGCCGCTTGCGCTCGACACGTTTTGGTTCCTGGAAATGAATACCCGCCTTCAGGTCGAGCACCCTGTCACTGAAATGGTGACAGGAACCGATCTCGTTGAATGGCAATTGCGTGTGGCGAGCGGCGAAAAGCTGCCAACCAAGCAAAAAGACATCAAGCTGAACGGACACGCGATCGAAGCGCGGATTTGTGCGGAAGATCCGGCCGATGGGTTCCGTCCAGGGGCCGGCCTGATTGAAGAGTTTGGCATGCTCGCCGACACTGAGGTAGATTGGATCCGCTGGGAAGCTGGCTTCGAAAGTGGTGACCGCGTGCCGGCTGTCTATGATTCAATGATAGCGAAGCTGGTTGTGTTTGGCGAAGATCGTGACGAGGCAAATGATCGGCTGATCGACACTTTGGCCCATTTGCAGTTGGTGGGTGTTCCTGGAAACATTGGCTTCTTGCGGCGTTGTGCGATGGCGGACGCGTTCATAGAAGGCGTTCATCACGTCAACTGGATTGCGGAGCAGGGTGACACCTTAACCCATGCGCCCGACGCCCATCAGCATGCATCTGTCATGGCGGTGTGCGAGGTGCTCCTCGGCGAGTCCGGTGACACGCCTTGGACAGTGCGGGATGGGTGGCGGATGAATTCTGCACCGGTGATGAAAACGGCTGTGGCCGTCGGCGAGGATGCGGATTGGTTTGATTCGGCAGATCACGATGTAGCAGACGATATCTCGATGCCTTTGGTCACCGATCTCTCTGAACGTCGCTTCGCCGTCACGACGGGCGGTGACAGCGTGCTGGTCGAAGTGCCTGACTTCGAAGCCGAGGCCGAGGCGCTTGCTGGAGGCGACGCCGTGAAATCACCGATGCCGGGCAAGGTCATCGCGGTGAATGTTGCGGCGGGCGACACAGTTGAGAAAGGTCAAACCGTAGCGGTGATGGAAGCCATGAAAATGGAACACTCGCTGACAGCGCCGCGAGATGGTGTTGTGGAGGCCGTTGACGCAGAGCTTGGCGCACAAGTTCCAGAAGGGCAGATCTTAGTCGCACTGGAAGAGGTGTAGTGCAGTTTAGCGCCCGGTCCGGAACGCCTTTCGTCCGAGATACTTGTTCTTTTTTGGCTGAGATGGTGCCGGTTCTGGTGACGCCGGTGTCTCAGTGACATTTCCGCTCAACATTTGACGGACATAAGAGAGGGCTGAACTGCCAGTGTTTACCTCAATCTCCGGGGCGTTCTTGTCCAAACGCCGAGCGAGAAGTTTGATATGATGCGGGCTGAGGCCGTCCAAAGTCTTTTCAAACACGACCTCACCGATGGCGGACTTCAGTTCGAGAAGGTCTGCGCGTGTTAGACCTGCCGCCGTTACCTGTTTACGTGCCAGATTGCTCGCCACCGTGGACAAGTCCGCGTCTTTGATTCTCGGGAACAGGCTCTCGTTTGACAGAATTGCCGAGAGGGCCTCGCGTCCGGTGTTTGAAATAGACATTGTCTAAGCCGCTGCGTTTGTGCTCTGCGCGGTGAGTCGCGCTTGGACTTCCTGATATAGCATATTCACCGTGGTTAAAGCGTCTCCCGGCCATTTTTGCGCCAGTGTCGGGTTCGCGCCAAGTTCAACGGGGTTCGCCGCAAACTCTGGTTTTTGCGGGATCACTGTTTGGAAGATGTCATATTCGCTGTCAGGATCAGCGGCGCCATCGCGCATCGCTTCCAACACGATGGCTTGGTGTGAGGACCCATCATACTTGGTCGGTAAGACGACCGGACGATTGTTGAGGCCGCGCTTTTTCAAGCTATCGATGATGTCACCGGTGAAGAGGTCGAGACCCAGCGTCGACATGAAGTCTGGAATAGTGGGCACGATGATCAAATCAGAAGCCGATAGCGTCGCCTCAGTCATCGCTGAAATCCCAGGCGGGCAGTCGCAAATGACAACGTCATACTGCTTCCGTAGATCAGCCATATCCTGGCGGAGGCGAAGACCAACGCGGCCTTCGATCGCTGTCATCGAGTAACCTTGCTCGGTGAGGATATAAATCAGCTCGCGTTCCGCGCGTCTGAGGCCCGGTGTTGCTGGAACCAAAGACAGATCGAGCGCTTTTCCCATGAAAGTAACATCACTCGCCTGAGGCACGATAAATTTCGTCATATGGGCGAAACACTCACCCAGGAAGTTCTCACGAAGATAGTCGGAGACATTGGTATAGTTGCGGATCGCATCATACAACCGCTCGTCACCATTCTCGCCATAGATCAAAAGAGAGGCATTGGCTTGGCTATCGAGGTCGACCACCAGTGTTTTGTAGCCTTCTGCCGCAAAGGCTTCAGCGAGTGAAACAGTGGTCGTGGTTTTGCCAACCCCACCTTTGGAATTAGCAACAGATATTACGCGTCCGAGCATTAAGCCCCCTTATAAATAGCCGCTTTCTTGCGTGGATAGCTCTTCAAATGATCCTGCTAAGGCGAGGATCCAACTCTTTGGTTTCCGTCCAAAACACCGGAAAAAACTTAAAAAACTGGAAACCAATCTGGTAGGACACAAAGCAATAACCAGTTTCCTATTGAAGCCTCTGGGTTAGATCATGGAGAGAGGCATAACTGTCGAACGCACTCCATACCTAAGTCTGAACAAAAATTGGGTTCACAGTTATTTATTTGGCTGAGTAACGGAGTGCGCACGCGTGCGTGATATAGGGTGATTGGTACTTGTTCGAGCCTGTTTCTAGATGGGGTTGTGTCCGGGTGGACGAATATCAAACCCAAAGAGAGTTAAACATGAACATCACAAAAACCGCACTCGCTGCACTCGTCATCGGATTGTCTGGAATGGCAGCTTGCGCGCCAGCCTTAGCTCAAGCTGATTCTGCCGTAAGCATATCACAAGAAGTCGGCTACGAGACCTCGGGCGACTTTGTCCGGAAATCGAAACGCCTCAAAGGCAGCTGGACCGTCGAACAGCGTGGCGACAAGACCTTCATTGTCTTTGCCGATGATTTCCGCGCCGCAAATGGCCCTGACCTGAAGATCTTCTTGTCTCCAAAATCAATCGCCGACGCGACAGGCAAGAATGCGGTCGACGGCTCGATCAACATTGGTGAGCTGAAAAAGACCAAAGGGACGCAGGAATATGAAGTCCCTGCCAATATCAATCTCGCTGACTATGGCAGCGTGCTTGTGCACTGTGAGGCTTACGCTGTCCTTTGGGGTGGTGGCGACCTCTAAACCAAACACATCACTCCAAACAATTGGACCGGTCAGCATGCTGACTGGTCCTTTTTGTTTTCGGAACATTTCATGGGTGAGAACAACTTATCGCGAGTGGGGCTACTGTTGGGGTTTCGCTTCTGCCAAATGGGAGCGACGTTATGTGTCGGACGAGTTTTCTCGCAGTAACGGCTGGGAGGATGGGTTTCATTTCCGTTACCGCCGCCTTAAGTGTGCTGCAGGTCTAAGCCAACACGCATTGGGAAACATGAGTAGAGATCTGTACGGGGTTTTAGGTGTTTCTCGAAACGCGACGGATGATGAAATCCGCCGGGCGTACAAGCGTAAGGCAAAAGAAAGCCACCCAGACTTGCATCCAAACGATGAAGCAAAGGCCGAAATATTTAAGTCAGCCTCCTCTGCATATGAGATTTTGAGCGATCAGGATAAACGCGGGCAATATGATCGTGGAGAGATCGATGCTGATGGTAATCCAAAAGGGTTCGGCCCGGGGCAGGGGTTTGGTGGCGGTTTCTCGCGCGGCGGTAGCGGTTTCCAGGGCGATCCGTTTGAAGATATTTTATCCGGAATGTTCGGCGGAGGTCGGAGACGACCCGGACCGCGCAAAGGCGCCGATATGCGCTATCGCGTGGAAATTTCATTCGAAGATGCCGTCACAGGCGCCAAGCGCGAAATGACGATGGCGGATGGCCGTGTGCTCAACATTTCGATTCCGGCCGGCATTGAGACAGGCCAGTCTTTGCGTTTGAAGAGCCAAGGCAAATTATCAAATAGCAGTGGACCTCCTGGCGATGCGATCCTTGAGATCTTCGTACGCCCCAACAAAACTTGGACACGAGATGGCAGTGATATCAGAATGACGGTGCCAGTGCCTTTGAGAACGGCGGTGCTGGGTGGTCAGGTCGATGTCGATACGCCAATGGGCCCGATCGCGTTGAAGATCCCTGACGGCAGCAATTCCGGGGCAACATTACGTCTACGAGGGAAAGGCGTGCAAATCCCTGGAAAAGCGGGTCATCTTTATGCGCGTCTAGAGGTCATAATTGAAGACCCTAAAGATCCAAAACTCAGGGATTGGGCGAAGGGCAACTGAGTATGACTGAATTCCTGACTGCATATTCACCAAGCATTCAGAGGATTTAGCGCATATGCAGGTCGTGATGAAAAAGACCGCCGCCATAATTGCGTTTGCTGCCCTGACAGCTTTTGCGCTCCCCGCCCAAGCGCAGGGACAGTGGGGCAACTCATTTACAGCGGATGAAGCGCGTGACGCCCGCGACAAAGGCGATGTCATGCCGCTTCGGGAAATCTTCCGGCGCCTTAAGAGTCGTTTTGGCGGCTACCAAGTTGATGCAAACTTGTACAATCGCGATCGCGGTCAGGTTTATGTCGTCGATTGGATGACCGACAAAGGCGAACGAATCCGCGTAACGGTCGATGCTAAAACTGGACGAATATTGTCCACGAGCTAGGGTAAGAGCTATGAGAATTCTTGTTGTTGAAGACGAAGCAGACCTTCGCCGTCAATTGGCGGACGCGCTGACCCATGCTGGGTATGCTGTTGATCTCGCCGCCGATGGCGAGGATGGTCACTTTCTAGGTGATACCGAGCCCTATGATGCTGTGATCCTCGATTTGGGTTTGCCAAAGATGGACGGCGTGACGATCCTCGAGCGTTGGCGCGAAGATGGAAAAACGTTTCCGGTTATGATCCTGACAGCCCGCGATCGCTGGAGCGAAAAAGTCGCTGGCTTTGATGCTGGCGCTGACGACTATGTCACCAAGCCGTTTTACACCGAAGAAGTGCTTGCCCGTCTGCGTGCTCTGTTGCGCCGTGCGTCTGGGCATGCAGTTGCCGCGATTGAAGCTGGCGCGCTGCGCTTAGACACGCGTGCCGCGAGAGCGACTGTGGATGGCGAGCCGATCAAACTCACGGCGCATGAATACAAAGTGCTGAGCTATCTCATCCATCATCAAGGTCGCGTTGTACCACGGACCGAGTTGGTCGAGCATATTTATGATCAGGATTTTGATCGTGACTCCAACACAATTGAAGTGTTTATCGGTCGTCTGAGAAAGAAAATCGGCAATAGCCGCATTCAAACGGAGCGAGGCCTCGGATACCGCCTTGTGGTCCCAGAGGAAGAACGCTCTGGCGTTGTGACATAAGGCGATTCCGCGTTAGTCGGGTTTTATGGACGCTAAAACGGCTTTCCAAAATCGGTTTCAACGCTTGTCACTGGCAAGGCGCCTGCTCATTGGTGCCTTGCTGTGGAGCGTTTTGTTAGTCGTTGGTGGGGTTGTCGCAATATCCGCAGTCTACCGGGCCGAAGCCGTCAACATCCTTGATGATGAACATTCCGGTACGATCCAAACATTGGTTCGGGCCATTCGCCCTTTGGGCGATGGGACTGGACGAATCGAGGATATCGAAGACCGCCACCCGCTAGATCCGCGCTTCACTGTGCCGCTGTCGGGCAAATACTGGATGATGGTGGCGGTTGATGATGAGGGTAATGCGGTCGGCGATATCACCTCGCGCAGTGTTTTCGATGAGACGATTGCAATTCCCGCCGCACTGAGCCGAGAGGCCCTCGCAAATCCAGGTCAGCTGATCAGCGCGAATGGGGATGGGCCAGCAGATCAGCCAGCTCGATTTACGATTCAAGCGACGACGTATCCCGAGCGCGCAAACCCAGTTTTATTGGTCGCTATCTCTGACCGAACCCTAACGATGGAAGGCGTTGATCGACTGCGCACGATTCTGCTTATCGCCATGATGGCGCTTGCGGGCGGCACGCTCCTCGCAATGGCGTTCGGGCTTCATTATGCGCTACGTCCGCTCGGTCGCATACAATCTGACATCACCGAAATTCGCGAGGGACGACAGGCGGCTTTGTCGGGGGACTATCCAGCCGAAGTGACGCCGTTAAGCGAAGAGCTCAACAAGTTGCTTGAGCATAATCGGGCAGTTGTTTCTCGGGCACGCACGCACGTTGGCAATCTCGCACATGCTTTGAAAACACCCCTCGCGGTGCTTCGAAATGAGGCCAATGGCGAGACGCAGCTCGATCAGGTTGTGCGCCGCCAGTCGCAGACAATGCACGAGAATGTCGACCATTACTTGCGGCGTGCTCAAGCCGCCGCTCGTGCTGAAGCCCTCGGTGTGCGCACGCAAGTGTCTGAAGCTGCTGAGGGGCTCGTTCGCGTCATGAACAAGCTATTCGCAGCGGATGCTAAGACTGTTTTATCCGAAGTCGCGGATACGATTTTCGTACGGACCGAGCGCCAGGACTTAGAAGAAATTATCGGCAATCTCTTGGACAATGCCTGTAAGTGGTGCCGGTCAGAGGTGAGACTGCACGCGGCGCCTGCAGAAGACGGATTGGTTTCGATCTACATCGATGATGACGGACCAGGACTTTCCCCTGACGAACGAGCCCAGGCCGTTAAACGTGGTGTACGCCTTGATGAAACTGCGCCTGGTACCGGGCTGGGTCTCTCCATCGTCGCTGATATCGCAGATATGAATGGTGGCAGCCTCGTCTTAGATGAAAGCCCACTGGGCGGGCTTCGTGCAATCGTCAGTCTTCGCCGTGCATGACCACGTGCCGCAGGGCGGGTGCCGGTAATTGCGCTTATACATCACACCATGAGAGCTCGAACCAAACGCTTGTACGCAGTGGGCGCTGCGGGAATACTCATTGTCGCTGCTGTGGTTTTAGCCTCAATGGCTTTGCGCCAGCACGCGGATCTATTCTACACGCCAGAATTACTTGTTGAGCGCGGTATGCCAGAACCGGGGCAGAGAGTCCGGATTGGCGGCTTCGTCGCGATGGGATCTCGCACACTCGGCGAAGGGGCGGAAATTCTGTTCACCATCGAAGATGGATCGGGCGAAACGGTTCGCGTGTCTTATACCGGTTTAGTGCCGGACCTTTTCCGTGAAGGCGAAGGTGTGGTTGCCACGGGGCGTTTCGAGCCCGGGACAGGCATTTTCACCGCCGAAGAAATTCTGGCGAAGCATGATGAAAACTATCAGCCGCGAGAGCTAGAAGGTCTCAGCCGGAGCGACGCTGCAACCTAGATCACGATAAAGAGACCAGATCTTTATTGGCACTTCCCCCCTCATCCACCTATCTCCGGGTCTAAGAGAGATGGAGTGTGAGCATGCACAGCCAAAATATTGAGTTTTCGAACGCCGCGGGGGACCCGCTCTCTGGCGTTCTTGAGATCCCGGATGGGGAAGCCAATGCTTGGGCGATTTTCGCCCACTGCTTCACGTGTTCGAAGAAGAGCTTAGCGGCCAGCCGCATTGCGAGAGGGCTTGCAGAACGCGGGATCGGTGTTCTGCGTTTCGACTTCACCGGGCTCGGAGAGTCCGGCGGGGATTTTTCGGCGGCTGGGTTTTCGTCAGACGTAGCTGATCTTGCGGCGGCTGCAGACTGGATGGCGGCGTCAGGACGTACCATCAGTTTGATGATCGGACATTCGCTTGGCGGCGCTGCCACTGTCGTCGCGGCCAGCGCGCTCGACGATGTGAAGGCCGTCGTGACAATCGGTGCGCCATCGAATGCAGGGCATGTGATTGAACAGTTCCGCGAAAGCGTTCCGGAAATTGAGGCTGAAGGGTGTGCTCAAGTCAATTTGGGCGGCCGGCCGTTCACGCTTGGCCGGTCCTTCTTGGAGGAGATTGGCAAAACAACTGTGCTCGATGCCGTCAAACAGCTGCGTAAACCGTTCATGATCTTGCACGCACCTGGCGATGATGTGGTGGGGATCGATAATGCGACTGATCTCTTCATGGCGGCGAAACACCCCAAGAGCTTTGTCAGTCTCGATCGCGCCGATCACTTGCTGAGCGGCCGGTCTGATTCTGTTTTTGTTGTTGATGTTATTTCTGGATGGAGCGCGCAATACACTGGCACTGTCGCACAAGCCCAAGAGACCGAAACCCAGCAAAACAAAGTCGTGGTGCGCGAAACGGGTGAGAACGGCCCGTATCAAAATGAAATCATGATTGGGGGGCGCAAGTTCTATTCTGATGAACCGAAAAGCCTGGGCGGCGCCGATACCGGACCTGACCCTTATGCATGGGTCACGGCCGGCCTGGGCGCGTGTACATCCATTACGATGCGCATGTACGCCAATCGAAAGAAGTGGCCAGTCGACCGATTAAGCGTTCGCCTGGAGCATGAAAAGAAACATGCCGAAGACTGCGTCGATTGCGGTCCGCGCGACAGAATTGACGTTTTCACCCGTTACATAGAGATTGAAGGACATCTGGATGAGGATCAGCGTGCGCGTATGCTCGAAATCGCCGATAAGTGCCCTGTGCACAGAACCCTTGAGAACGGCGCGAAGGTTGAAACACACCTGGTCACAAAACCGGCTTAATGATCTTTAATGAGTGTTAGGCTGTTACTTTCGTAAATTTGGTACCAGATAGGTACAACACATCTTTGGAGGCATGGAAGTCGATGAAATTGTTTGGCATTTCCCGAAATGCAATAGTTGCAGGTCTTGTTGGAGCAGGCGCGATGGGCGCCATATTGCTGGGGCCGCAATTCCCAAACGCCGACGCCAATCCGATTACGCTTGAAGCACCATCGGGCGCGCCGGTTTCGTTTGCGGATCTAATTGAGCAAGTTAGCCCGGCCGTCGTGGGCGTGCGCGTTCGCACCGAAATGCAGCTCACGGACCGGGAGCTATCCCAACGCGAGCGGTTCTTGGAACAATTTGGCCTGACGCCTCCTGAAGAAGAGCCAGAACCCCGTGAAGGTCGCGGACAAGGCTCCGGTTTCTTTATCTCTGGCGAAGGTCACATCGTCACAAACAATCACGTCGTGGATAATGCCGTTGAGATTGAAATCGTAACCGATAATGGATCTATTCTCGAGGCAGAATTGGTCGGGACCGATCCAGAGACCGATCTCGCAGTTCTGAAAGTGAAAAGTGAAGGAACCTACCCCTTTGTCGACTTTGGGTCGTCGAAACAGCTTCGTCGCGGCGACTGGGTGGTCGCGGTGGGGAGCCCGCTTGGCTTCTCCGGGACAGCCACAGCTGGCATTGTCTCGGCGCTTGGTAAGCCGGGTGACCTTCGCCGCTCTCAACAATACACAGACTATTTGCAGATCGATGCTGCGATCAATCGCGGGAATTCTGGCGGACCAACATTCGACATGAATGGCCGCGTGGTCGGTGTGAACACTTGGATTGCATCGACAACCGGCGGGTCGATTGGATTGGGTTTTGCGATCCCATCAGAACTCGTGGACCAAGTCACCTCGACGCTGATCGACAAGGGTAAAGTCTCACGCGGATGGCTTGGCGTGACGATCACGAATGTTGATGAGGATATGGCGGATGCAGTCGGTCTGAAAGACGCCAAAGGCGCAATCGTGACCCGAGTAACTTCAGGCAGCCCTGCGGAAGACTCTGGCCTAGAGCGCGGCGATATCATCGTCAAAATCAACGGTCAGTCCGTGGATGATGCGACGACAACCACCCGCGTTGTAGGCCAGAGTCTTCCGCAGGGCTGCCTGAAGTTACTCGGGTCACGATTGCGCCTTTGGCGTCTTT
>JBCBGS010000106.1:0-9882 GCA_038526515.1 Pseudomonadota bacterium | reverse complement strand
GCAAGTTTTCCGCGTGATAATCGCGAAGGGTGAACTCGCGCGGGAATGAAATGGCTTGCTCGATGAGGTTATCGCGCACCTTTTCCCAGCGGACACGATCTGCATCTGTCATGCGCGCGGTCTCGTCATAGACATGGAACCAGTCTGCAAACAGGTCCGCATTAGCCCCAAGCGCGATGTGATCAAATTCAAGGATCGGCCAGTTATCGTCGCCATTGCTCAGGATAGCAGGCTTTTCCGCATGATGCAGTTTCGCCAAGTCTTTCGCGGCCTCGATGTACAGGGGCACTTCTTCAACGCCTTGTTCGATCAGCCGCGCAAACTCTCGCTGTGGGCCAAAGTCCTCCAGAATGGCAAGGCCGTTTGCCGCGTCATGGGCGAAGATTTGAGGGGCTCGCAAGCCCGCTCTACGCAAATGCTCTGCGATCAGAACGAAAGCATCGACACGGCTCGCCGCCAGACGAGTCATCGCGTTCCAACCCTTTGCTTGCCGCTGTGCCAGCGTCATGTCCGGTGTGCACGGATCGTCCTCAACACGAGGGGCATCCATCAGTATTGCGGTTTCGCCGCTGGTCTGCGTCAGCCGGGCATAGCGACGGGTTGAAGCGTCTTGATCGAACCAATGAATGTGCGCGTCGCGCCAGCCAGCCTCAGAGAGGAAGGCAGTAATTAGGGCGCTGCGATTCGGATCAGAACTCATGCAAACGAGTCTGCCAGTCTTCGCCCTGGGTTTCCAGTCGAGCTGTGCGATTATCCCCAACCAAATCGATATAGAGATCGAGGCGCCAAGCAGGCAGATGAGCCCCCGCCCGGTCTGGCCATTCGATCAATGCAAGGCCGTCTTGAGTTTCGTCCCAGCCAAGTTCGAACACTTCGCTCGGGTCTTCCAGGCGGTACAAGTCGAAGTGAAAGACCGGGAAGTCTGGACCATCATATGTCTGGACCAGAGTATAGGTCGGGCTCGGGACTTCCGTGTCCTGCTCGAGCAGGGCCGAAATCAAAGCGCGTGAAAAGGTCGTTTTGCCCGCGCCGAGCCCGCCATGCAGCGCGACCACATCGCCTGCCTTGAGCCAGGGCGCGAGTTTGCGCGCCAGCGCAGCCGTTGCGGCGAGATCAGGCAGTTCAAAGCGCAGCAAGACTGGCCTCGACCGCTTTCACAAGCGCATCGCTCGGTTCACATCCAACGGAAAGTCTCACGAATCCGTCCGGGACATCATCACCCCAGCGGGCGCGCCGCTCGGCGCTCGTATGCACGCCGCCAAAGCTCGTGGAGGCAAATATTGCCGGGCAGTCATTGATAAAGCTCTCCGCTTTCGCTTCGCTCGCAAAAGTCAGCCCAATGACAAACCCCATGCCTGGGAATTTTACGGTTTCGATGGCGCGGTGACCCTCGAAAACATTCATAAGCGCGGCCGCATTTGCGCACATGCGCTCCAGACGAACCTCTAACGTCATCAAGCCGCGATGGGTGAGGAAGGCGGCGAATGGATCCGGGATGCTGCCCGACACTTTGCGCCACTTTGCGGCTTTCGCCAGCAGTGCTTCATCGCGCGTTGCGACATGACCGAACAAGCAGTCAGAATGCCCCGCCATAGCTTTCGTGTCGGAGCTCACCACCAGATCTGCGCCGAGGTCGAGTGGGCGCTGCAAGAGCGGCGTGAGGGTCGTATTATCAACCACTAAGGCTGCGCCGGCGTCTTTCGCAGCCTCAGCGATCGAGCGAATACTGCAAAGGTCCAGGCCTGGATTGGACGGCGTTTCGGCCCAAACCACGGCGTAAGGGGACAGGTCCGTTGTTGCGAAGGCTTTGGTTGGAACCGCATCGAAGTGGATGTTATGGCCGGACAGGATCTCTTCCAGCATCACGCGCGTCACGTAATAGCCATCGGACGGCACCAAGACCCGGTCTCCAGCCTTTGCCGTCACCATCAACGCCGCCGTAATCGCCGCCATTCCAGATGGAAACGCGACAACGGGTGCTTCTTCTAGTGCAGCGATCGCGGCTTCTGCGGCCTCAACAGTTGGGTTGATATCGCGCCCATAGGTGTAGGGCGTGTTCGGCGTGCCCGCGAGGGCGTATTTCGCCGTCGTGACAATGGGCGGGCTGATCGGTTCGCCATTTTCCAGCGTGCCTGATCGAGCATGCAGCATCGCCATAATGCGCTCTGAATTCTGTTTATCCATTCGGGGCTTGTGGCACAGTCTGCATTTGTGGAAAAGAACTGGAAATCTTGCCGCAGCGTCGCGCCTTGCAAAAAAGTGACGCATGCGTCATGAAAATATCGAACTCGGGAGGGTTGTAGAGTCGTGGATCTGTCTAGCGCAGAAAAAGTCGTGATCATTGGCGGTGGCCAAGCCGCTGCGCAGGCCTGCGCGTCGTTGCGACTGTTTGGATTTGAGGGGTCGATCACGCTGATCGGCGAAGAACCCGCCCTGCCCTATCAACGTCCGCCCTTGTCGAAGGCTTATATGAAGGGCGAACTTGCCGAAGAGCGCCTCTATTTTAAGCCTGCCGCTTGGTATGAAGATCAAAACATCGACACGGTATTGTCGGTTCGTGCAACTAAGATTGACCGTAGCGCACAGACGGTTGAGCTCGAGCATGGAGGGGCGGTTCCGTATGATGCGCTGATCATCGCGACAGGCTCTCGGCCGCGCGCGCTGCCTGTTGAAGGGGCAGATCTAGACGGCGTTTTTGACCTGCGCGACTTAGCTGATGTCGAACGCATTCGCCCCCAGATGATCAGCGGCCATAAGATGGTGATTGTTGGCGCAGGTTATATTGGTCTCGAGGCCGCGGCTGTTGCGCGCCAAATGGGATTAGAAGTCACCGTTCTTGAAATGGAAGACCGCGTCCTTGCGCGGGTAACCAGCCCGATTATGAGCCAGTTCTTCACCGACGAGCACACGCGCCAAGGTGCTGAGATCCGGACCGGCGCCCGGCTGGCATCCCTGAAAGGCGAGGGCGGCAATGTCACCCAAGCGGTGCTCGCGGACGGCACTGAGTTGGATGCAGATATTGTTTTGGTTGGGATTGGCATCCTGCCGAATGTCGAGCTTGCCGAAGAGGCGGGAATTGCCTGTTCCAATGGTATTCTGACCGATCAGGATGCGCGCACAAATGACCCGCGGGTGTTTGCAGCCGGTGACTGCGCGGCGCGCCCGCTCGTTCATTATGGTCGAAATGGCCGCTTGGAGAGCGTCCATAACGCGATCGAACAGGGCAAACTCTCTGCGGCGGCAATTATGGGCAAACCGCGCCCAACCGAGGACTGTCCGTGGTTCTGGTCGGACCAGTATGATCTGAAACTTCAAATCGCAGGCCTGAGCCAGGGCTATGACGAAACGGTCGTACGCGGCGACCCAGAGACTCGCAAGTTCGCGGTCTTTTATTTGCAAAATGGCAAGCTGATCGCGGTAGATGCCATCAATAGTCCGCCTGAATTCTTGGCGTCGAAGAAAATGATAATAACAGGCGCGCGACTTGCACCGGAAACACTAAGCGATACATCAATATCCATGAAAGAGATTGCGGCAACGACCGCTTAAGGAGACCAAGCAGACATGGCTACAATTATTTATGTCGATCACGAGGGCACAGAACGCCCCATCGAAGCCACCAATGGCGAAAGCGTCATGGAAGCCGCGATCAAAAATTCGATCCCAGGCATTGATGCGGACTGCGGCGGCGCTTGTGCTTGTGCAACCTGCCATGTCTATGTCGATGAGGCTTTCATGGACAAAGTCGGATCACCAGAAGACATGGAACAATCCATGCTCGATTTTGCTGAAAACGTTCAGGCCAATTCGCGCCTTTCATGCCAGATCAGCGTCAGCG
Source organism: Pseudomonadota bacterium (assembly GCA_038526515.1). Classification (GTDB taxonomy): domain Bacteria; phylum Pseudomonadota; class Alphaproteobacteria; order Caulobacterales; family Hyphomonadaceae; genus Henriciella. The sequence continues at coordinate 6,044 of JBCBGS010000106.1, read as the reverse complement.
ACGCGCTGGACGGTTTGAAAGTCACGACACCAGAGAGCCAGCACTAATAGCTCTTTTAAGTCTTCAAATCGCCTCCACCTTCATCGGTGGGGGCGTTTTTGTGCCCGCTGACGTGGCGTGACGGCTTGGTGCCAGTTCAGAACCCACTATCTCAAGCACAACGATAATTCTCCCAGAGGCAGACTAATGACCAGCTATACTGAGCTGCTTTCCAGCCTGAAACGCCATCCTGATCACAGTGTGGATGCCCATATTCCCGAGACTTGGATGCAAGGGCGCACCACCTATGGCGGTCTGACCGCGGCTTTATCTCTGCAAGGCGCGATGGGATTGGTCGATGACCTTCCCATTCGGTCGGCGCAGATCGCGTTTGTCGGACCGGTTGGCGGGGATATCAAGATCACGCCAAAGCTCCTGCGCCGGGGAAAGAATACAGCCTTTGTCAGTGTCGATATCACGGCGGAGTCCGGTGTGACGGCCCAGTCTATATTTGCGTTCGGGAAAGCGAAGGAGAGCGCGCTTCATTTCGATGATATGCCGATGCCGGAGGTTCCTGCGCCGGAAGACATCGAGCCTTTCTTTGATCGCGACATCCCGCGACCTGGCTTTACTCAGAATTTCGAAATGTTGATTGCGCTCGGCGATCGTCCGCTTTCCGGGTCTGATAAAACATCGATTGGCCTCTGGATGCGCCATCTCGATCCGAATACACCTCAAGATGCTACAGCAGTTCTCGCGATCGGCGATGCGCCGCCGCCAGCTGTGCTCTCTTTATTCAAAGAACGCGCTCGTATCAGTTCGATGACTTGGATGGCCGAGTTTATGACGGATGATATTGCAACCGATCCAGAGGGTTGGTTCTTTGCTCAGCACACCGCGCAACTCGCCAAGGACGGCTATTCCAGCCAGTCCATGCGCCTCTGGAACAAGCAAGGTGAGCCGATCCTGGTGGGGCGCCAAACGATTGCGGTTTTTGGCTAATCGCCTATCCCGTGAAGACGGGAGGATTTGCGATTGGAATCCGATACAATCATTGCCGCGGTTGATGCAGGCGGAACAAGCTTCAAATGCGCGCTCGTTCGCGGCGATGGCGACCTGATTACAACCTGGCGCATTCCAACGACTACGCCTGAAGAAACGCTGACCGCGTGCGCTTTAGCATTTCGCCGAGAGTCAGAGGCCCGCGGCTTAGACCTAATCGCGCTTGGGATTGCGAGCTTTGGGCCCGTTGATGTGGATCCCACTTCCAGCAGATATGGCACGATCACGGGAACCGCTAAGCCAGGTTGGCACGGCGCGCCGATTGGCCCCGCATTGTCTGAGGCTCTGCAGGTACCTTTTCATCTCGACACAGACGTAAACGCGGCCTTGGTCGCTGAAATGCGCTGGGGGGCTGCGCAAGGGCTTGAGAGCGCCGCTTATATGACGGTGGGCACCGGAATTGGGGTTGGCCTAAGCCTAGAGGGCAGCCTCGTTGGTCGCCCTTCGCACCCGGAGTTCGGGCATATTCGGGTTGCCCGGCATCCAAGTGACCAAGACTTTCCTGGCACCTGCGCCCTGCATGGCGACTGCTTGGAAGGATTGGCCTCGGCGAAGGCCTTTGAGGCTCGTTGGGGCGATCCTACGCGAGTCTCCAGTGATCATGCCGCTTGGGATGTGGAAGCGTATTATCTCGCGCAGGCCTGTACCAATCTGTACCTGACCACACGGCTTGAGCGGATCATCATCGGTGGCGGCTTGCTCCAAGCGGAGCATCTTTATGCGATGATCCGGGAACAGTTCGACGAGCTGATGGGTGACTATCTGCCCGTTAAAGGCGCAGATTTAATCAGCGCGCCAAAACTGGGCGCACACGCAGGTGTATTGGGAGGCGCTGTTACAGCGCTCAACGCGCTTAGTTGACGAGCGCGGCCTTGAGGCTTTCTAGGTACGCCACTTGCTCTTCGAGCACGGCGCTGCCGTCTTTACCTTCGGCCAGCAATGCCTGACGCGCTTCATCGAGCTCTTTCTGAACGCTCCCAGCTGAGACGCTGTCCATATTGACGGCTTCTTCCGCAAGGATTGTGAGGCCGGCAGGCGTCACGTCCGCAAAGCCGCCGCGCACAAACAAGCGCATCGTGGTTTCGCCGCCATCTTCAACGCGAACAACGCCATTCTTAAGCGTTGTCATAAATGGCGCGTGATTGACGAGCACGCCAAATTCACCGTCTGAACCAGGTGCAATCACGTGATCAACCTCGCCGGAGAACAGTTCCCGTGCAGGTGAAACGAGTGAAAAGTGCAGTTTGTCAGCCATGAGACACGCTTTCGTCTGGAAGGATCGGCCCGCCGGAGCGGGCCAAATTCAATTTGCTTATGCCGCGTCGGCGAGCATTTTCTCAGCTTTTGCTTTCGCTTCATCGATCGAGCCAACCATGTAGAAAGCTTGCTCTGGCAGGTGGTCATACTCGCCTTCGATGAGGCCTTTAAAGCCAGCGACAGTGTCTTCGAGTTTCACCTGAACACCAGGTGAGCCGGTGAAGACCTCAGCCACGTCAAACGGCTGTGACAGGAAGCGCTCAACTTTACGGGCACGGGCAACAACGAGTTTGTCTTCTTCAGACAGTTCGTCCATGCCGAGGATCGCAATGATGTCTTGCAGTTCTTTATAGCGCTGCAGGATTTCTTGAACGCCACGTGCCACTTCATAGTGGTCCTGGCCGATGATCAATGGATCGAGAATACGAGATGTTGAGTCGAGTGGATCCACAGCTGGGTAGATGCCTTTTTCCGCGATTGAACGGTTCAGAACCGTTGTCGCGTCCAAGTGCGCAAACGAAGTCGCTGGCGCTGGGTCGGTCAAGTCATCCGCAGGCACGTAAACCGCTTGTACAGAGGTAATAGACCCTTTGGTGGTGGTTGTAATCCGCTCTTGCAGGGCACCCATATCGGTTGCCAGTGTAGGCTGATAGCCCACCGCAGAAGGAATACGGCCGAGAAGCGCTGACACCTCAGAACCGGCTTGTGTAAAGCGGAAGATGTTGTCGACGAAGAACAGAACGTCCTTACCTTCTTGGTCACGGAAATATTCCGCTTGAGCAAGACCGGTCAGAGCCACACGTGCACGGGCGCCTGGAGGCTCGTTCATCTGGCCATAGACCAGTGTCGCACGGCTTTCGCCTTCGAGATCGATCACGTTCGCGTCCTGCATCTCGTAATAGAGGTCATTACCTTCACGTGTCCGCTCACCAACGCCAGCAAACACTGAATAACCGCCGAACAGTTTCGCGATGTTGTTGATCAGTTCCTGAATAAGAACGGTCTTACCAACACCGGCACCGCCGAACAGACCAATCTTACCACCCTTTGTGTATGGGCAGAGCAGGTCGATAACTTTAATCCCGGTGACGAGCACTTCAGCTTCTGTTGACTGGTCAACAAAGTCAGGCGCTGGCGCGTGAATTGGCGCTGTGATGTCTGAGGCGACAGGGCCGCGCTCATCAATTGGTTCACCGACAACGTTCATGATGCGGCCGAGTGTGCCTGGGCCAACTGGCACCATGATTGGGCTGCCGGTATCAGCGACCGCTTGACCGCGAACCAGACCTTCAGTCGAATCCATCGCGATTGTGCGAACGCCGTTCTCACCGAGGTGCTGGGCAACCTCAAGAACAAGGCGGTTGCCGTTATTTTCACACTCAAGAGCGTTTAGAATGTCTGGAAGGGCGCCATCGAACTCAACGTCGACAACAGCGCCGATAACCTGGCTTACGCGGCCAGTCGCTTTTGAAAGGTCCATGCGAGGCGTCTCCTTAGGAGCGGGTTTAGGTTTCGGAGCAGCCTTTTTAGGGGCCGCCGTGGTTTTAGGAGCTGCAGCAGCAGGCGCCGCAGCGGTTTTGGTTTCAGCTTCAGCAGGCTTACACACACCGCATGGGCGAGCGTCTTTATGCCCGAGGGCATTCATCGCTGTTTCAGCTTCTTCATAGGTGGCAAATGGGCCGTGCCATTTGTCATCATCATTCGTTTGGTCGCCGCCTACGCCTTGACCGTCATTGCAATAGCGGCACTCGCTGGTGTGCAGACGTGCGCGCTTCTTGCTGAAGTGTTCGTAAATCCAGAACGACATCTTACAGGGCCTCCGCACCAGAGATGATCTCGATCAGCTCTTTGGTGATTTGGGCCTGACGGGCGCGGTTATATTGCAGCGAAAGGGAGTCGATCATATCGCCCGCATTTCGTGTCGCATTATCCATGGCCGTCATAGATGCCGCTTGCTCTCCGGCTGCGTTCTCAAGCATCGCAGATAGGATCTGTGTGTTGAGATAGCGTGGGAGTAGCGTTTCAAGGATTTCTGGCTCAGATGGCTCATAAGCGTAGATCGCGCCGCCAAGATCAATCGTCTCAGCATCTTCCGGGGCTTCAGCTGGGATCAACTGTTTCGCCACCGGGTTTTGCGTCAGAACGTTTTTGAACTCAGAGAAGATTAAAGTCGCAACGTCAAACTCACCTGCTTCAAAACGCTTGGTGAGGTCGAGCCCCAGCGCAATCGCGTATGGCGTGAACTTGTCTTTCGCCTCTGACAAATCGACATGGTCGATGAAGAGATCTTCGTAAGAAGATTTCAGAACCTCGCGGCCCTTTTTACCGACCGTGATGATTTTGACGGTTTTGCCAGCAGCCTGTAGCTCTTCTATTTTCAGACGAGCGGCTTTCGCTGTGTTGGCATTGAAGCCACCACAAAGTCCGCGCTCGGCTGTCATGACGACGACGAGATGAACTTTGTCATCGCCAGAGCCCGCAAGCAGTTTAGGTCCGCCAGACCCGTCGCCCATGGAGGCGGTCAGGTTAGCAACCACGTTTGCCATCCGACTGGCATAAGGCTTAGAGGCCTCAGCCGCTTCCTGCGCACGGCGCAGTTTCGCAGCGGCGACCATTTGCTTCGCCTTGGTGATCTTCTGTGTGGATTTCACACTTCCGATCCGGTTTTTGAGTTCCTTGAGGCCAGACATCGGGTCAGAGGCTCCCAGTGGTTAGGTTCAACTTACCCGAAGGTCTTTCCGAAAGCTTCCAGCGCGTCTTTGATGCCAGCTTCAACACTGTCAGAGAGCGCTTTCTCGTCACGGATTTGCTTCAAGAGATCTTTCTTGTCGTTCCGGAGGAAAGACAGAAGCTCAGCTTCGTAGCGGGTGACGTCTTTGGTTGGGACATCATCCAGGTAGCCACGTGTACCGGCATAGATCACGCAAACCTGCTCTTCCATGAGGAGCGGGCTGTACTGAGGCTGCTTCAGCAGCTCGGTCAGGCGCTCACCGCGGTTCAGAAGCTTTTGCGTCGCAGCGTCGAGATCCGAGCCAAACTTCGCAAAGGCCGCCATTTCGCGGTACTGAGCAAGCTCACCCTTCATTGAACCGGCAACTTTCTTCATCGCTTTGGTCTGCGCAGCAGATCCCACACGAGAAACCGACAGACCCACGTTCACCGCAGGACGGATGCCCTGATAGAAGAGGTCGGTTTCGAGGAAGATCTGACCGTCAGTAATCGAGATCACGTTGGTCGGAATGTACGCCGAAACGTCGTTCGCTTGGGTTTCAATGATCGGCAGAGCGGTCAGAGACCCTGAGCCATTGTCTTCGTTCATCTTCGCGGCGCGCTCGAGGAGGCGGGAGTGAAGATAGAAAACGTCACCAGGATAAGCTTCGCGGCCTGGTGGGCGACGCAGAAGCAGTGACATCTGACGATACGCAACAGCTTGCTTGGAAAGATCATCATAAATGATCAGAGCGTGCATGCCATTGTCGCGGAAATACTCACCAATTGTACAACCGGTGAACGGTGCCAGGTACTGAAGCGGAGCTGGCTCAGACGCGGTCGCAGACACGATCACTGTGTAGTCCAGGGCGCCGCGCTCTTCGAGGGTCTTAACAACCTGAGCAACGGTAGAACGCTTCTGGCCAACAGCGACGTAGATGCAGAACAGCTTCTCGCTATCGGCATTCAGCTGCGCATTGGATCAACTCTGATCGATGCCAGTGTGGCTGCCAAACTAGATCGTATGAACACCGCCA
>JBCBGS010000105.1:0-9885 GCA_038526515.1 Pseudomonadota bacterium | reverse complement strand
CTCACCCTCGAGCTCGCTCATGTCTTCCCGCAGAAACTGCAGGGTTGAGCTTGTAGCTTCGCCCTCGAAACTAAATCCGTCCCCCTCAGGGTGGAATTGCATTTCACCGCTTTCGAACTTTGAGAAATGCGGAAGTCCGAGGCGAACGCCTTGGATCCAAGGCTCATATTCTGAGCTTTCAATACTCATCTGATCGATGACTGGTCCGTCAAAATAAGTCTCGGCAATTTCGGCGATCTCAGCGCGATCTTCGGCGGTTTCTACGCTGCCCGAGAGTACGAGCGTGCCATCCACATGCTCCGCCTGCCAATGGCTGGGCCCTTCAATATCGGCCACGCCAACCCAAGGATCTGAGAGGTTCGCGACTGAGGCGGTCGCTTGCATCCGCGCGGCGTCTTGCATCGCAATCCCGCTCAGCCGCAACTCATAGTCCGTCAGCCTGGCTTCGCCGCTATCCAAGAGCGCCAACTGATCCAGACCGAATTTCGCTGTGCCAACCCAATCGCCCTCCGGAACACCCAAGGAGAGCTGAGCGCGGTCGTCCAGCGAGTCTGAACTGAGCGTCGCAGCGTGCGCCGCGAGCGCAGCTTTGTCAGCATCACTCGGCACAGCTCCGACGAAGACCATGGCGCCGCTGGAGCTCTTGATCGCGCGCCAAACAAATGGCGATGCGGTTGGCAAATCCCGAATTTCGTCAAAGTCCGTTTCGACCGACCAGACACCACCCCAGATCATACCGCCTTGTCCGGCAGAGGCGAAAACTGCGTTTTTCGCAGCTTCTGCAGCTTCAACAGATGGCGGCGCTCCGGTGATTAAAGCGCGTTGCCCAGTCATCTCAACGCTGGCCCAATTTTGACCTGAGTCAACCAACGACTTGCTTGCGAGAGATTGCAGTTCGTCCTGCATTTGCTGGGCATTCAGGTGATACTCGGACTCACCGTGCACGGTTACTATGCCCAGAATTGCCAAGGCTGCGCCGCTGAGACCAGCGGTCATTGTATCATAGGCACCCATGTCGCAATCCCCTATTCTAAAGACTGCATTAACCCTTGAGTCCTGCCTTATCCCTTGGAATCAGGCAAGTGCATGTTACAGGGCGTTCATGAATCTGAGTTTTGATCATATCTCGTCGGCCAGCAATCCTAGCATTAAACTCTTGCGAAGCTTGGAGCGCAAAAAGGGCCGGAATGAGACCGGGCTGTTCTTGGCCGAGGGTGCGCGGTTGATTGAACAGGCGCTCGCGCAAAACTGGCAGGTCGAGACGCTGATTGTTTCTAATTCTGGCGCTGAGCGTGACTATGTCCAAGCCCTTGCAAAGCGCGCCAGCGACCAAGGCGCACGGCTCATCCAAGTCCCGGATCGCTTGGCCGGATCGATCGCACGCAAGGACAATCCGCAAGCCGTAATCGCCGCAATCAAACAGCGTGACCTCGCGCTCGAAGACGTTTCGCCGGACGCGACCGGCCTTTGGATCGGTCTGTATGAGTGCCGCGATCCAGGCAATCTCGGCACCATCCTTCGCACCGCAGACTGCGCCGGAGCGGCAGGTGTCATCCTGATCGAAAATTGCTGTGACCCATACAGTGTTGAGGCCGTACGCGCCTCCATGGGGTCTTTGTTCGACGTCGCCCTCGCCCGCACAGACTTTGCTGCGTTCAACACTTGGCGGAAGCGCGGCGGGCTGAACATGGTTGCGGCCAGCGTGAATGGCGACACGAGCCATGTCGGCGTCGATTTTGTTCAACCAAGCCTCATCCTGATGGGCAACGAGCAAGCAGGACTTCCACCCCATATCGAAGCCGAGTGCGACACGCTTTGCTTAATCCCAATGCGCGGCGGCGCTGATAGTCTCAACCTGGCGCAAGCGACTGCAATCATGCTCTATGAAGGCTGGCGCCAAAGAGGGTTTGCGTGATGAAGACCGAAGCGACACTCTTCCTCGCAGATCAATGGGCAGAGGACCAATATGCCCTGCTTGATAGCGGCGATGGCCACAAGCTGGAACGGTTCGGATCGCAAACGGTGATCCGCCCCGACCCGCAAGCGTTCTGGTCGCCTGCGGCGCCGGTTGAAAGCTGGACCGCCGATGCGCGCTTCGATGCGAAAGCTGGAGATGATGATCGTGGCAACTGGCAGCTGATTAATCGCGCCGCCCCTGAGGCTTGGCCAATGGAATGGCGCGGCTTGCACCTGAATGCGCGGCGGACCCCGTTCCGACACCTCGGCTTGTTTCAGGAGCACAGCGCGCATTGGGCCTTCGCGCAGGACCAGATCCGCTCAGCAGGTCGTAAGATCCGCGTCCTCAACCTGTTCGGTTATACCGGCATGATGAGCCTCGCGGCCGCCCAAGCTGGCGCCGAGGTCACGCATCTCGATGCCAGCCCCAAGTCAAACGGCTATGGCAAAGAGCACGCCGATATGAGCGGCCTCGCCGGCGCACCGATCCGTTGGATTGCGGACGACGCGATGAAGTTCACCGCCCGCGAAATCCGCCGCGGAAACACCTATGATGCAATCGTTCTGGACCCGCCGAAATTTGGCCGCGGTACCAAGAATGAGACCTGGCGGTTTGAAGAAGACCTTCCCGATCTGCTCGCGAATGCTCGCGCGCTGTTATCGGATCAGCCGCTCTTTGTAATCCTCACCGCTTATGCTGTGCGCCTATCTCATATCGCTTTGGCACAAGCGCTGGCAGGGCATTTGAACGGCCTTGGCGGGATTATGGAGATGGGCGAGATGGCGATCCCGCATACAGGCGATGATCGCTTGCTGCCGACTTCAATCTGTGCGCGGTGGCGGGCCGGTTAAGCGCGTTCCGTCATCACCAAAGCAGCACAACTGACCATCATCAGGACAGCGGCGATCACCCAGATTGATTGCGTATCAATCGCCACCTGAGCACTTGGCAGCGCCTCAAGCGACAAGCTTAAATCCGCTTCGATAGAGGTTGGTGCTTGGGCTTTAAGCGCATCCCAGACGCCGCCTATCTGAGACAAAGCTGCGCCGAGCCCAAGCCCGCCTGCCCCAAACAGGAGCGGCGCACGCCAGCGTGATCGGCGGCGGATCGGCTTCATCACCTGCTCAACAAAGACGTCGTTCTGCAGAGCGTCATCCTGCGCTTCGAACAGCGCGGTCAGGTCGTCATATTTTTCTTCGGTCTGCATTCTTCTACTCCATCACGCGACGCTTTCGGCCGCAAGCTGTTTGCGAAGCGCGGCTACGCCGCGATTCACATGGGACTTCACTGTGCCGAGCGGGAACCCCGTGGCCGCCGCTGCTTCTGAATGGCTCATTCCAGCTGCCACACAAAGAACCACACAAATGCGCTGATTTTCTGGCAGCGTCTTCAAAGCCCGGTCCAGATCGAGCTGCTCCGGCAAACGCGCCGCTGAGGTGTCAAACGCCAATATGTGAGTGTTCTCATCAAACTCGACCTCAATTTTTTTGCGGCGCCGCGCCTGCAAGAATTCGCGATAGGCAATCGTGCAAATCCAAGACTTGAATGAGCCACCGCGATAGGCGCCAATCTTCCGCCAAGCCATCAGGAAGGTCGCTTGCGCGACGTCGTCAGCTTCAGCAGCATGACTGGTCAGACGTCGGCATACCCCACGCACAGCGCCTTGATAGCGTCGCACAAGCGTCTCGAACGCCGCCTCTTTTCCAGAGGCAGCGTCCCGCGCGAGATCAAAGTCGGATGTCACCGCTCGCCCCAAACCACGCTCTATCGATCGTGGCTAAACCGCCAAAGGCCGAGATAGGCGAGCCCCAAAATCACTGGGAATGAGGAAATCGCCGCAATGCCGCGCATCGCGTCTGGCTCATCATGCGGCATGATTGCGCCGAGAACAACAAAGGCGATTCCGAAGGCGATCAATAGGACGCCGCGCCGCAAATCGGATTTGACCGGATCGTTCATCGCCGACATCCGCTCGACCAATTCTGGAGAGACCTGTTGGCCTTTTTCGACCGCTAGGCGCAATGTCTCGTGCGCGGTGTTTCGCTTTTTGAAATTGTAATGGCTGTAGAGCCAGATGATCGCAACGATCGCTATAAATAGAAAAATCGGAACAATAATTTCGTCCATAGTCTTGCTTTCTTATCCTGCACCCTTTTTGCGGGCTCACAGATTAAGATGCAATCAAGGGTGGGATTGGATGCAGGGCTCTACAATTTCGCTGCAGCGGCCTTTTCGTGGACCATGTCCCAGGCGGCACTCATCTCACGCGACCAGGCTTCGCCAGAGATGGTTTGGAACACATCAGCCATGACCTGGAAAAAGCCTTCAAACACGTCATCGCCGATGCCATAGCCTTCATGGTTCATGCGCTCAGCCGAGACAAAGCTGATCGCGACGGGGTCATCCTGCAGCAAGCCTTCGGCCATGCTGAGCGCCTCATTCAGCATATGCCCCCGCGCGCCCTGATCTACATCGAGCACGAACAGCTCTTCGAACTCAGGGAACCGTTTGAATAAGGCCTCGTAGACCGGCGGCACCACATCTTCGCAGCGGGTGGCGACCGTTTCGAGACTGGCGGTAAAGGCCGTGAGATGAGTCATGACTTCAGCCCGCCACCACATAGATTTGCGCTTTGATCCACTTATCGCCGGTATAGACTTCAGTGGTTACGCGGGCATATTCCTCGCCCTCAAACTCATCCAGGCGTTCCCAGTGATCGGGCAAGTCAGGTGATTCCAGAACTTGGACTTTGATCTTGTCGCCTTCTGAATTGAGCCGAAGACCCGGAAAGCCGAGCGTTGCGCCCCAACCATCTTCGCTGAGCCATCCGCGCACGGTGCCTTCAATCCACACACCTTGCATCATGCTGACTTGATGATGGTTCACCTCGCCGGGTGCAAGCGTGCCATAAATGGCAAGGCGATGATTGTGGTTTAGAACTTTCATCCCTTGGCTTATGCGACCAACCATTGCAGTCCATCAAGTCAAAGACTGTCGCAGGAGCTTCTATGGACACGAGCAATATACTGAGACGCTACACATCCTTGAGCGTCCTGATCGACATGATTCAAAGGCAATCGATTAGCTTCATGAACCCCGCCTTTTGGGACGACCGAAACGACGCTTTTGCACTTGAGCGCTTTCGGAAGGTCGAGTCGCATGGCTCGGTTCTCGCACTCTGCCTGACGGGCGCAGAAGAAACGTATCACCACTGGAAAGTGTTCTCTTCCGGCTTGGAAGGTGTCTGCATTTGGTTTGATCGGACCGGTCTCATAGAAAGCTTGGAAGACGGCCCTGATGAGCCCTTGCATGGCGATGTCACCTATCACACGATCGCCGAACTGAAGGCCATGTCGCCCGGTCCCGATCGTATTCCGTTCTTGAAGCGGATTCAGTTTGCCGACGAGCAAGAGTATCGCTTTCTCATAACGGAAGAAGAATCGCACATTGATCGCTGTGAGCAAAAGCTTGATTTGTCGCTCGTAAAGCGCGTCACGCTGAGCCCGTGGATGCCGGTCTCTATCGCCGACAGCGTGAAGGCAGCCATTGCCGCCCTGCCCAACCATTCGATCAAAGTCTATCGCTCAACTCTGGTTGAGAACAGAGCTTGGAAAGCCGTACTACGCGATGTAGGCGAACCGACCTAATTCCTCAGGACGCCCCCTTACAGCGGAATATTATCGTGCTTCTTCCACGGATTGCTGAGCTCTTTCCCGCGTAGGGTGCGGAGCGATTTCGCGACGCGGCGCCGGGTTGAGTGCGGCATGATGATATCGTCGATATAGCCTTTTTTCGCCGCCACATATGGATTGGCGAAATTTTCTTCATAGCTTTGCGTGTGCTCAGCGATTTTAGCTTCGTCGCCAATGTCTTTGCGGAAGATGATCTCGACAGCGCCCTTGGCGCCCATCACCGCAATCTCAGCGGTTGGCCAAGCATAATTCACATCGCCGCGCAGATGTTTCGAGCTCATCACATCATACGCGCCGCCATAGGCTTTGCGGGTGATCACAGTGACCTTCGGCACAGTCGCCTCAGCATAAGCGAAGAGCAGCTTGGCACCGTGTTTGATCAGGCCGCCATACTCTTGCTTGGTCCCCGGCATGAAGCCCGGCACGTCTACGAACGTGACGATTGGAATGTTGAAACAGTCACAGAAACGAACGAAACGCGCGCCCTTGCGCGAGGCATCAATGTCGAGCACGCCAGCCAGCGTCATCGGCTGGTTCGCAACAAACCCAACGGTCGAGCCTTCGATCCGCCCAAAGCCACAAATGATGTTCGCGCCAAAGGCGGGACTGATCTCAAAGAAGTCGCCCTCGTCCACGGTTTTCTCAATCAGCTCTTTCATGTCGTAAGGCTGGTTCGGGTTTTCCGGGATCAGGCTATCGAGGCTATCATCCTGGCGCTCGATCGTATCATAGGTCGGCCGCATGGGCGGCTCTTCGCGGTTGGAGCCAGGTAGGAAATCGATCAAGCGGCGCATTTGCGTGAGCGCTTCAATGTCATTCTCAAACGCGCCATCGACCACGCCAGATTTCGCGGCATGGACAGACGCTCCGCCGAGGGTCTCGTGGGTCACTTCTTCATTGGTCACGGTTTTCACAACGTCCGGACCGGTGACATACATGTAGGATGTGTCTTTCACCATAAAGATGAAGTCGGTCAGGGCTGGGCTGTAGACGTCGCCACCAGCACAAGGCCCCATAATGACTGAGATTTGCGGCACCACGCCGGAAGCCAAGACGTTTTCCATAAAGATGTCGGCATAGCCCGCAAGGCTATCCACGCCTTCCTGAATACGCGCGCCGCCAGCATCGAAGATGCCGATGACAGGCGCGCCGACTTTCATCGCCGCCTTCTGAACTTTGACGATCTTTTCCGATTGCGCGAGCGATAGAGATCCACCGAACACGGTGAAGTCTTTCGAGAACACATAGACCAAACGCCCGTTGATGGTGCCATGACCAGTGACCACGCCATCGCCAGGAATGCGTTGCTTTTCCATACCGAAATCATGGCTACGATGTTCGACGAACATGTCGGTTTCTTCGAAACTGCCTTCATCGAGCAAGAGCGCCACACGTTCGCGCGCGGTGAGTTTGCCCTTTTCGTGCTGACGTTCGATCCGGGCTTTGCCGCCGCCCATGCGGGCTTTTTCGCGTCGCTCCTCGAGGGCTTCAATCACATCTTGCATCTGCACCGACCTCACACATTCCTTTGACTTTGTTCGGGGTTTTAATGCCCGCGAGGCGAAGAGCAAGTCAGCGACATACGCAAAACGGGCCTCCCCAAGGGGAAGCCCGCTCCTGCTTTCATTCTGAAAGTTATGAGGCCCTATTTATAGTAGCCTTGATTGTAGCGCTTACCGTATCCACGACGGCGCGGTTCTGGGATACCCCAGATATCACGTACCTGGTCGCCTCGACGGACCACACAGGTCACAGGGCGCTCAATCTCACGGCGCCGGTTTTCGAACTCAACTTCGTTGAACGTCACGCGGTACCCGCGCGGACCAATCTGCTCGGCATACCGGCCATCGTCGAAGTCGACATCGTGAAATCCGCGATAACGCGCCTCATCTCTGATCGCACGCCGACAAGCGCGGATCGCTTGGCGTTTGGCCTGGCGATTATTGTAACGGTTTTTATTGTCATAGCGGTAGTCGCTATAGCCATAGTGCCGATTCGTGCTGTAGCCGATCGAGCTGTAACCGTTCTGGCCAAGACCTAGATGGACACTGCCATTCCCGCTGTGAAATGTAATGCCGCCCGTGACGCGTTTGTCGGCCTTGCCATGATGTGCAAGCGCCGGAGCAGCGAAGAGCAGAGGCGCCGCAAGGGCTAGCGCGGCTGCTCGAGGTGATATGATGCGTTTCATCATGGCTGCAGGAATACACAGACCACCTCAACCCGGCCTGAGCACGCCATTCGGTTACCGTTCATGGAAAAATTGCATGCCTGAAGATTGCCATTTTGTTAGGACAAGGTGACGATTATGGTGGAATGTGGGACGCAACGCTGTCGCAAAGAGGTGCACACAAAATGAAACACTGGATATTGGGGCTTACGACAATCGCGCTCGCAAGTTTCGCAAGTGCCCAAGAAGAACCCACGCAACAAGACCGAGACGGCTGGTTGATGACGTCTGTTTCCTTCAGTGACTTGGAATACATCGTTGAGACTGAAAACTATGGCGCAGGACAAACGTTCGAAGATGATGTCGCGATCATGGCGGTTAGCCCAAGCGGCACCCCGTTCTTTATGCAAGGCACAGCATGCTCGGATGACGGGTCGTGCCAGGGCCTTCACATCTGGATGAGCTTTGTAGGTGACCTCTCAGAAGCCAGAGCGAACAAATTAAACTACGATTATGCCGCCGTGAGCGTGATTGCGCTCAATAATGGATCCTATCAGATCAGCCGATACTTGATCCTCGACCACGGCACGACCATGGCGAATATCAAGGCCAATCTTTTGAACGTCCTCGCAATCGGTCAAGAAATCTGGACAACCCAGCGCCAAATGGGCGTTGGCGCGGCGGTTAGTGATTCACAGTTGAATGAGGGAATTCCGAAAACAGAGCCTCGCGGCCCCTCTGCAGACCAATCGGACGATACCGTCAATTCGAGTGAACTGGACACCGGAGAACCGGTTGTACGTTTGGAATAGTCGGCGCGCCTTAATCGTCTCCGGTCACTTTCCCGCGCAAAGCTTTCACCGCGCCTCGCTGTTTTTTACCCTCTAAACGTCGCCGAACCGAGGCATGTGTGGGCCGTGTTTTGATTCGCTTACGCGGCGGTTCCGCGACAGATTTCACCATCGTCGCCAAGCGCTTGCGAGCTGCTTCCCGATTGAGCCCTTGGGATCGGTGGTCTTTGGCCTCGATGATCAGTTCACCTTCTTGGGTGAGGCGCGCGCCATAGCGTTTGCGAAATCTCGCTTTAACGGCTGCCGGGATCGAACTCGCAATCACGTTCCAACGCAGCTGAACAGCCGTGGAGACTTTGTTGACGTTCTGCCCACCAGGTCCGGACGCGCGGATGAAACTCTCCTGCAGCTCCCAGTCTGGGATCTGGATTGTTTCGGTCACAAAGACGTGAGCGCGTAGCGACATGAAAGCTCCGTTCAGGGTCAATTCAGGCGCCCTCTCTAATTTGACATGCAAGGCTTGTCACGAACAGCCGAAATTTGTGGGCCCTGTTTGGGGGCGCCCTAACGAAGAAAGGAGGACAAACCATGTCCATCCTCTCAAAACTGAGCTCCAGCGCTGCTGTGATGGCAATAGCCGCAGGCTTGCTTGGCCCGGTTGCGTTCGCGGACTCAGAAAAACGCAATTCTCCGTTTGCCGAACGCACTCATGCTGAACGTGTTGAACGTAATCGGCAGGAGCGCCGTCAGAGCCGGGAAAACCGACGTGATGCGCGCGGAGAAGTGCTCAATAGAGATCAGCGTGTCAGAGCACAGCGCCGTGACACCGGCGAACTGCGCGGCGGAGAGCGTCGACAAGAGCGACGCGCGGAACGCCGTGAAGAAAGACGCATTGCCGAACGCGAAGACCGCCGATTTACAAATCGACAAGAACGTCGGGCAGAGAACCGGCAAGAGCGGCGCGCTGAGCGTCGCCCGGAACGCCGAGACGAACGTCGCGTAGAGAACCGTCAGGAACGGCGTGCTGAGCGCCGTGAAGACAGACGTTTCGAGCAACGGCAAGACCGCCGCGCGGAACGCCGCCAAGAGCGTCGCTATGAGAATCGCCAAGAGAACCGACACATCCGTCGGAACTCATATGATCGCGGTTACAATCAGGGCTATCGCAACGCCCGAGGTGATTATCGTCATCATCGCCGTCATTACAACAATCGCGATTACCGCCGCAACCGGCACTACAATCACGATCGCCATTATCGACATCACCGGAACTTCAAC
>JBCBGS010000104.1:0-9956 GCA_038526515.1 Pseudomonadota bacterium | reverse complement strand
CCTGAGCTACGCCCGCGTCCTATGGGTATGTCGGACGCTGTCTCGCGACCGAAGCCGCCATAAACCGCAAAACAGGTGGCCGCGCAAGGGGAAAAGCGGGGCTTTTCGGGGTTTTTACATCAGCTAGCAGTGAGCTGGTCGAATACGGTTTCCATCCGTGCGGTGATGAGGTCGAGAACATGGTCGAACCCGTCCAAACCCCCATAATACGGGTCGGGAACCTCAGCGTCTCCCAGAAACAAGTCTAAGCTCGCCAAAGCATTCCTCGGACGGATCGCGGTCAGGTTGGCGAAATTGCTTCGGTCCATGGCATAGACATGATCAAACCGCGTGAAGTCACTGGCAATGGCTTGCCGAGCCCGCAAGGGCGACAAGTCGATGCCCCTTCGAGCGGCCGCCTCAACCATTCGCGGATCCGGCGAGTCGCCAGCATGCCAGCCACCCGTTCCAGCACTATCGATTTGCCAATCCAGACCGCGCGTTTTGACCAGATCCCTTGCTATGCCATCGGCAGCTGGGGAACGGCAAATGTTTCCCAGGCAGACGAAAAGCAAGCGTTTCATGCGTTAGACGCTTAAGCGGGAACCGCTTCCGGGCTCAGAACGCCGCGTTTGATTAGCTCCTCGCCAATCTGAACGGCATTAAGCGCAGCGCCTTTGCGAAGATTGTCTGAGACGTTCCAGAAGATGAGGCCATTCTCAACCGTCGGGTCCTTACGAACGCGGCTGACATAGCTCGCCCATTCGCCAACACAATCAACCGGCGTGATGAACTGATCCTCTTCAATATTGTCGATCAGTTGAACGCCATCCGCGTTGCGGAACAGTTCACGAGCATCCTCGACACTTAGCGGATCTTCCAGCTCAACATTCACAGCTTCAGAGTGACCCACAAAAACAGGGACGCGCACACACGTGGCCACCAGCTCGATCGACTCGTCGACGATCTTCTTGGTTTCCATGCGCATTTTCCATTCCTCTTTGAAGGAACCGTCTTCCATGGGGACATCGATTTGCGGGATGACGTTAAAGGCGATCTGTTTTGAGAAGACGTCAGGCGTTGGTGAGTCATTCACGAACATGCCTTTGGTCTGCGTCCAGAGCTCGTCCATGCCGGCTTTGCCTGCGCCAGAGGCAGACTGATAGGTCGAGACGACAACACGCTTGATCCCAGCAGCCTGATGCAGCGGCTTGAGCGCCACTACCAGCTGCGCGGTCGAGCAGTTTGGGTTGGCGATGATGTTCTTAGCGCCATAATCGAGGACGGCCTCACCATTCACTTCCGGCACGACCAGCGGAACCTCAGGATCCATGCGCCAGGCGCTTGAATTGTCGATCACAATCGCGCCTGCTGCCGCAATCTTTGGCGCCCATTCTTTGGAGACGCTGCCGCCTGCAGACATGAGAACCATGTCGACTTGGCTGAAATCGAACGAGTCCAAGTCCTCGCAGAGAAGGGTCTTGTCGCCGTATGAGCATTTACGACCGACCGACCGACGAGACGCAACGGCATGCACCTTATCGGCTGGGAAGTTGCGCTCATCCATAATGTTGAAGAGCTCTCTCCCAACATTACCGGTTGCTCCTACAACTGCCACGCGCAAAGCCATCTGCTCGTCTCCTTCAAAAAATCGTCCGCCCCTATGTCACGGCTTTTATTGCAGTGCAACTAAACGGACCTGTTGAAAAGAATCTGTTAAGCACGATTTAGTGGCAAAGAGGTGGCGGCAATGCACGAAGACATCATCAACCGTTATATCCAAAGCTATAATGATCGCGACATCGAGGGCATGCTCGATTGCGTGACAGAAGATGTGATCTTTGAGAACATCTCAAACGCGAGCCAGTCTATGCGATTGGAAGGCCGCGAACAGATGGGCGAAGTGGCGCGCCTGTCGGGCAATGCGTTCTCCTATCGCCGGCAGCGCCTCATCAGCATTGTGGTGGGCGAGGGCAAAGCCGCCGCCGAGATTGAGTTCGAAGGCAAAGCCGCTGTTGATCTCCCGAACGGGGTCAGGGCTGGTGAGACGGTTAAAATTCGCGGCGCGAGTTTCTTCGAGTTTCGCGGACGTTTGCTCAGCCGAATTGCCGATTATAGCTAGTGTTAGCCGCCGAGCTTGCACCGAAAACATCAATCTGATCCGTCGTTTTTTGTCTTAACGAAAGACTACCAGCGCGATCATATTTGATATTTCCACTCAAAATAGATTTTCACTTTGTTTTTGTAACGTGCCTGCATGAAGGTGGGACACTTCCATACATCGAGCGCAGAGCAGGGCGTTTCCGATCGTGCGCGTTTGATTGCTTTGTGCACGGGCGCATTGGGCTTGTTTATCAACTTTTTTGTTTGCGGCGTTTACATCCTATCTGGCGAAGCAAACGCGCTGGTTTTCACAGAAGTGGCGATCTACGCTGTCATACTCGCGGCGATTACGATGTGTGCGTATCGGTGCTATCGCATCAAGCAGATCTTTACCGCGGGCTTACTCGCTATCTTTGTCGTGTTTTGGGGGGGAACCTTCATTGAAGGTATGACGCAGCAGACGGCGCCGTTCGACTTTCCGCTTGTTCTGTTTGTTCCGCTTTTCCTGGTTATAATCCTGCATCACCGCGTTCTGTTTGCCACGGCGCCGATTCAAGCGGCCTGTGTTTACTTCTACACCTGCGAGTTTGCTATTCTCGACATTGGTCCGAACTGGCTTCCGTCAGATAAGAATGCCTATGCGCTGATGATGGCCGCCTTCTCGGGCTTTTCATTCTGCGCCTTGGGGATTGTCGCGTTTGCACGTGAGCGTGCGGATGAGAAAATGATTGAGGTGATCGCGGAGAAGGACGCATTGGCATCGACCGACGGTCTGACGGGACTGCTGAACCGACGCGCCTTCATGGATGAGCTTCGCCATCTTTGGAGTGTCCACAAAACGGTTCGGATCGCTTTTATAGACCTCGACCATTTTAAACCCCTCAATGATCAGTACGGTCACTCGGTCGGAGACCAAATCTTGAGTAAAGTTGCAGATCGCATTCGGTCGGTGCCTTTTGTGACGGCTGCAGCGCGCTTAGGCGGCGATGAGTTTGCAGTCGTCCTGAAAGAGGACCTGGGCTCTCAAACGATCGATGATGTTTTGTCCTTGCTCCATCAGACGATTGTTTCGGATATTCGCTGGGAATCGGGCGTGATCACGATCGGCACCTCCATCGGTTATGCCGAGGGAAAAACGGTTCGCCAGTCGCTCTCTGGCCTTTTGCGTTCAGCTGATACGGCGATGCGCCGCGCGAAGGGAAGTCGCTCAGATTGGGCCGTGTTCAATCCGCGCATCGACAATGCCGCCTTGGCGACCTCCACGCTTGAGGTCGAACTGAAATCTGCAATCCAGAATGGACAAATCAAAGCCGCCATTCAGCCGATTGCGGATGCGAAGTCGCGTAAAGTGGTGGCGCATGAGCTCCTGACGCGTTGGACTGATAGTGGCTTTGAACGTGATCCGAGTCCGAAAGACTTTATTCCAATCGCGGAAAAGCTTGGCCTCCTCAATGAGATTCTTTGGGTGACTTTGGACGAAGCGCTAACTCATCTCGACCTTCGAGAGCAAAAACTCGCCATCAATGTTTCTCCAGCGCAGCTTCTGGCGTCTGATTTCCTCCAAACTTTACTCAGCGTGCTTTCGCGCCACGATGTTTGCCCAAGTGCCATCACGATCGAGATCACCGAGGAGGTGGCGTTCAGAAATGTCGAGCGCAATGTTGCGATTTTGCAGGAGGCTAGGCGTCTCGGCATGACGATCGCGCTGGATGATTTTGGAACCGGCTACTCTTCACTCTCCATGCTCGATACATTGCCGCTGGATAAGCTGAAAATCGATCAGAGTTTTGTGCGCAAGTCTGATCAAAGCGCTCAAAGTAAGAGCATCCTTTTGGCTGCAATTCGTTTGGCAAAGCAGCTTGGGTTGGAGTCGTGTGTCGAAGGGATCGAGACACAGAAATTTGCAGCCCGCGTGGCTGTGCTTGGGGCGGATACCATCCAGGGCTATTGGCTCGGCCGACCGCAGCTCGTCAAAGACGCGCACCAGCAGCTTCAGATTGCATCTTAGCTTTTAGACCTTGGGCGCGTCGCGCTCGGCCTCAAGTTCTTCAACTTCATTCTCAAGCTCGTCGACCTCGGACTCGACTTCGTCGACACGCTCTTTCAGCTTTTTGATTTCCCGCTCGCGCAGTTCGTCAGAGAACGCGCTGGCGAACACACCTGCGGGAAGGGCGACAACGCCGATCCCTGCGAGCGAGATGATCGCAGCGAAAACGCGGCCAAGCGCGGTGACCGGATAAACGTCGCCATAGCCAACCGTCGTCAGCGTGACGATCGCCCACCAAAGTGCCCTTGGGATGGAGGAGAAGCCCTCTTGCTGCTGCCCGCCGACCCCTTCAATGAAGTAGAGCGCCACCGCCGAGACATAGACCAGGGCGAGCGCCATCGCGAGCGTCGTCAAAAGCTGCGTCCCTGCGCGGGCGACAGTCGCGCCCAGAACATCAAACGCGGGAACGAAACGGGCGAGTTTGACCAATCTGGCCAGTCGCAGAACTCTGAGGACGATCAAAACGTCATCACCAACGCCCGCTGGCGTTAGGATAATCCACAATAGTTCGGGCAAGAACGCGATTAGGTCGGTGATCGCGTAGGGCGTCATCATATAACGCAGCCTACCCCCGACGCCTCGATAGCGAGGATCTTCACCCGCCACCCAAAGCCGCACCGCGTACTCAATCGCGAAAATGACGACAATAACAAGGTTGAGATAGTCGATGCCTTGTCGCCAGGCCGGGCCAATTGTTTCTTCCGTTTCAAGCGCTAACGCCAGAAAGCTGACAAGAACCAAAGCAATAATGAAGCTGTTTAGAACCGACAGCCCGGATTTACTCCGCGCGTAGGGTTCCAATTGGCTGTACAGTTTGCTGCGAAGGCCGACGCCTGCAACGACGTGTTGCGTGACCATGCTCGTCCTTCCCTGCTAGCCTTTTAGCCTCGTAGCACACCACCAGTTGATTTGGCGACGGTGGCAACAATTTTCTGAGATATCGCTTCGATATCTTGATCTTTGAGCGTTTCACCGCGTGGCTGCAAGGTGACTTCAATCGCGATCGATTTCTTGCCAGGTTCAATGCCTTGCCCTTGATAGACGTCGAACACATCGACCGCTGTCACCAGCGCTTTGTCAGCGCCTTGGGCGGCTTTGACGATGGCGCCAGCGGCCGTGTCATCGCTGACCACGAATGCAAAATCGCGGCGAACAGGCGTTAGGTCGGCCTTTTCGAGCACGGGCTTGGTCTTCGTGACTTTCGCCTTCATTTGCGGCAAAGCGTTGAGATTCAACTCAAAACCATAGATTGGCCCTTCGACTTTAAGCGCTTTCAGAACCCGCGGATGCAGCGCACCAAAATGCGCGACAGTGACTTTCGGTCCCAGCTTGAGGCTCGCAGCCTGTCCCGGGTGCCAATGGGGTTGGCGAACCTCGCCGATTTGGAACCGGGCAGGGGGCTGACCAATGGCTTCTAAGATTGCGTAGAGATCAGCCTTCGCGGCATAAACGTCATACTCACCGGCCGCGCTCCAATGGCGTGCTTTGACAGGGCGAACCAGTCCCGCAACGACGGATCGCTGATCTTTCGGGCCATCGCCTAGATAAACCGGACCCGCTTCGAACAAGCGCAAGTCGCGCTCACCGTAATCGGCGCCGCGTTGCGCCGCTAAGGCCAGATTGCCAAGGATACTTGGACGCATTTGGTTCAGCTCACTCGCGACCGGGTTGGCCACGGTAAGCGTATCATCTCCGCCACCGAACAGCTCAGAGACGGCCTTCGGCATGAAGCTCCACGTCACCGTCTCGAGGAAACCACGAGACGCAAGGGTTCGCCGTGCTGTTCTGATCCGGTCTTGAATCGGGGTGGTAACCACTTTTTTGCCGCCGCTCAGTGCCGGAAGAGATGCTGTAGGCAAAGCATCAAAACCCTCTAGACGGGCAATTTCTTCGACCAAGTCGGCGCTCTGTTCGACATCGAAACGCCAGCTCGGCACGGTCAGTAGCCAAGTTTCCCCAGTATCTTCAATGGAAAAGCCTAAAGACTTGATCATCTTCTTCATGTTTGCCGGTTTCACATCGAGACCGGTCAGGCGGGCAACATCGCGCTTGAAGAATTCCACGGGCTCAGTGCGCCGCGGCGCTTCTCCGGCGACGGAGACCTTTGAGGCTGTACCGCCGCCATATTCCGTGATCAAGCGAAGGGCGAGGTGGACGCCTTCGACGCAAGACATCGGATCGACTCCGCGCTCGAAACGGTAGCGCGCATCAGAAATGATACCGGTGGTTCGGCCGGTGCGTGCCGTGCGCAGGGGCTCGAACCAAGCGCTTTCGATGAACACATCTGTCGTCGTCTCAGATACGGCTGTGCTTTCGCCGCCCATGACCCCGCCAAGTCCGATAACGCCGCTATCGTCGGCGATCACGCACATCTCTGAGTTTACTTGATAGGTTTTGCCATCCAGCGCGGCGCAATGCTCGCTATCTTTGCCGAGGCGTGCGCGGATCGGGCCGGTCAGCTTTGCTGCGTCATAAGCGTGCAACGGGCGGGCGCGATCGAGCGAAATATAATTCGTGACATCGACCAAGAGCGATTTCGGCGTGATCCCAACTGCAAGCAGCCGCGCTTGCAGCCAGTCGGGAGACGGTCCGTCCTTCACGCCTCGGATCAGGGCGCCCGCAAAGATCGGGCAGGCCTCTGGATTATCAAGTTCGATCTTGATCGGGCAGTCATAGGATCCGCTGACTTTGCGAACGGGATCATCGATAAACGTCCCGGCCCCGGCCGCAGCCAGATCGCGTGCGATGCCTTTGACACCGAGCCAGTCTGGTCGGTTCGGCGTGACCTCAAAATCAATCACCGGATCGTCGAGACCGAGCGCTTCCGCGGCCGGTGTTCCAAGCGGGATCGAGCCGTCCAAGTCAGCGATCCCGTCATGATCTTCGCCGGCGTTCAGCTCTTTGGTTGAGCACATCATGCCAGAGCTTTCGACACCGCGGATCTTACGCGGTTTCTTGTCTAGGCTGAACTCGAGGCCCGGAATGTAACTGCCGAGCGGGGCGTAAATCGCGGTCATGCCAGCGCGTGCATTCGGAGCGCCGCAGACGATTTGCTTCTCGCCGTCCACTGTGTCGACGGTACAAACACGAAGCTTGTCAGCATCAGGGTGAGGCTCTGCCGCTTTGACCTTACAGACCGTGAAAGCCTTCAGGTCTTCAGCCGGGTTTGTGACCTCTTCAACTTCGAGGCCTGCCTTGAGCATATAGCCCAGGATCTCGTCCAAGGATGCGGACGTTTCGAGATAGTCTTTCAACCAGGAGAGTGGGAACTTCATTGGGAAGCCTCATCTTGAGTACTTGTGGAAGGCATGACGCGGTTCATGCCAAATTCTTCGAATAGATCGCGATCATAGGCCGGGCAGGATTTCACGGGCTGAGCTCGGGACGTTCCGACCCCAACGTTCCAGCATCGATCAAATACGGAGCAGTAGCAAAAGTCGAAATCAATCTCGCCCCAATTCGTCACGGCCGAATTCAGTTGCTCGTTGGTGATCTCGTCGACATCCCAGACCAGCGAGATAGCGTCGACTTTCATCCCCGGCGCCAATGAGCGGCCCAGCATTCCCGTCCAGGAAATGTCGAAACCTGACTGCAGGTAGGCGCGATAAGGTTCAAGCGTTTCGATCCGTTCGCCATCCACGCGCGCGGTGACGGATTCTATCAATGCTGGTCCGACGCCCGTATTCGACAAGCTCAGTCCCATCGAGACAGTTTCGTCAGTGGTCGATACAAAACCTTCGACTTGAACCACCGGGAAAACCATACCGTGCTGTTGGGCGCGCATGACCCGGCTTTGGTCCCACGCGACCCAAATCGCAGCCATTGAGACAAATAGAGCACAAATGGCGACAAAGAACTCGATCCGATTGTTATTCCCCATGACCGTCTCCAAGGGCGTCGTAACCGTTTGCGAGCGCTTCGGCGCGTTCTGCTTTCAAGGCTGCAGGCGCGGCGTCGGCGAAGGCGCTGTCCAAGATGCGTGTCACACGAAAGGTCTCGAAGATGACGTCCATATCGGGCGCCCATGTTCCTTCTCGCTGATAATAGGCTTCATGAGCCTCGCGCCAGTAACGATAAGAAAGATCGCCTTCACCTTCGAGCGCTGCCATTTCAGACGTGACGGCCGCAAAGGGGAGGGTCTGCAGATCAATCGTCTCAATCTCGCAAACCGGAACCCCGGCGCCGCTCAGGCAGATTTGGCGTTCGCCAATTTCCGCGTCTGGTCCATGCACAGCCGCTGAGCACGTCCCGGTCTTTACGCCAGCCACCACCAATGCGGCCAAGCGGTCCGCGAGCTCAGCACTGTCGCCGAACTTAAAGGTCTTGAGACCCTGATATGTGGAAGAGGCGTTCAATCTTAGTCCTTAAAATCCGGGATGCTTCGTGTTTGCGGCGATCTCTCTCAACACTTGTAATATGGCTCCGAGGAACATGATTGTGGCTGAGACAATCATCCCGCCAAACGCTTGTGCGAACCTGATTTCAGGAGTGAAGAAGCTCATCAGCGCTCCAAGAAAACAGACCCCGAATAGGAATGTTCCAGTCACATAGAGAAAGATCATTGTGAATTTGGGCATCAGCTCAGCCCGCCGCTCACGCTTGGTGTCAGCCACGGTTTGAAGCCATAATGGCGCGTCCAGGCTGGATCTGCTTCGAAATACGGGCGTAGGTCCGGCATGCCATATTTCAGCATGGCGAGACGGTCTATGCCCATGCCGAAGGCGAAGCCCTGGTACTCATCCGGATCAATGCCGCAATTGCGCAGCACGTTTGGGTGCACCATGCCTGAGCCGAGGATTTCCATCCAACGATCCCCGGCACCAATTTCAATCGTTTCACCCTTCTTGGTGTATTTCACATCCATCTCGGCGCTCGGCTCTGTGAACGGGAAGAAGTGCGGGCGGAAGCGAGCTTCGACATTGTCCACTTCGAAGAAGGCTTTCACGAAGTCGATCAGGCAGCCTTTGAGATGCCCCATATGGATGCCCTTTTCGATCACCAGGCCTTCGACCTGGTGGAACATCGGGGTGTGAGTTGCGTCCCAATCATTCCGGTAGACGCGGCCAGGCGCCAAGATGCGGATGGGCGGTTTCTGGCTCATCATCGTCCGAATCTGTACAGGAGACGTATGCGTGCGCAGCACTTTCGCGTCGCCGCCTTCCGGCGTTTCCATGAAGAATGTATCGTGGGTTTCGCGGGCCGGGTGACCTTCCGGGAAATTCAGCGCCGTGAAATTATGCCAGTCATCCTCGATGTCTGGACCTTCAGCGACGGCAAAGCCCATATCGCCGAAGATTGCAGCGACTTCCTCAAACACTTGCATAACCGGGTGCAGTGCGCCGATGTGTTCCGGCTTTGGCGGCAGGGTCACATCGAGCGTTTCGGTCGCGAGCTGCGCTTCTAGCGCTTCATCTTCCAAAGTCGCTTTGCGGGCCTCGACAGCTGCGGCGACCCGGTTCTTGAGCGCATTGAGCTTGGGGCCCATATCCTGTCGCTCTTCTGGGCTCATCTGGCCCAGCGTCTTCATCAAGCCAGAGACGCGGCCCTTTTTGCCAAGCTCAGCGACGCGCACAGCATCCAGCGATTGCAGATCACTGGCGCCGTCAATCGCTTTAAGCGCTTCGGATTCGATGGTTTGAATGTCGGACATGAAAAGCCCCGTTGGTCATTTTGGAGACAAACGGGGCCTGTCCGACCCCGCTTGAAGCGGTCGGATTAGCGGAGAAAAGCTAGGCTGTGAACCTGGCTTAGGCCAGAGCTGCCTTGGCTTTCTCCACCAAGGCGCCAAAAGCGGCAGGTTCTTTGATCGCAAGATCAGACATGACTT
>JBCBGS010000103.1:0-10099 GCA_038526515.1 Pseudomonadota bacterium | reverse complement strand
ACTTCGATGGGGTTGGTGGCCTAGACGAAGAAAGCCTTGCCGTGGCCTACAACGATGTCGACCTATGCCTGAAACTGCAGGCTCAAGGCTTGAGAAACATCTACACCCCTCTCGCAACGCTCATCCACCACGAAAGCAAATCGCGCGGCCTAGACTTCGCGCCGGAGCATCTGGAGCGATACATGCGCGAACTGTATGTGTTTCAGGAACGCTGGGACACGAAGCGCGTGGTGGACCCGTGGCAT
Organism: Pseudomonadota bacterium; assembly: GCA_038526515.1. GTDB lineage: Bacteria > Pseudomonadota > Alphaproteobacteria > Caulobacterales > Hyphomonadaceae > Henriciella. Next base: position 9,854 of record JBCBGS010000103.1, on the reverse strand, counting down.
CACAAACTCCTAGCGCGTGGCAAAGAAGGCTATGTGCTTTAGGAATAGGTGCTAAGTTAGCCTGCGGTAACGGAGACCGAGACTTGCCGTCAAAAAACCGAAACTTAATCACCGATGATCAGTCGTTCACATACAGAATACTGAGGCTTGTTGATCATTCCATCCACGACCGGCTCAACGCAGCGGAGGAAATGGAAAGATCGATGGCAGCGAGCTTCATCCTCCACTTTTTGGAACGCGAACGCTCTGATTCGTCCTCTGCGCACTCGGACATCTTCTCGTTCTTTGGTTTTTGTCATCGCAACATGGGAAACACACACTCGCAAATCCTGCAGGACTTGTGGGTTCTGTATTCACTCGATGAGATACGAAAGGGATATTTCGTTGAGTTTGGCGCGTGTGATGGGAAACTGCTTTCCAACACGCTCTTGCTCGAAGAGAGCTATGGCTGGAAAGGGATTTTGGCAGAACCGAATCGAGAGTGGCATGCGGCGCTGGCGGAGGCCCGCAGTGCCAAGATCGTGCATAAGTGCGTGGCGCCGCGAACCGGTGAAACTGTTCCGTTTATGGCAACGGACCAACGGCCCGAACTGTCGCGTATGGCGGATATCATTCCAAGTGATATTCACGAACGCAATGGAAACCGCTCGCAGCATTCGCTCTATGACGTCGAGACGATTTCGCTTTTGGACCTTCTTCGGCAGAACGACGCTCCTGAAGTAATCGATTACCTTTCGATCGATACTGAGGGGTCGGAATTCGAAATTCTTAGCACCTTCGATTTCGACGCTTACCAGTTTCGCCTCATTACCGTTGAGCACGCCGGTGAATCGGAAAAGCGGGAGCGCATCCGGGAATTGCTGGAGCGGCATGGATATCATCGATGGCTGCCTGAGCTGACACGGTGGGACGATTGGTATGTCGGCCCCAGTCTGTCCGCAGACGAAAGCAGCGTTTCGGGCAAATGAGTATAGACTGCGAATTTTTGGCGTTTTTCTGTGCCGCGACCATCCGAGCTGTTGTCCACGTCAACGCAATCGCCTAGCACGCGTGAACGTACCCTCGGATAAAGAAGACAAATTTAGCCAATATGACAGTTACTGCGTATCATCGGTTCGATACTATCGAGCATAAAATGACGGAAGCATCCGCTGGTCGGCATTCCTTGTTCGCTTCAGACTCATTTCCAAGTGAGCTTGAAGAATGCCTTGATCGTTTGATTTATGGAGAGAGCAACTCGGCTAAAATTCTGTCTTTGGACATTTTTGACACGCTTCTTCTTCGAGATAATTCTTCGGAGATTACCCGTTTCTTCGAGGTCGGGGAAGCAATGGCGCGGCTCGCCACTGACTATCTGGGGGCTGCCGTTACTCAAGTGGATGCGTTTATGGCGCGTATGCTTGGCACAAAAGCGACCTATCGCGCCTCTCCCTTGGTCAGGGGGTGTCGCGAAGGCTCACTAACCGAGTTGCATCGTACGGCTAGCAGCCTGTTGATCGGCAGCGGTGCTCTGCTGGATCCATTCGTCGAAGCAGAATTGCTGAACGAGAAAAAGCGCCTGACCTTGAACCCCTTTCTGCACACCTACATCAACCGTCACCGCGATCGTGGAGGTCGCGTCATTCTGATAACCGACATGTATATGCATGCTGAGCAGGTTGCCGAACTGCTTGGCATGCTCGGTGTTTCACGTGATAGCTATGACGGACTGTTGTCGAGTGCGGATACCAAAGTCTCGAAATCCTCCGGCGGTATCTTTGAAATGGCCGAACAAGAGATGGACGCCCCCGGAGAGCAGTTCGTGCATCTTGGAGACAGTTTTCGTGGTGATGTAGCGCGTCCACTAGGGCATGGGTGGCAGGCCCTGCATCTTCCGATTTCGGCTGCGGATACTCTTGAGCGTCGCAAAGATCATTTGACCACTGCGGCGATGCTGAAGTCCGAGCACTCGCTCGAGCTTGATATCGCAATGCCCAATTAACTATCTCAAGCGAATAGAACTCGAAATGAAAAACACACCCTCCAATTCGCAAAGCGATCTGGCTCGTGAGCTTGGGCGAGAGCTGATAGGGCCAGTTGTCCATCGCTGGCTTTTGGGCCTTGAGCAGCACATTGCGTATTTTGACGATCCCGATACGCGTTTTTTGTTTTGCGCACGCGCAGGGGTGCGAATCGACGAACTTTACAGTCTATATCTGAAGGGGCGATCGCGCGAATATCCGGGCAACGCCGATATATTCTGGGTGTCTCGCCTTGCGCTTTGCAAGGGACTTTATCATTTAATCCCAACGCAGGCGGCAACCGTAATCGCCCGCGAATATGCGCACCAGCCGATCAAGAACGCACTTAAGGGGTTGCTAAGGCACAACTATGATCTCTTAGCGAAGATCGACTGGGCCGCACCCGAGTTGGACGCCCCGGCCAGCGACTTGGGGGATTGGCTTGCGAAAGGGTCCTCAAACGCAAAGCTTGTGGTCGAATATCTTTCTCGTTCCAGCGAAGCGTTCTTTCAGAATAACGCTGAACTTTTTGGTGGCGCATCCCGAGTTGTTTTGATTGATAGTGGGTGGCAAGGAACCAGCCAGAGCCTTCTTAGCCAAGCCTATCCTGAGATCGATTGGCATGGTCTCTATGTCGGCAGAATTCCAACGTCGTGTAGTGATTGGACCATTTTCGATCGCGTGATCGGGATCTTGTTCCAGGCTGACGCCTATCAGCCTGAAAAACCAGAAACGGCAATTGTTTTGCATCGCCATCTGTTCGAGACCCTGCTTGAACCGAATGGCCCATCTATAGAAGAGATTGAGGGTGGGCCTTGTGACGAGGTTGCAAAGGCACAAATTGGCAGCAACACAAACGCTGAAGTTTCAAGCGATTTCGATTCACTCTATTTGAACGTCCGTGATTACATTGAAGCCAACGCCAAACTTGGGCCGGCGGAAGTAATCGCACGATATCAGGTCGCAATTCCACGCTTGGCGTGCGTCCTGGCGCAACCAACCCGCGAAGAAGCCATGGCTCTTTATTCGAAGGACCGTTCGGCGGATTTTGGCAAAGATGTTGAGGTGCCTGTTCTCATCACGCGCAGTGACGTCGAAGCAGAGGCTGAAACCGCATCAGATGATCAAGGCAATCCTTTGCGGTTTGCGACGCGTGATGATCGCATTCAGCATTCGCTTTGGCCTCAGGGTCAGATTGCTCTCGAGTTTGATGGAAAGCTTCGCGATGAACTGCAGCTGCGTGTCGCTGGGCTAAGCGATGACATAAGCTACTTTGATTTCGAAACCGAGAAGAGCGCATCTGGCGTTGCTCTCGCTGATGCAGAATTGCCCAAGCGCCCGCTAGTCGCCGTTGTCACGCGCACAAAAAACCGACCCATCCTTTTGGAGCGCGCCGCTCAGAGTGTGGCCGACCAGACCTACACCGACTATCTTTGGGTGATTGTCAATGACGGCGGTGACGAAGACGTCGTGCGCGATGTTATTGAAAAGTGCGCGGTGGATCGCCGCAAAATCCGCCTTGTCTCAAACGCGAAGAGCCTTGGTATGGAAGCGGCTTCGAACGTTGGGATCCGTCACGTTGAGAGCGATTATGTCCTGATCCACGATGATGACGATGCGCTGCATCGCGATTTTCTCAAAGAAACAGTGGATTTCCTCGAGAGCGGATCAGGCAAGCGTTATGGCGGTGTCGTCACTGGTTCCGAGTACGTTTCCGAAGAAATTCGTGGCGATGATGTGATCATCCATTCGCGTGTCCCTTACATGGACTGGGTGCGAAATATTCAGCTTGCTGAACTGATGGTGCAGAACCTGTTTGCGCCGATATCGTTCGTGTATCGCCGCGGCCTCTATGATGAAATCGGTGGCTATAACCCTGAATTGCCGGTCTTGGGCGATTGGTACTTTAACCTCGAATTCGTCATGCGGGCTGATATCAAGGTGCTTCCCAAAACGCTGGCCTATTACCACCACAGAGACCGCGGCGATTCCTCCAAATCGGGCGTGTATTCAAATTCTGTGATTGGGGGGCAAAGCAAGCATGAGGAATTTGCCTCCGTCGCGCGCAACATGTTTGCGCGCCAGTACGCCAAGGACAATATGCTCGCTGCGGTCGCGCTGAGTGGTTATTATACGCAGGATGTAAGAAGTCGGATCGGTCAGCGTGTTGCCTCGTCCGCGCCGCCTCAGATGTCGATGGAGTCCGTGAAAGCCGCTTGGGCCTCTTATACTGAAACTGACCGCTTGTGGGTGCTCACGCAGATCCTAGATCAAAAGGCCAATCAATCACCACTGTCGTTTAAGAGAATTCCCAACGTAAACAAACAGCAATCGCTGGTCGACCTGGCCGAGTTTGCGAAGCGTCACAAGATTGCGATCAAAGCGCCAAACAGCTTTGATGATGCGGCGTATCTTGCGCAAAATCCCGATGTCGCCGGGGCTGTCAATGTTGGGGGCTTCACCTCGGGGTTTGAGCATTACTGCCTAAACGGGCATCTCGAAGAGCGCGGCAGGCCAGGTCAATAGAAGCATGTCTAACATTCGCTAACGTGCCTTTTGCGTTACAGCCACTTGCCGAGCATACCAACTCTAACTGGTAATTGTTGTTCGCTCGCCTTTTTGATATCGATTGGATAGTCAAAGTTCGCGAAGTCAGTTCCGTAGATATCATGGACTAGCTGCGCCTCGCGATCACCGAAGTACTGCTCGATCTTGCTATTTGCGTCTGATGCGTGATGCTTTCCAAAGTTTTCATAAGAATCATTAGGGTGATCGATCCCGTAGAATGCCTGTTGCAGCCAGAGAAAGTCACGGTCGAACCTCTCGAAACGGCCGATAAAATCGTAATCCACATGAGCCAGCATTAGGAGCTCGGACTGGGTCCGGAAATGTATGTCTCTATCCGAGTCTGATTTCTGAGCTAGACGCTCAAGAAACTCCAAAAGTGTGGGTACATAGCCTGGCTCAAAGCCCATCATTGGCAAATGACGTTGCCGCTCATATTCGTTTGTAATTAGCTTATCGAGGAAGCCAGACAACAGGCGGGAAAATGGGTTGCGAACAAACGAAAAGCGTCGGAACTTTGATGACCAGACTTCAATCGCTGAAGCCATGTCCAATTCGGAAAGTTGAGTGAGCGGCGATATTTCGCGGTTGTGGACCTGGTTTTTGTTTTCGAGGTGAAAGCACCCATCGACTACCTGATCCATAAGAAATTTTTTGATGGATGTGCAAGCAACCTTCGGGGTTTCGACGTAAGCAAATTTCCGCTTTCGATCAATATGCGTAAGATAGTTGACCGATGCAAAACTGGTGCCGAGATGTTTTTCGATTGCGAGTCTGTCTAGCCCTCCATCCAAAGCTGTCAAAGTTTTCTCCATAGTGAATTTGATCCAATTTGGCGGCAGAGTCGCCCCTAGGCAAGGCGCTCTATTCTAGCCGAATACAGGGATGAGGGAGAATCCACAAAGCGGCTGCCAAGCGATAGTGTCCCCAGACTATTTCGACCTAAGATCCTTGTCACGGTCGCCGTGCAGCGTTGGGGCTTGAAAGGTCTGAGGAAACCGTGGACCCCAGCGATTGAAATCGATGCCTGACGCCCGTGTGGCAAATAGCATCGCGTTTTGATCTACCCACCAAATATCGCCCGAGCGACGCTGAAATTGCTGTTCAAGGTACTGGGCCATCAGGCGGGCGAGCTTCACGCCTGGCTCGTTCGGTGTGAGTAGGCAAGCATTTGCCGTCATCTTTTGCCATGGGATTGTTAGCTCGTCGGTATATCGAAGCATCGGCTTGTCAAAAGGAATCGACGTTAGGTCGCCTCGAATTGCAAGATCGATATCGCAAACCAGTACTGGGCATCTAAAGCGATCCAGCGCCGCTGGTGCCAGCATGTAGCGACGCGATGCCATATAAGCGGTGCTGGCGTCGCGCTTTTCCTCGATGGTTACTGTTGCATGTGAATTTGGCAATCCTTTGGTCCGCTGTTGCACCAGTTGGCGCTGCTCGGATAAGCTTGTTCCGGTACCCGTTAGGATCACATGAAAGTGAATATGCCAATCGCCTTTCGCGGCGCCGAGTATGTCGGCAAAGCGAAAAAAGTAGTTCGTGTCGCAGCTGACTAGCAAAGTTAAAGGGGGGGCACCTAAATCAGTTTGCAGTTCTGGAAAATTGGTCGGTTCGAAGTCCTCGTCTGCCCAATCGGGCAAAGGTAGAGAAGACAAACCGCGCACCCACGGATTCATAGTTACCGCATCGAATGGAATTGCCGCGCGCAATGCTGTGGCAAGCTGGCCATCGTTTTTGTGAAAAAGGGCAATCGCAGCTTCATAGGCCCATACGGAGCCAGCCTTGATTTGATGCCCCTCGATTAACCATCGCTCAAGACGCTCGGCCTGTGCGAGCTTCACCATCATGAATGCTGCGCCGCACCAAGCTCGTTTCCGGATATTTTGATCCTTTACTACGTACACAAGCTTCTTGAAAGCATCCCGCGCAGCCTCAAATTTTTTTTGTTCCCAAAGGGACCACGCCTCTTTGAATTCCATTCTTGGTATCCTCACCCGGCAAGGGGTCATTCCTAATCTTTGCGTCGTTTTACTAGAAAAGCTTGTCGACCAGCCGGCGAAGCGTACCTTTTGGGGCCAGCGGTGCAGGTTTGTATGGCGCGTGGCCTAAGCGTTCACCTAAGTACCGATTTGGCCTCTGCACCCCGTCATGCACGGCCACCAGATCGCGTGTCGCCAGTTTGCCAATGGCCTCATCCGAAAATGCGGGTGTATAGTAGATGCAGTTTTCGAAGAAATAGTGCGTCACTTGCGACCAACGCGTAAGGGTAGGGTCGTTTTGCGGGCTTCCTCCGTGGAGCAGGTTCGCTGTCCAGATCAGAGCCTGGCCCTTGCGTGCAAGAAAGTGTTCTCTTTTTGCACTGTTAGCCTCGCACATGGCTTGCCAGGCCTCCGCAAACGGATCCTGCGCGGATTGTAACTCGCTGCCATATCCTCTTCGACCGATCATGGCGTTGCTCACGATCGGCCAAGAGTGCGAGCCTGGATAGTAGAAGAGCGGGCCAGCGTCGGCGCTCACATCTTCCATGGCAAGCCAAACACCGCACATAAATCGCTCGGGCTGGGACGAGAAATGAACGGAGTCTGAATGCACACCTTGCTGAGTGCCGACCGGAAAATTCAATGTCTGAAAGGGGAAAGCCTCGCGTCCATACAGCTTTGCCAACAATTCGAGCACGCGAGGATTGGACGCTATCGCTTTTACGTCCGCATCGAATTCCCACGCATCCTGAATCCGCCTTTCGCCGCGTGTTTTATCGGCTTGTGGGTCATCAAAGGGGATGTTGTATCGAGGACCAAGATTGCTTTGTATGCGCGCAATTCGAGCCTCTATCTCAGGGTCTGGAAAATCGAGGACGGCGTAGCCTTGCGAATTCAAGTCGCGGGCAATCCCCTTCTCGCTCTGATCCAAATCCGCCAGTGAGTCCCGCGCAAAGACGGGAGACTCGATCAGAGGAACACCGGGAAAAAGGGGTTTGTTCATAGTTTTCGCTGAATTGAGGGGCGGTTGCCCGATTTAGAGATTTTCGTACATGGCAATGGCTTCAGGAACATCGTCGTACAGGGTTGCAACCCCGTTGTGCAAAACAATTGCGCGATCACAATAGGTTTTCACAAGATCAATGCTGTGGGATGCCAGCAGAAGGGCCCTGTCTTGGCGCTTCTCGAAGAACTCAGCTTTACACTTGTCCTGGAAGTTTTTATCTCCGACCATGATCACCTCGTCGATCAGATAACACTCGAACTCGATAGCGAGTGAAAGTGCGAAGGCCAACCGCGCCCGCATGCCAGAGGAATACACTTTTACAGGCATTCGAAGATTGTTGCCCAGCTCGGTGAACTCCTCGATAAAGTCGCGCATCTCAGCATACGATCTATCATAAATGCGCGCGATAAACCGGGCGTTGTCATAACCCGTTAGGCTGCCCTGAAACCCACCATTAAATCCAAGTGGCCAAGAGCAAGTCATCTTTCGGCGAATTCTTCCAGAGGTTGGCATTTCAACACCGCCGATCAATCGGATCAGCGTGGATTTGCCAGCCCCGTTTCGGCCCAGGAGGCCGATGCGCTCCTTGGGCTTGATCGCAAAGTTCACGCCTTTGAGCACCTGTGTAGCGGCGCTCCCGCTACGATACTCTTTATAAACGTTACGACATTCAATCACGAAACTGACAACATTCGCCGAACGCGTCTGGTAAGGATCAGGCCAACCAAAAGGCAAACCAGCGACACTCCAAACGCCTTTTCCAAATCATAGTAGGGTACAACGACTTCACCAAAGAGGCCGTAGCGCATTAACTCCATCCCACTCACAAGCGGAGACCACATGAGCATCTCGCGAATATTCGGGGGGAGCCACGCAGCGAAGTTGAAGACTCCAGAAAACGGTATCGATAGGTAAATCGTTACCGGGACGAGTTTTTCGACGACCTGAGACACCTCGGACAAGGGCGCCAAAACGGTGCAGAGGGCAAAGACGAAAAAAACATACACAAACCAACCCATGATCAGCGCGCCGATGCTCGATGGAAACGGAAACAAATCAAAGAACCCCAGAACGATCCCGGCGAAAATATACGCCATCATCGCTCCCGTAGACTCGATCAGAACCCGGACAAAGATGAAGTCCAGAACCTTGACCTGACGGTGATAAAGCAAAGAGCTGTTCGCAACAAAGATACTGGCGGAACGTCCAAACGAATGCCTCAGAAAAGTCAGAGGAATATAGCCGGTGACCACGAAGGCGAAAATATTGATCTCGGGGCTAATCGGGCCGCGGATGAAGGCCCAGACTATCCCCACCAACCCTGCGAAAAGCAGGGGTTCCATCATGATCCAGAGAAAACCGATATTTTCTCGGCCGAAACGTGTCATCAGTTCGCGCGCCGTCAACGCCTGAATGACGCGCACTTGCATTCGGAACCCTTCAGATAGGCGACCCATCTATCTCAATCGTCCGGGGCGTGCTCACGGATGCCTACAGAAAGCATCCAACCCACAAGATAAAGGCACAAACTTGCGAAAAACACTGCAAGCATGCCTCTCGTCCGTGCAGGCAAGATTGCATCATCGGGACGGTTTGGCTCGACTACTCGTTCAAGATAATACTGCTGTTGCTTGGCTTCGACACGCGCTTGTTCCAATGCCGTATTGGCCGCGGCGAGAGCTTGCTCTGCGAATTGTTGCTCCACAAGCAGGTGTTCATATTCAGTAATTTTCGCGGCAAGACCGTCAGGCGTGCCCACGGCCCGACCGGTTTGACGCGCCACCTGCTGAGCGATCCCGCTAATCCGGTCTTCGAGCGCGGGAATTGAGGGGTGGTTAGGAGCGTTCCGCTTAATTTCCGAGAGTTGGGCACGAAGGGCTGACTCTTTGGCGATGAGTGTGTTTGAGACCTCTAACACTCCGATCCCCTGCTGCTGGGGGTCCAGTATTCTCGAAGTGTTGCGGTAGGCGCCTAATTGTATACGCGCGCTTCTGACGCGTTCTTCAGCCTCTGTGACGCGGACCTGAGCTTCGGAGATAGCTTGTTCATTGACGCGATTGTTGAGACGGTTGACCAGCTCTTCGCCGAGGTCCAGCAGACCCGCGTTCAACACCTGAGCTTCTTCGGCGGTGTATGCGCTTACATTTAAGACGCTGAGGCCTGTGGAGGTGTCCGTCTGAACACCGACCATGCTCCCATAATATTCATACAGGTCTTCGAACGTGTCGTTTTGGAGAATTGTGGGAAATCGGCTAAGGATGTCGGCCTCAGCGTCTTAAATGTAAGCGCATACACCGCCGA
>JBCBGS010000102.1:0-10213 GCA_038526515.1 Pseudomonadota bacterium | reverse complement strand
ATACCGCTAGAAGCGGCCTCGAATACCAAAGAAGATGCGCGGCCCGTAATCATTGACCTCGTAGAGGTCGTCATTGGTGAACGCAAACTGCTCTTTTGGTTCGCTGCCGAGATTGATCGCTTCTACTGACAGACGGAAATTGTCTGTCAGATTGTATGAAGCTCGAGCTTCCCAGACACCGACATCACCCACGAAGCGAAGGCGCGTGCCGTCAGAGATGAAGGGTTGGAAATACTCATCGCGGTATTTGTATGTGACCGAAACATCGAAATCGCCAACGCCCCAGAACGCCTGTGCCGAGAGCGTGTTCTCTGACAGACCGGGCAGGCCGCCCGGGTCGAGAATGCCATCAGCGATCTGGTCGATTGAGCCGTCGAGCTGCACGACAAACTGATCGCCGTAGCGGCTATCTTCGAACTCGAAATCAGAGTCGACATAGTTGTAGCTTAGCTTCCCGCCGAGACCACTCCACAATCCTGGAAGGTATGACATTGTATGCGCAGCGGTCACTTCAAACCCGTACAGCTCGCTTGTGTCATCGCTGGTTTGCGGCAGCGCGATTGGGAGCGTTAGATTTTCACCGTTGAAGCTATAAGTCTCTTCTTGAATTGTATTGGCGAAACCGCCTTGGAACGACTTATAGTACCCGCTGACAGCCAGGATGGTGTCGTCATTTGGATACCATTCAAACCCGGCATCGAAGTTCCACGAAAGGAGTGGGTCAAAGCTCGGATTGCCGTTGCCGCTCACATTGGTGATGAGCTCGCCGAGGCTTGTGATCGGATCTGCATCATCATCCGCGGTCGCGAATGAGAAGCTCCGGCCAAATCCCATATCCGCTGGATCGGGACGTGACATCGCGCGGAAGACGCCGAGACGAACAAGCTTGTCTGGAGCGAGTTCCACGATGGCAATCGCGCTGGGTAGGATCTCAGTATAGTCATGCGAAGCAGTGACAGGCACCAAATCGCCAAAGCTTGCTGACAGCTCGCCGCCATTATCCGAGATAATGATATCTGGACGATACCCCGTGGCCTCTACTTCAGTTTGCACGATGCGCGCACCGATGTTGCCTGAGACTGGGAAGTTGCCAAACTGGGTCTCATAGTCGGCCATCACATAGAATGCATTGGTCGTTTCCTGCACGTCGACGGTTCTTGTGTTTTGCTCAATCAGGCTCGGGATCGCACTGTTGAAGACGCCAAGCGCCTGATCGAAACTGTTTTCACTCGCATTGGGATCTGTCAGGAATGCGTTGATCGTGTTGAGCAGGTCATTGAGCTGGCCTGATGCGGTTTCCGCAACGCAGCGGGCATCGAATGTTGCCCATGAGTTGGTTGAGCTGATTACGTTTCCATCATCGTCTATGTTCGTAACGAGATCGCCAGGGCGCAAGTTGTCTAAGAAGTTATCTCCTTCTCTAAATGGGCGATAACAGGCTTGGTTTGTGTTTGCGATAATGCCGACCAAGTCGTCTTGAAGTGTCAGGAAGCGCGGATCGGTATCGTAAAGATCATCATCGCTGTCATCGATGACCTCGCGGTTGTTTACCGTCAGCTCGCCGTCATTTTCGATCTCGAATGAGAAGCGACCGCTGCTGGCTTCAAGCGGATTACCAGAGTCGACGCCGCCCGGAAGTTCGAGATAGTCTTGTTCGGCAATTCGGAAGCCGGCTTTAACATTCGTGAAGAAGCCATCCAGTTTGTAGTCAGCGTCAAAACGAAGGGCGTTCACCGTGTTGTCTCGGAAGACATCATTGTCGATGCGAACGCGCAAGCGATCAACGAAATTCGTCGGATCGTTTACATCGAACACTTCATCATAGAGGCGATAAACAGGAACATCGCCGCCTCTAAGATCGTACTCGATCACAGGTGAAATGTCGGATTGAATTCGAAACTCAAACGCGCGCTCTGTGCGTTCCGTGTTTGAGTGCGAAAGATCTAGAGAAACGGTCAGGCGATCATTGACCTCATGTTCAATGTTGAGGCCGCCGCCCAGATAAGTTTCCACACGCTCAAAGTCGCCGCCTTGAACTTCGATGGAGTTGTCAGTGATGGCGCGCAGAATGCCGCCATTGCCATTCGTAATTAGCGAATCGAGGCTGGTCGTGCTTGTGCCGGCGACATTCAGAGAGGTGTCGTTTCGGCGTCCACCGTTAAAGGTCAGATCAGATCGGAGCTCTTCCTGGCTCCGCTCGGACCATTGCATGTCGAAGTTTATGTCCCAGCGATTGTTCGGCTGCCATTGTAGCTGCCCGAAAAAGGCATCGCGTTGGTCGCGCGTATCGTTTTGGCGGAAGTGGCGCTGGGAGGGTGCGAATACAAATGGCGTCCCTGCATCAATTGCCAGCCCGGTATTGGGATCGATTGATGTGTCTACGCCCTCAGTGTCTGAGCCGCGTGTCGTCAGGTTTTCCGGGTTGCGGCGATCATTGAAGTCATCACAATCGTCATCGCCGCGGTCGGTCGTTTCTGGGTTGTTTGAGAAGCCCGTAAACGTTCCGCCATTGGTTTGGTCTGTGTACTGAGCGAGGCCGTCAGTGATCAAGCAAGCAGGACGAGAACTTGAGGTCGGTCCCGTCTGGCGGCTTTCAGCTTCTGGCTGCGAAATGTCAGACCGTTGGAGACCGATGGAAAGGCCAATATCGCCAAGACCGTCAAACTCGAACTGGTCGACATAACTGAGTGTTCCACGATATCCGAGATCGCCAGCGAGAGAGTCGTCAATGTTTTGCTGGTCAGGATTGTAGTTGCCTTTCAGGTCAAATTGAAAGCGCTGCTTGCCGAAATCGAGCGGGCGGAGCGTCTCAAGCTGGATCTGACCCGCGACGCCGCCTTCGATCTGGCTAGCGTCTTGAGTTTTGAAGACAGCAAGTTTGTTGATGAGCTCAGACGGAAACTGCGAGAAGTTGACGGAGCGGTCGCCCGATCCGTTCGTGGCGGCACGCCCGTTCACAACGGTTGAGGATAGGTAGGGGCCCAGTCCGCGAATAGAGACTTCAGTTGCTCCGCCATTTTCCCGGTGTGATGCGACGCCAGTCACATTCTCAAGGGCTTCACCAATGGAAAGTGCGGGAATGTCGCCAATCTCTTCCGCGCTCAATCCGTCTACGATTTGCGTATTGGAGCGTTTAAGGGCGATCGAATCTTGAATGACTTGGCGCGTTCCGGTGACGGTGATGACGTCTAATTCGCGCGCCTCGGTTTCTTCGCTTGTTTCCGCAGGCTCTGTTTCTTGTGCTGACGCGACAGCCATAAAGGGGAGCGCGGCCGCGCTCAGAAGAAGCAGGCTAGAAAATTTCATACGTTGGAGCTTGGCTCTAGACGAGCCAGTTGCGAGTGCCATGGTTTCCTCCCTCAAGGCATTATGTTGCTCGATCTAGGTCGAGCGTTCGATATGCCGCTACCACGCAGAACCAATGTGTCAACAAATAGGACTAATAAAAATATGATAATTGGTTATACCAATGCTTCTTTATTGCGGTTGCGTGTTCGTTTTGTCACACGCATTGTATGCTTTAGTTGGTTGAGGCACTAGAAATACAGGCAATTGGTATGCATTAGTGGTTGACAAATAGATTGGCCTCAATAGCGTGGCGTCAAAGTTCACGAGAATGAACACTCATGGGAGGACAGGATGAGGCCACTTGCGCTCGCGACTGCAACTGCAATTGCGCTTACAATGACAGCTGCATGCGCAACGCCGCAGCAGGCCGGTACTGAGTCGGTTGATGTTGCGGAGAAGCCGCTGCGCAGAATCATGGTCTCCACCCAAGATGAATACACCGCCGCGATGAAAGTGGTTCAGCCCGGCGATATCGTGGTGCTGGCCAATGGCGTGTGGCAAGACTTTGATCTGATCTTGGAGGCTGAAGGAACAGCCGAAAATCCAATCTATCTCGTAGCGGAAGAGCCAGGGAAGGTTGTCCTCAGTGGGCAGTCGAGCCTACGGTTGGGCGGCAAGCATTTAGTTGTATCCGGATTGGTGTTTCGGGATGGGTACACGCCTAGAAACGAAGTCATAAGCTTTCGCCGAGATAGCGAAACACTGGCCTTCAATTCCCGCGTCACCAACACTGTGATCGAGAACTATAACAATCCCGACCGAGCACAGCGTGACACGTGGGTTGTGATGTATGGACAGAACAATGAGTTCGACCACAACCATCTCTCCGGAAAGTTGAATTCCGGTCCAACTATGACAGTCCGCCTCAATACGGAAAACAGTCAGAACAATAACCACCACATCCACCATAACTATTTCGGGCCGCGTCCTGTCTTTGGTTCGAATGGCGGCGAGACATTGAGAATTGGTACCAGTCACTATTCGCTGACGAACTCGAACACGCTTGTAGAGAACAACTTTTTTGATCGCTGCAGTGGTGAGGTCGAGATTATCTCTAATAAGTCAGGCGGTAACGCGTACCGAGGAAACACATTCTTCGAGTCACGCGGAACACTTACGCTTCGGCACGGGAATGGGACGCTTCTCGAGAACAATCTGTTCGACGGTAATGGTGCGCCATACACGGGCGGCGTGCGTGTTATCAATGCGCAGCAAACCGTACGCAACAACATGTTCAAGGATCTGACTGGCACGCGCTTTTCGGGCGCGCTCGTCGTTATGAACGGTGTGCCGAACTCGCCAATCAATCGCTATCATCAAGTCGATGGTGCGCGAATCGAAAACAACACGTTCGACAATGTCGGGACGATTGAGCTTGGGGAGGGGTCGGACACTGAACGCAGCGCCGTCCCAATCAATTCCAGCTTTGAAAATAATGTCGTGATCGGCAGCCGCGATGTGACGCCGTTTAACCTCTATGATGATATGAGCGGGATTGCGTTTGCGGGGAACTACACCAACCACCAGCCTCCAGCTGAGATAGCTTCGGGCTTTGAGCTATTGGAAGACGGAGCGGTCGCGCCGGATTCAATTGGCGCCAATGGCGCGTTTGGGGTGGCGAAAGAAAGCACTGGAGTCGATTGGTATCCCAAAGCGAGCAATGCTTCTCCGTTTGAGGGCGGGAAGGTCATCCAAGTGCAGCCTGGCGAAAATCAGATTGCGGAAGCTCTGGCAAGTGCGGAAGCCGGTGATGAGCTGGTTCTGGCTGATGGCGCGTATAACGAAGCGAAGTCCTTGAACCTGCAGATTTCGGTAACCGTTCGAGCGGCCAATCCGGGGGCTGTGACGCTCACCTTTGAGCGACGCAACTTGTTTCTTCTCTCCTCAAATGGCGGGTTGAAGCTTTCTGGCCTTAACGTCTCTGGTGCTGCTGCTCCAGATAATGTGGGGAACAGCTTTATCGCGTCCACGACACGGGGCGGGTCTGGGAACCACATTGTCGAAATGACGGACATGAATTTCGACTCATTCCTGGTCAATCGAGCTTTCTCGATTGTCACAGCGGCCAAAGGAACGTTCTTCGACCGCGTTGAGGTCTCCAACTCTACGTTCAAAAATATCTCTGGCGTTCCGTTCAAGTTCGATGCGGAGACAGATGATTTTGGGATCTACAATGTCGAATATCTGATCATCAAAGACAGTACATTTTCGGATGTTCGCGGATCAATCGCCTCTGTCTATCGCGGTGGGCGAGATGAAAGTACATTTGGGCCGCACGCCTTTATATCGGGGTCCTCATTTGCAAACATTGGCGGAGCGGATGCGCCACTAGCTCGGTTGCATGGCGCGCAAAACATCAAGCTCCTCGACAATAAAGTGGATGTTGCGAACCCAGTTCGCTTCGTGATTACGACCGGTATTCCAAAAGTCAAAACGGGTGGAAATTCGAACGCGGATGGAACGCCAGCGACCTTCCTCATAACCGAGGACCTTCGTAAATGACGCGCTCATTCATTTCTGTCTTAGCTTTAACGGCGGCGCTTGGGTTGTCGGTCGCATGCACCGCATCTTCTGACAATGAGGGCGCGCAACCTGTAGCCTCTGGCACTCCATCATCGTCCGCATTTGATGCTATGATAAGTGATCTTGCTGACGCCGTCGATGGTCGCTTGGAGGCGGGGATTCCGGTGCCCGTTCCCGCTGATGCGGGCGGCGGGTATACGCATGAACAACACAAACAGAATGCAAAGACGATCTATGAAGCGGGGATGCTGTTTCAGCAAACAGGCGAGACGAAATACCGTGACGCGATTCGAGATATTTTGTTCGATTACGCGGACTTATACCCAACGCTTGATATTCATCCTGAGCAGAGAAGTTCGAACAAAGGGAAGCTCTTCTGGCAGGGCCTGAACGAAGCTTGGTGGTTGGTTTATACGATCCAGGGTTATGAGACCGTTCGGGACGAGCTCACTGAAGAAGAGCGTGAGCGGATTGAAACCGGCGTGATCAACCCAGTTGCCGACTTTCTGTCCATAGAGTCGCCTGAAACGTTTGACCGCATTCACAATCACGCGACCTGGGCGACGACTGCGGTCGGCATGACAGGCTATGTGCTTGGCCAGCCTGACCGCGTTGAGAAAGCACTCTATGGTTTGGATGAAAGTGGTGAAACTGGCTTTTTGAAACAATTGGATGAGCTGTTCTCACCAGACGGTTACTATGCTGAAGGACCATACTATCAACGCTACGCACTGATGCCGTTTGTTCTGTTTAGCCAAGCGATTGATCGCAACGAACCCGACCGAGCGATCTTCGAATATCGTGATGGCATTGTCCTAAAGGCGATCCGTTCGACAATGGAGCAGAGCTATGCAGGGCTGTTCTTTCCAATCAATGACGCCATTCGCGAGAAGGGTATCAATACGGTTGAGCTGAAATACGGTTTGGCGATTGCCTATGAGCGCACAAAAGAGCCAGATCTGCTCGGCGCGATGCAGCTTCAAAATGGCGTTGTGCCAACTGAAGGTGGGCGCGTCGCTTTGGAGGCGATGGAGGCCGGTAAGGCAAAGCCATTTGCTTTCACGTCGAAGCAATTTCGCGACGGTCCCAACGGTGATCAGGGCGCTTTGATGGTGCTGCGATCTGGACCCGAAGGTGATGACGCCGCTGCGATTATGAAAGCCACAACGCAAGGTCTGGGGCACGGGCATCACGATAAGCTTGGTTTTCTTTATTACGATAATGGCGACGAGATTGTTGCTGATTATGGTGCTGCGCGTTTCTTGAATGTTGAGCCAAAAAATGGGGGGCGGTATCTTCCGGAAAACGAAACTTGGGCCAAACAAACCGTCGCGCACAACGCGTTGGTCGTCGATGAGACCAGCCACTTTGATGGCGACTGGCGCGAGGGCCAAAAGCATGCCCCATCCGTCATCTCATTTGATGAGATAGACGATGTCCAAGTTGCGTTCGCTGAAATCGATACGGCGTATGACGAGATCAATATGCAGCGCCTCGTTGCGATTATGCCGGGCGCCAATGGCCGCGATTACATTATCGACATTATGCGAGGCATTGGAGCGGAGCAGCACACGTTCGACCTGCCAGTCCATTTCAAAGGTCAGTTGATCGAAACGAGTTTCGACATGACCCATGAGACGACGAAATTAGAGCCACTGGGCGACGCAAATGGCTACCAACACCTATGGAAGCGCAGTCAATCTGAGGCACTTGATGATATGGAAGAGGCGTCTTGGTTGCTCGGTGATCAATTCTACACAATGAGCTTTGCGGCTGATCAGAGTCTCACCGCGTATTTCACCGAGCTCGGCGCTAATGATCCGAACCACAATTTAAGACGCGAACAGGCCCTGATTATGCGGGCTCAAGGCAATGCTGCAACATTTGTTTCCGTTTATGAGCGTCACGGTCGTTACGACTCGGATAATGAGGTCACGGTCTTTAATGGGGCGTCAGTCACGGATATCGATATCTCTAAAAATAGCGGTATCGCAACTGTCGCAATCACCATCGAGAATGGTGACGCCGTGACGTTTAAGCTCGCAGATAGCCGATTTACGCGTCAGCCTCTTCAAGTGCTGCGCACATATGCGGAGGTACAGCAATGAACGTAGCTCTCAAGCATGATGACCTGTTCCGATACGGACCAGAGGCTCAAGCCGAACCTGTTGCTAACGGTATCAAGCAGATCGTGCTCGGTGCCAATGATGAGATGGTTCAATCCAAAAGCTGGTTCGAACAAGGCGCAGTGATTGAGTCACGCGCTGATAGACGAACTTTGGTGAGCTACGTGTTGGATGGCTTCTTCGAGGTTCAGGTCGATGCAAAGTCGCAGATTCTAGGCCCCGGTGGCGCCTTCATTGTGCCGAAGGGCGCGGGCCACGTGATCACATGTTTAGAGGACGGTGTGCTTCTCGGCGTGTTCGCCTCTGACGAGTGCACAGAGGTCTTAGCAGGGGGGCGATCATGATCCCCACAATTCAGGTTTCGGCGTCATGTCGCGCCATTCGTTCTAACAACAGAATTCGACTGATTTAGGAGTCAGAAAATATGTCAAAGCCAGTTATTGGTTTCATCGGCCTCGGGCTCATGGGTGGAAACATGGTTGAGAACCTTCAAAAGCGAGGGTTCCAGGTCAATGTGATGGATCTTAACAAAGACGCCGTTGCCCAGGTTCTTGCGCGCGGGAATGCGACCGAAGCGAGTTCTCCGAAAGAGCTCGCTGAGAAGAGCGACATTATCCAGCTTTGTGTGACCACGTCCGAAGTCGTCGAAAAACTCGTTTATGGCGACGATGGCATTTTGGCGGGGATTAAAGAGGGATCTGTCCTGATCGATTTCGGAACCTCTATTCCAGCGTCCACACAAAAAATCGGCGCGGATCTGGCAGCCAAGGGCGCTGGCATGCTGGATGCGCCGCTGGGACGCACACCAGCGCACGCCAAAGATGGACTTCTAAACATTATGGCGGCCGGTGATAAAGCCACGTTCGACAAATATGAGGCGATGCTGAAAGAGCAGGGCGAGAACGTCTTCTATCTGGGCAAACTTGGCTCGGGCCACGTGACGAAGCTGATCAACAATTTTATGGGCATGACAACCGTGACGGCGATGTCACAAGCCTTCGCCGCCGCAGAACTCGCTGGCGTCGATCGGGCGCAGCTTTACGACATCATGTCGGCCGGTCCTTCCAATTCTCCATTTATGAAGTTCTGCAAGAACTACGCGGTCGACGGAGTGAGCGATCTCGGTTTCTCAATGAACAATGCCAACAAAGATCTGCGCTACTTCGTTCAGATGATGTCGGATCTCGGCACCCGCTCTTTGGTGGCTGAAGGTACGTCTGAGAGCCTCAAAGCTGCGGTTGAGAAGGGCATGGGCGATGGGAATGTGCCCGAGATTTTCGACTATTTCGTCGAGCTAAAGAAGTAGGGAGGGGATGCGATTGCGTCTGAAGTATCAATGCAATCGCAGCTCTCGAGGGGTTTGAAACGGTGAGCAAACAAATAACGATAGCCACCCTGGGTGAATTGATCCTGCGGCTCAAGCCGCCTGGTAAGCTACGATTGCGTCAAGCAACCACGTTTGACGTTTGCCACGGCGGCGCCGAAGTGAATGTCGCGAGCAGCCTCTCGCAGTTTGGCTTAGAAAGCCGGTTGATATCTGCGCTTCCTAAGACAGAGCTCGGAGAGCAGGCGCTTATGTCGCTTCGAGCAACAGGGGTCGATGTGAAACATGTCGCGCGCCTTGCCGGGCGTATGGGGATCTATTTTCTCGAAGATGGCGCCGATATTCGATCTGGCTGTGTCATTTATGACCGTCAGGATACCGCATTCAGCGCGCTCAAAGCTGAGCAAGTGGATTGGGACGCCGCATTCGAAAACGTCTCGTGGTTTCATGTGAGCGGTATCACACCGGCGATATCCGCCTCTGCGAGAGATCTTTGCGAAGCTGCGCTGCGGCACGCCAAGAGCCGGGGCGTGCATATCTCCCTCGATCTGAATCACCGGCAGCGCCTCTGGCAGTATGGCCAGGACGCAACAGATGTGATGCCCGAGCTCACAACATACGCTGACACGCTTATTGCTGGGCGTGGCGACTGTTCGGCATGTCTTGGGTTTTCGCCAGACGGCGATGGCAGCACAGATGCCTGGTACGAAGAACTCACCGCTGATGTGATGCAGCGGTTCCCAAATCTGACGCGGGTCGCGGTAACCATTCGTAACTCCAGTTCCGCTGACTGCCACAAATGGGCAGCACACTTGCGGACCAAAGACGGCTCGCTCTTCTCTAAACAGTACCATTTGCACAATGTCGTGGACCGCGTTGGTACCGGCGATGC
>JBCBGS010000101.1:0-10282 GCA_038526515.1 Pseudomonadota bacterium | reverse complement strand
CTGGCAGCTTGCGCGCCCGTGTGAAAGTCAGTCTGCGCCTCAAGCGCTGCGGCGACGGTTTTTGGGGCGAGCTGAGATAAGAGAGATATCTCGGTCCCCTCAACGAGCGGATCTTCGACTGAGTTGGGCGTCTCCGCGCCGGTTTGCGCTTCAAACCAAATCAGTTTTTCGGCGAGCGTTTCCGGTGCCTCAACCTCGCTGCCATCTTCAAGCGGCGGCAGAGCAAGCAAACCCTGCAATTGAGCGTTCCAGGCAGCCACGTTTTCGAGCTGACGCTCATGCAGGCGTTCAATTGAAATCGTCTCGCCGGTGGAGGCCCGTAGGATCCCCGTAAATAGATCTTCGCCTTGCGGCTGGGCCCAGATTCCGAGCCGTTCAACCGTGTCATCAGCAGAGATTGAGAGCGTTTCCGCCAATTCCAGATAAGCTGGTCGTAGATTGGTTTCGATTTCTTGGCGCACCAAAGCCACCATGGCGTCACGATCTGCTGGCTCAAGGTCGGGGACATCTCGCGAGAGGGCGTCAAAACTCGCTGAAATTTCCTCCAACGCACCACCCTCGGGGTTTGCGATGGTTCTGAGAAGTGCCTCAGTCTCAGCAAGGAGCGGCGTTGGGATGCGAATGCCCGCGATTTGATCTGCCATCACCCGCCGCCGGGTATCTTGCAGCGCCTCGCTCAGGCTTTGCAGGCGCGCGATGAAAGCTGTCGCCTGATCAACCGTGTTGATGGACTGACGAAACGCCAAAAGGTTTGGCCCCTCAACCCATATCCCTGAAAAGGGATCAATCGCGTAGGGTCTAAAGGTCGTATAATTATAGCGACCATAGCCTAATTGTTCGAGCGAGATCAGATCCAGCAGCGCACGTTCGGCGATATACAGGTCCTCAATCAGAGGGTGACCGTCGGGAAGAGGTGGACGCATTCTAACGCGCTGCAGGAGTTCAATCCTCACCAGGCGCCTTCTTTCGAAGCCAGCTTGGGAATGATTGTCCAGCGCGAAGCTCGTAGCCGGGCCCAATCTGCGTTCCATTCCCAATCGGCTGGCCGTTTCTGGTGACAAAGCTAGCTCTGTCTGGAGCATATCGGACGCGATGGCTTGCGATTGCGCAATGGCACGCCGGGCTGACCTTGAGTCGCTATTGTCTTGAGCGCATGCCGACAGCGGCAGCAGGAGGACGAGTGCGAGTGAAGCGAACAGCAACCTGAGCGCGTGATTTGAGCGAATTTGCCAATCATTTGGCCGCCGGAAAGTATGAAACATTCGCAACAGCTGCATTCCTAACGCTACTCCCTGTTGTCGGGCTTACCCATATCCGTTACACCCCGCCAGTCTTATTTAGCGGAGAACCCCGTGGAAAATACACCGACCACTCAAGATCCAGGCCTGTCTGGAAACGTTTTGTTCTACAAGAACCCACAGCCATTGAACCCTGAACAGCATGCTGGACTTGGGGTAAAAAACATCGATGAGCCCTTCGGGTTTCTGCGTTCAGCGCACGCTGTTCCTGTCACCGTTACAGAGTTTGGGATGGCGTCAGCCGCCTATCCAATCATCTTTGTCGGCCAAGACCGTACGCCGGTCGCAGTTATGGGTGTTGCCGAAGGGCAGAACCTGTTCGTCACCGATAAGGGCATGACTGAGCCTGACTTCTACGTCCCAGCTTTTGTTCGCCGTTATCCTTTCGTGTTTGCGAATGACGAGCAAGCGGATCGCCTTTTGCTCTGCATCGACCGCGACGCACCGATGGTGACAAATCAGCCAGAAGTTCCGCTGTTTGAAAACGGCGAGCCAACCGCGTTCACTCAGAACGCGATTGAGTTCTGTAAAGAGTTTGAGCGTCAGCGTCGTTCGACGGCTGAGTTCACGAAAATCATCTCCGACATGGATCTGTTTGAACAGAAATCCGTGACGTTCCAGCCACGTGACCCACAAGGTAACCCGCAAGGCGAGCCTCAGAAAATCGCTGACTATTTCGCGATCGATGAGAACAAGCTCAACGACCTCTCAGATGAGCAGTTCATGCAGCTGCGCGCCAATGGCGCTCTGGGCGCGATTTACGCGCACATGATTTCGCTTTTGAACTGGCAGCGCGTTATCTCTCGCGCCATCCAGAAGCAAACGGGCGCAGCGGCGCCAGCCCCAACACCAGGTGCACCAGCCCCTGAAACACCGGGCACACCAGGCGCTTTCTAAGCTAGCTTGAGTTGTATTGATTTGAGGGGGCGGTTCGAGAGAGCCGCCCTTTTCTTATTCCGCCTTCAAATTGGAGCTAGAATTGTCGCTATCACATCCTCGCGAGGTGGCTTCCCTGGGCGATTTACTTCTATAACAAGCGCGATGAATAGAATTCGGGTTCGCTATATGACGTTTCTTCGTAGTTTCCTCGCCTTCATCCTGGCATCTCTGCTAAGTGCGAGCGTGCTTTCAGCGCAGCCTGTCGATGGGGGGCATGCCCGCGTCGAGTTGATCTCAGAGCGGGCGCTCGCAGTGCCGGGCGAAACGGTCTGGTTCGGGCTTTCGTTTGAGATCGATCCCAAGTGGCACATCTATTGGACCAATCCGGGTGATGCAGGCATTCCGCCCGAGATCACTTGGCGCGAAACAGGCGGCGTTTCTGCAGACAGCATTGGCGAATTTGAATGGCCGCTGCCTGAGCTTCTCCCGGTCGTTCCGGGACAGATCATGGATTATGGCTACTCCGATCAGGTTGTTTTGCCATTCTCAGTCACACTACCAGCCGACATTGAAGGTCCGATCGTTTTCGAAGGTGTCGCGGATTATCTCATCTGCGAAGACGTCTGTATTCCGGAAAGCGTCGATATTCGCCTGATGCTATCGATTGGCGCTGGTCAGATCCCAGACACTCGAGCGTCCGAGTTGATTCAAACGGCTCTAGCGCAGGTGCCACCAGCGTTTCCAGGCGAAGTCGCTCTCAGCAAAGAAGGCGATAGCTGGATTATGTCGCTCGCGGCGCCTGAGATTGCGGGCCAAGAGGCAGAGGCGCGCTTTTTCCCATATGGGCATGAAATTACGCACGCGGCTGACCAGACGGCGAGTTTTGGCGCGTCTGGTTTCAGTCTCAGCTTAACGCCGGATAGTGCGAGCGCTGACCTGCCCGAAACGCTTTCGGGGGTCGTCACTCTTGGCGATGCCGCGTTCGAAGTTAAGGCGACGTCTGGGAGCGTTCTCCCAGGCACCCGATCCAGCAATGGCGGGATCGGTGCAGAAAATGGCGCGAGTCTGCCGCTCTTGATGGTGTTTGCCTTGGTCGGCGGATTGATCCTCAACTTGATGCCCTGCGTTCTGCCTGTTCTGTCGATTAAAGCGATGGGACTGGTTTCATCGACCGCGAATGGTCAAGCAGCTGAAGCGCGGGCGCATGGGCTTTGGTATACTGCTGGGGTGCTTGCGAGTTTTGGGGTCCTGGCGGCGGCTATCCTGAGTGTTCGAGCAGCGACCGGCATCGCGATTTGGGGTTTCTGGTTGCAGAACCCCATCCTGGTTACTGCTTTGATCCTCGTGGTCTTCTTGATTGGGCTCTGGTTGCTTGGGCTGTTCGAGCTTGGGACATCCGTCCAAAGTGTTGGTTCGGATCTCGCGGCAAAACAGGGGAGCGCTGGCGCCTTCTTTACCGGTGTCCTCGCGGCCGTCGTTGGTGCGCCGTGTACGGGTCCATTCCTCGGCGCAGCCTTGGGCGCGGTGATGACCCAGCCGGCAGTGAATGTGGTCCTCGTACTACTAACCATGGGGCTCGGCATGGCTCTGCCATTCCTGCTGCTCTCATTCTCGCCTGGTCTGCAACGCTTTATGCCGAAGCCAGGCGCTTGGATGGAGACTTTGAAACAAGTCTTTGCTTTCCCCATGTTTCTCACTGCCGCGTGGCTGCTCTCAGTCCTCGGCGCGCTCGCTGGGTATCGCATGGCGGCCATGGTGGTCGCAGGCGCCGCTTTGATTGCGTTTGGAATATGGGCCTTCAAATCAGCCGGTCAGGGCGCGAAGTCTATTTTGCTTTCAGTTCTAGGATTAGCGATCATCATTCCAGTGTTTGGGCTGATCTCAGCGACAAGTTCCGTCGAAGTGGTGATCGGGCTCGCATGGCTCGTCGGGATGATTGTTGCCTTCATCCTTATTGCGCGGCTGGGTGATGGCGCAGCCTCGAAGTTGGCGCAGGCGTTGGCTGGACTGGCGGTGGTGGCCGGATTGATTTGGCCACTCGCGCAAGCCCGCACAGCGCTCGCCTCCGATGCGCCGACCGAGGCCTATGCCGCTAAATATGAAACCGAGGCATGGTCGCCAGAGCGCGTCGCTGAACTCACAGCGGAAGGGCGCGCCGTCTTTGTCGATTTCACGGCCGAATGGTGTGTGACGTGCCAAGCGAACAAACTTCAGACACTCCAAACAAAGCCGGTTTCGGAGGCCTTCGAGGCTGGAAACGTGGCCTTTCTGGTGGCCGACTTCACAAATGGTGACAAAACCATCGCGTTGGAGCTGCAGAAACACAGTCGCGCGGGCGTACCGATGTATCTGTGGTATGCGCCGGGTCAAACCGCCCCAGAAGTTCTACCCGAATTACTATCTATCGATCTTGTAACAGGACTTGTCGAAGCGGCTGGCTAAGATAAGCTATTCACTCTCATTTAAAAAACGGGATGCTCTCAATGATGACACTGACACGAAGAAACCTTGGGCTTGCTGCCGGAATGGCGACCGCTGTGGCGTTGACGGCTGGCTCTATGATCGCGTTTTCTGCGAATGCAGCTCCGGTCAGCGGTGAGTCTGCACCCATCTTTGTGGACTATAATACGGCCTCCGGCGAGCAGATCTCTCTCGGCGATTTCGATGGAAAAACGGTCGTCATGGAGTGGACCAATCATGACTGTCCGTTCGTCGTAAAACACTATTCAGAGCCTGTGAAAAACATGCAGACGCTGCAAAGCGATGCAATGGGTGACGATGTCGTTTGGATCCAGGTCATTTCATCTGCGCCGGGTAAGCAAGGACATCTCGAGGCCGAGGCAGCGCTCGCGAAAAATGCTGAGCGTGGCGCAGCACCGACCTATACGATCCTTGATCCTGAAGGGAATTTAGGACGTGCTTATGATGCCAAAACAACGCCGCATATGTATGTCATCAACGGTGCTGGGACCTTGGCTTATCAAGGCGCCATCGATTCCATCCGATCCACCAAAGTCGCTGATATCGATAAAGCTACCAACTATGTGACGGCGGCTCTGTCAGCGGTATCTGCGGGTGGAATGCCTGAGGTGACGAGCGCCAAACCCTATGGTTGTTCAGTCAAATACTAAGGCGTCAAACACTTATAAGAGAAGCCGCTCCGTCCTGGGGCGGCTTTTTTATTTGAATTTTCGCCTATTCGCAGAATAAACGAATCAAAACAGACAAGTCTTGCTGACATTCAAATTTGCGTTTGGGGACTTTGCTATTTCAAATGTTATAATGTTCAAAACTTATACTCGGGCGCGCAGTGCGTTAGACCGGGAAGAGTTGAAATTAATCGCTGACTATTTGGATGCGCTGAGAAAGACCGGCGACAGCACCGGAAAGCTGACAGATCAAACGGCCTCTGAGTTGGATGAATATCTGGGGCTCGCCGAGGCCGCATTGCGGCGCGCCAGAGCCGAATTAAGCTCCTAATTCGTTCGGACTCTACATTCTTCAAAATCCAGAATAGGGTGCCCCAATAATCAAATACTGGGAGCCTCTATCAAATGTTGAAAATCGTAACTTCGCTGATCGCCGCATCGATTGTTTCTGCGGCCTGCGCCACAGCTCAAGACGCATCGCCAGCCCCGCAAATGACGATCGGAAATGGCGAGGTGAACGCGATTACAACTGAAGGTCTGTCGCTGATAGAAGGTGAGACGACTTTCTCTGAGGTGCGCGTGGATGGCGATGTCGTGAAGTCTTTTCGCGGCACATCGACAGCGATTTCGTTCCCGGAAGTGACCATTGAGAAGAATGGATGGATCGTTCTGCACCCCGTGATTGATGGCCGTCCGGATGGCGACATGGTGTCTGGATTTACTTATGTCAGCGCTGGGACGCATGAGGATGTTTCCATTCCGGTCAATCATCCCGCTGATCCGGGCGATAAGTTCCTCGTCATGCTCCATAGCGATGTCGACAATGACCGCGTCTTCGATTTCGTCTTCGTTGAGGACGGGGTCAATGTGGAGGACACAGCTGTGTTCGAAGGCATGCGGATGATCGCGCACGTCTTCGCGGTGCCTGAATAAGCGCTCGAGGAGGTTCCAAGGTGCAGCTTTCCAAAGACACACCAGCGATTGTCACAGGCGGCGCGTCCGGCCTCGGACGGGCGACGGCTGAGGCTTTTGCAGCGGCGGGCGTACCCGTTGCGATTTTCGACATCAATGATGAAGCGGGCGAAGCGGTGGCCAGCGCGATTGGCGGCAGTTTTCACCATGTGAACATCTTGGATGAAGACTCCGTCGTGGCTGGATTCGAAGCGGCCCGCGCCGCGCAAGGCCAAGAACGGATCTGCGTCCACTGCGCTATGGCGTCTACGCGCGGCAAAACCTTGGCCTATGACAAGGAAACCGGCGGCTACAAAAAGCTCGACACTGCGACTTATGCCAAGGGTGTTGAGGGCGTTCTCGTCGCCTCATTCCGCGTGGCATCTCATTCCGCTTTGGGCATGTCTGCACTGGAGCCTATGGAAGATGGCGAGCGCGGCGCGATTACCATGACAGCGTCCGTCGCCGCGCAGGACGCCCAGATTGGGCAAATTGTTTATGGCTCCGCAAAAGCAGGCGTAAATGGCCTGGTGCTGCCCATGGCGCGTGACCTCATGAATATTGGGATCCGCGTCAATTCGATTATGCCAGGTATCTTTGCGACCCCGCTCATGCTCGGCGCGCCGCAGCCCGTCTTGGACAGTTTAGCGGCCTCTGTGCCGTTCCCGAAGCGCCTCGGCAAACCGGAAGAGTTCGCCTCGCTCGCTTTGGAACTAGCACGCAATGGGTATTTCAATGGGCAATGCTTACGGCTGGATGGCGCGATCCGAATGGCGCCGCGCTAGGCTCCTTCTACCCGTATCCGGGCTGGCCGGCCGACCTTGACAAGCATCCAGTCATATGAAAAATGAACGCGTTCATTATATTCTGGTGGCGCAGTATTCCTCGCGGATATCTTCGTGAGATCACAGGCTAAATCAGAGGATCAAAAGGCGGGTTGCTGTGGCCAATAATCAAAATCTCTCGGGCAATCGAAAAATTCCAACACGCGCGAAGTTTGCGCGGTTTCTAGAGACATGGCTCGGCGCTCCGCTGACACTCTTGGAAGTCTTTCTGCAATGGACGTTGGTAAAGCCAACCCGGTGGATGTGGCGCCATCTGGACCATTGGTCCTACAAGCTCGAGGGAACATTACTCCGGAAGATCCTGTCCAATACGCTGTTTCCGTTCACGATTATTCTGTCTTTCTGGATCGGGATGAAGCTGGTCGAGAATGGGATCACGAGCCTTTCAATCGTTGGCTTTGTGCTGCTGCCGATCCTGTTCGGCCTCTATTGTGCTCCGTTCGAGCGGTTGATGCCGTACAGCCGAAATTGGCTCGAGGGCGGGAATGATACCGCCGTCGATATCATCATGTATTTTTCTGGCGCTTTTTGGTCCGGCATTTCCAAACTGATTGTCGGCGCCTTATTTATTGTTGGGACTGTGGAGCTACTAGAACCCTATGGGCATGATCTTTGGCCGGATCAGTGGCATCCCGTCTTCCAAGTGACGCTGTTCATCCTGGTCAAGGACTTTTTCCGCTATTGGTTCCATCGCGCGCTTCACGAAGTGCCGTTCCTATGGCGTATCCACGCTGCGCACCACTCGGTTGAGCGTCTCTATTGGTTGAACGGTATTCGGGCGCATCCGCTGGAAATTATCAGCCAAGCCATCTTCTACGCCATTCCGCTGGCCTTGGTGCAGCCATCTGCAGAGATTGCGATGATTGCTATTATCCTACAGCTCAGCATTGGGATCTTCCAGCACTCCAACATCGATCTCAATTTGGGGTGGTGGGAGTATATTTTCTCGATCGGCGACAATCACCGCTATCACCACTATCCCGACAAAGGGGTTGGAGACTCCAATTATGGCGGCGAGTTTATCGTCTGGGACATCCTGTTCGGCACATTTCACAATCCGCGCGATGAGCGCCCGCACGACTAGATCGGCATCGGCACTGCGCCAGACTATGCGATGACCGTGGCCGGCCTCTATCTCGCCCCCTTCATGCCAAACCAGAGCACCGTGTTCCGAAGAGATCACGACGAGACCGAGACTGAGGACGAGCTCGGTCAGCCGGGTCTGCAGCCGGCTGAATAAGGTAGCTAGTGGGCCTCAGCCCAGTTCATTCCGGTATCGGCCTCAACCACGAGTGGGACACTGAGCTTAAGGGCCGGTAGCGGGGCGCGTTCCATTCTGGCGCGGACCACCTCAATGGTTTTTTCCGCTTCGCTCTCCGGCGCTTCGAAGATCAGTTCATCGTGCACCTGCAGAAGCATCTTTGCGCTGAGTCCGGCTTTCTCGAGCGCGCCAGGCATTTGGATCATGGCGCGCTTGATGATGTCCGCGGCAGAGCCTTGGATCGGCGCGTTGATGGCTTGGCGTTCGGCGAAACCGCGCTGCGGCCCTTTTGACTTGATGCCTTTCAAATGCAGGACGCGTCCGAAGATCGTTTCCACGCGCTCATGCTCGGCGGCATATTTCTTGGTCTCGTCCATATAGGCTTTGATGCCGGGGAAACGTTTGAAATAGGTCTTGATATAGGCCGAGGCTTCATCGCGGGGGATGGACAGCTGGCGGGCGAGACCGAAAGCAGAAATGCCATAAATGATCCCGAAATTGATCGCCTTGGCGCGGCGGCGGATCATTGGATCCATGCCTTCGATCGGCGTATCGAACATCTCGCTGGCCGTCATGGCATGAATATCAAGCCCCTGATTGAACGCGTCTTTCAGCGCATCAATCTCAGCAATGTGCGCCAAGAGGCGCAGTTCGATCTGGCTATAGTCGGCGCTGATCAGAACATTGCCTGGCTCTGGGATAAAGGCTTCGCGGATCTTGCGACCTTCTTCGGTCCGGATCGGGATATTCTGCAGGTTCGGATCGTTTGATGAGAGCCGCCCAGTTTGCGCGCCGGTCATGCCGTAATTGGTATGAACGCGGCCCGTGCGTGGGCTGATCTGCTGCTGCAGGGTCTCAGTGTAGGTCGAACGCAGTTTCGAAACGGTCCGCCAATTAATAACAGCACGCGGTAGGTCGTGGCCTTCAGCCGCCAAGTCTTCGAGAATATCCGCGCCGGTCTGCCAGGCGCCTGTCTTGGTCTTCTTCCCGCCTTCTAGGCCCATCTCATCGAACAAGATCTCGCCAAGCTGTTTTGGGCTGCCCAGATTGAACTCATGGCCGGCGAGTTCATAGGCTTCGGCTTCATAGCGCGCCATGGACTGATTAAATTCGGCTGACAGGCGGGAAAGGTGGTCGCGGTCCACTTTGATGCCATTGGCTTCCATGCTCGAAAGGACATGCACCAGCGGGCGCTCCAGGGTCTCGTAGACCGTAGTCACGCGTTCTTTGTGAAGGCGAGACTTGCTGTCGAGCCAGAGGCGAAGCGTTACGTCGGCATCCTCGGCAGCATATTCGGTCGCGCGATCGAGCGGTACTCGGTCAAACGTGATCTGTTTTTTGCCGGTTCCGCAGACGTCTTTGAACGAGAGCGGCGTGTGGTGGAAATAGCGCTCTGAGAGCTCATCCATGCCGTGATTGTGCTTGCCCGCATTCATCACAAAGCTGAGCAGGATCGTGTCATCCATAGGCGCAACTTGAATGCCATAGCGGGCGAGCACGGTGACATCATATTTGAAATTGTGCCCGATCTTCAGGACGGCATCATTTTCAAACAGAGCCTTCAGCGCTTCTAGGGCTTTGTCTTTGTTGATTTGTCGCGGTGGATCGGCGCCAAACATATCGCCCGACGCGGCGGCTGGATCGCTGTCCGGATCAACATGGGCGAGCGGGACGTAGCAGGCCTCGCCGGGGGCGAGGGCGAGCGACACGCCCACCAATCCGGACTCATGTGCGTCGAGGGCATCGGTCTCTGTGTCGACGGCGACATAGCCCTGCGCAGAGGCTCGGGCGATCCAGTCTTCGAGCGTGTCGAAATCGCGGATGCAGACATAAGCGCTACGATCAATCGGAGCGTGGTCGGCCTCAGCCGCTTCTTCTGGTAGCGTACCTTCCAGCTCG
>JBCBGS010000100.1:0-10327 GCA_038526515.1 Pseudomonadota bacterium | reverse complement strand
TCTACTTCCCAACATCGCACAGCACGCACCAAGCGACTGTTGGTGAGCCTCTGAACGCTAAAATCACCCTCACAGGGCGTTTCTAGACAAACTTGAAATGAGCCGTGGACCAAATGGTCTGCGGCTCAATCAGATTGAATTGAATATTTCGGCAGGAAGACCCCGCATTTTAACTCTGTCCGTAAAATGATTTTCCGATGTGCAACTTTCGGCGGGGGTCTTTATTAGTCTGCCAAAGCTGAATTCTGGTTCAGACGATGAATAGAATAGCGAGGCTTGGCCCTGCTACTGCTTGCTTAATGGATGGGTAGACAAGCTGTAAAGTAACGGGCTAGACGGCTCGGAATGGACCGATTGGAAAAACTCTGCGCCGATAAAGGCCTTCGCATGACCGAGCAACGCAAAGTTATTGCTCGGATACTTTCTGCTTCAGATGATCATCCCGATGCCGAAGAGCTGCACCGGCGGTCGAATGCGGTTGACAAAAGCATCTCGCTCGCGACCGTCTATCGCACCGTAAAACTGTTTGAAGAGTATGGCATCATCGAGAGCCACGATTTCGGAGATGGCCGCGCCCGCTACGAGGAAGTTCCCGACGAACACCATGACCACTTGATCGACGTAAGATCAGGAAAAGTGATAGAGTTCCACAATGAGGAAATCGAGCGCCTGCAAGTGGAGATAGCCCGCTCGCATGGATACAAGCTCATAGACCATCGCTTGGAGCTTTACGCCGTGCCGCTAAAAGACGGCGAAGAGTAGGTTTTCTGGTTATACGACTATACGGCGCCCCGCCTCAGGCGCGTCCGAAAAAAGTTGCTGCAACGCTCCGGCCTGAGAGGAAACATTAGGCAGGAGGTTGCAGCAGTAGTGAACAGGCCAAAAGGAGACTCAAGCGGCCTGTAGAGGTTTGGGAGCTTCTATGCGCAGGACTTCAGCTGTCAGCCATGCGTAGTGTTTCTCGAGCCGCATGACCACGTCGATGTCGATGTCAGGGCGCGAGGCGAGTTCTTCACGCCAAGCTTCGATGACTCGAACTTGGGTTTTAAGCCAGCAGACCATGGATCCATCATCGAGAGGTAAGCACATAGCGATCTCCTATTGCCCGAACTGCCAAGAGGCGGTGATTTTTAGATTGGTGCCGGGTTGAGGTACGCCGGCAAAGACACGCTCATATTCTTCGTCGAATACGTTATCGACGCCGACGTCCAAGCGTAGGCCCTCAACAAAGTCAGGCCGATAGGTCGCGTATAGATCCACCACGACATAGCCGTCGCGCTCGTCTTGCACGGTGAAGCCGCCCGTGCCGTCTGCGATGCGTTGTTCGAAGTCCGAAGCATGCTGCACGCGCGCGCCGAAACGGCTGTTCCACTCCGGTACTTTTACGCCGAGATTCAAGGCGAGCCGGTCTGGGGTTAGCGATCCGAGGTCAGATCCATCAGATAAGTCCGTACCTTCAATCGTTGAGAAGCTCGCACGGGCGAAGAATCGATCGGAGTCATAGTGCAACTCTCCTTCCCAGCCTTCGATTTCGGCTTGATCGACATTCGCAGATTCTGAAGTTCCGAACGTGCAGGGCTGGAAGAAAGGCGGAGCAAAGCAGGTCGCATCTGGCACAACGCTGACTGAGAGATTGATCAACTCGTCAGCTTCGGTTTCAAAATAGCTGACCTTGGCTTGCAGCCGATCAGATTCGGTAAAAATCTTACGGAAATCGATCCCCGCTCCGAACTCCAATGTTTGCGTTTCTTCCGGAACCAAATCTGGATTTGGGATGAAGTTGTTAGGCGCAAACTCAAACGATCCCATCGCGGGATTGAAGAGGACCGGGTGAGGAATCAAGAAATGGACGCCATCTAGATAAAGCTCATTGATGGACGGCGCACGGAAGCCTTCAGAATAGGACCCAAAGAGGCGTAGCCATTCGGCGCCCTCTGGTGCGAAGCTCGCGGCAAATCTCGGAGAGACCGCGTCGTCGGAATTGTCCTGATCTGGCGCGATATCGGAGCTGCTCTCAAATTCATCGTAGCGCACGCCTGGAATAACGATGAATTGACCTGCGGGGGTTTCGACAACAGCTTCCAGCTGAGCAAACACACCGGTGAATTCACTCTCGCCGTTCGGGACGCCGCCGCGCGTGCCATCGGTGGTTTGGTCATCGGTGCCAACTTGCTCGTCTTTGAACCAGTCGCCGCCAATCGTCAGGGTCATATCTGCAGCTCCAACCGCGAAGCGTGACGCATTTCGAATGTTGAACCCAGTCGTCTCAATGTCCCGAACCGTCGTGCGCGGGATTGTGGCGTCAAACTCATCGACTTCGCTCGACGTTTGGTAGAGATTGAAGCCGAGATCGACCCAATCGTTCGCCTCAGGGTCGAAGGTGACACCCAGTCGGAACGTATCCGTCGTGATGTCCTTTTCGACGTCTTGATCAAGGACGCCATCGCCCGTACCAGCAACACCTTGCCCATTGTTCGGCTCGATAGCGGTATTGGTGAACCGCTGCCACGAGCCCTCAACGGTGAGCGCGTCAGTGATGGCGTAACTGCCTTTTAGAAGCGCGGTTTGGATGTCGTCATCTGATGGGAGGTCGGCCCCCGAGCTCAGTTCAATGTCTCCTGATTGGCGAATGCCAAAGCTTGCAATTCCGTCGAAGGCCCCTTGGCGCGTATAGGCGGTGAGAGACGCGCTCGTCTCTTCGTTGACGCTTTGATAGCCGAGCCGTGCGCGGGCGCCCCAGACTTCGTCGTCTGCTAAGAGATCGTCCGCATCGACGCTCTCAAAGGCGAGCACACCGCCGACGGCGCCAGAGCCATAGAGTGCAGAGGCAGGACCGCGGACCACCTCAGCCGTGCCAATTAGCTCTGGGTCGACGAAGAACCGGCCATCATGCGCAGACGTGAAGCTCTGACGCGCGCCATCGAGGAGGATCAGCACGTTTTGACCTGTGAGGCCGCGCAGTGTGGGGAGTTCGCCCGTACGCCGCGGTCCGCCAACAAAATCCAAACCCGGGACATCGCGTAGTGCGTCTGAGATGGTTGAGGGCGCAAGCGTATCGAGGGCTTCGCGATCCACCACTGTGACTTGCCCAGGATAGTCAAAAACGGGGAGGGGATTTGAAGTGCCGTAAACGGTCACCGTCTCTTCGCGTAACTCTTCTTCTGGCGCCTCCGCGTCTTGCGCTGCTGCGAATGGCGCGAGCGATAGGGCGGTGGAAGCGATGAGTAAGTCGCGTAGGTTTTTGCGGTTCGTTCGGAAGGTCATTTCGCGTTCCCATGTAGATCGATTTTTTGAGAATAAATCTCATTTGCGAGAATTTCGGTATACGTAACTTTCCGCAATTGCAAGTCATTCTCGATTGCATTAATGAGGGGGGCACCATTGCGGCCTTGCGGCCAAAACGCTTTTCAGGAGAACAACCATGCAATTTCCCCATGTCGGTTTTTGGTCCGCGACAACGCTTGCAGCAATTGTCGTGACAGGGTGCGCAACAGATATTGCGCCTGAGCCTGCAGGCGAAACTGTCGCTGTAGCACCGTCTAATTTTGAGCAGGATCGGCAGTCTATCCTGGCAATGGCTGGCGACTACAAGGTGACTTTTGATTTTACGGAGACTGTTTCGTTCGTTGAGGGATATGAGCTGAAAGACCCGAAGCTTTCAGGCGGCCATGAGTCCGTTCGCGTCGTCGAAGACCGCGGCGATTTTATCAGCATGCAACACCTCCTCGTCGTTGGGCCAGACGAATCGCCATTCGTGGTGAAGCATTGGCGACAAGACTGGAAATACGAACCCGCGCGCGTCTTGATGTTTGTGGGCGGGAATGCCTGGGAATGGCAGGATGTGCCTGCCTCTGAACGTGCGGGAACCTGGTCTCAGACTGTCTATCAAGTTGATGATGCACCGCGTTATGGCGCTGTCGGCACGTGGACTTATGAGGACGGCATTGCGGAATGGACACCGCCGCAAGAATGGCGCCCACTTCCGCGCCGCGATATGACGACACGAGACGATTATCATGCCGTCGACGCTGTTAATCGCCACGTGATCACGCCATGGGGCTGGGTGCACGAACAAGACAATTCCAAGCTGATCCTAGACGGCACACCGCAAGCGCTCGTGCGTGAAGTCGGTATCAATACATATCGCGCCTTTGATGACTATCCGGTCGAAGCCGCGGAAGACTATTGGGCCGGAACCGCAGACTATTGGGCGGGGGTTCGCGCCCATTGGACTGCCATCGAAGCGGCCAATGAGCGCTTCGCGATCACCATTAAAGGCGAGACCGAGCCGCTCTACATGCCGCTTCTGGAACTCGCAGGCGCGGTGAATGACGGTGAAAAGGAGCTCGAGTCAGCTCTGGTCGAAGCGCGCGCTATTATTGATAGCTTCGTGACGCCAGAGATTGGTGAGTTGGCGGATCGGCTACGTCCAACCACGACGCTGGCGAGCCTGGACTAATTCCAATGCGCGGTTTGTTTGTGTGCGCCGCGCTGTCCGGTATAGGCAGCGCTGCCATCGCGGATACGGCTTATATCGAGCCGTCCACCTTCTCGCCCCGTATCGACCAAACAATTACGGTCGAAACCTCCTTCAACGATTATTGTTGCGTGCCGAAATATCCTGTTCGGTCCGACAATTTTGCCGTGATAGATCCGGATGGCCAGTCGGTCGAACCTGATCGCGTTGAGCTCTTCGCCAACAGTACGATCATCGAACATAAGATCACCAAGCACGGGACCACGCGGCTCACGACCGGAGAGCGCCTTGGCCGGAAGGGCGGAGAATATGTTCTGATCGATGGGCGGTATTTGCTGATCAACAGTGAGGATGCGGACCCGATTGAGGTGCCTGAAGACACGCCAATCTTATCGTCCCAAACAGCAACTGTGTCAGATACCTATGTCACAATCGGCGAACCGAGTTGGGAGAGTGTTCGCCAGCCGATTGGGCGCTTGCAGATTCTGCCGCAACAACATCCATCCTCTTTAGAAACCGGCGATACGTTCGATATCATCATCACGTTCGACGGTACGCCTTTAGCGACCTCAAACAGGCGCCCCAAATTCATCATCGCAGGACACGGGTCATACCCTCAAATTCCTGTTCGGCGTCATTAGACACTGCCCAGCGAAATTCAGTGCGCTGATGGGCTTCAGCCTCGCGGTTAATCTGCTGATGCTGGTCTCGCCGCTCTATATGTTGCAGGTCTATGACCGCATTCTGACATCTGGATCGACCGATAGTCTCATCTGGCTCAGCCTCATTGCCATATTTCTACTCGGCATTTACGCCGCCGCCGAAGCCGGTCGCCGACGTGTCTCTTCTCTGATTGGAGACCGCCTCGAAGCGACTTTCGCAGACCGCATGTTTGCGCGATTTGAAAGCGGCGAAGATGAAAAGGTCTTGCTGCCAAAGGACATGACTGACCTTTCGCGAATTCAGGCAACCTTCCAAAACGGATCGCTCCTGGCTTTTGCGGACTTGCCGTTCACACCGCTCTTTATTGGCCTTTTGTTTTTGCTCGACCCTCTACTAGGTGGGATCAGTCTCATTGGAGGTTTGATCGTGTTCGCCGTCGCGATTATCGCGGAGATCACAACCAAATCTCCGGGCGCTGCCGCGGCCTCTGCAAGTGCGAACGCACAAGAACAACTCGCTGGCGCAGCCCGCCAACATTCAGCCATTCGCGCGATGGGCATGACCCACGCGATTGAAAAACTCTGGGCTGAACAGCGCAAGGAAGCGCTCGAACACACGCTCAAGACGTCTAAGATGGATGCGTCTTATGCGTCGATTGCCCGCGCGTCTCGGCAGATCCTACAAATTCTGATCCTCGGCGCTGGTGGATTTCTTGTCCTTTCACAATCCATGTCGCCTGGTGGGATTGTCGCTGGCTCGGTGATCATGTCGCGTGCGCTGGCGCCCATCGATCAGATTGTCGGGGGATGGAGGTCTTTTGTTCAAGCCCGTACGTCTTGGCGATCGCTGACCGTTCGTTTGACATCAGAACATAAGCGCCAGGAGTTTACACCTTTGCCGCGCCCAGATGCGAGTCTGGTCATTGATCGCTTGGCCGTCGGCGCCCCCGCCATTGAAGCGCCGGTCGTCCGTCCCTTTTCTTATGAAGTTCGAGGCGGACACCTGATTGCCATGGTTGGGACGAGTGGCTGCGGCAAGTCCAGTTTATTGCAAACGCTTGCAGCGGTCTGGCCAACCAAATCTGGCGAAGTTCTTCTGGCTGGCCGCAGTGTGCATGATTGGGCGAATGAAGATCGCGGACAATATGTCGGCTACCTTCCGCAAAGCATCGATCTTGCGCCCGGCTCGATCGCACAGAACATTGCGCGCTTTACCGAAGCCGAGCCTGAGGAAATTTACCAGGCTGCTCGGGATTCTGGCGCACACGATGTGATCCTTTCGCTCGCGGATGGGTATGAGACGCAAATCGGACCGAATGGCGTCGGGCTTTCTGGCGGTCAGAAACAGTTGATTGGCCTTGCCCGCGCATTCTTCCGATCGCCCGTCTTGTTACTGCTCGACGAGCCAACGGCCAATCTCGATGGTCAAACGGCGGATACAGTGATCGGAGCGCTCCAGTCGCGCGCTGCGATCGGGAGTATCGTGCTGACCTCGACCCATGATCCGCGTCTTGTCCAAAACGCCCATACTCAGCTGATAATTGCGCATGGCGGCGTGATCGCCCAGCCAATGCAAGCCAAAACCCAAACAACCCACAAAAAGGCTGCACGCCCGGTGCAAGTCTTCGCGAATGAAAGAGGGTAGACCAATGACCAATGCAACTCCCAAAAAAGGTTCAGATCGCTTCGCATCGCGGATGGGTCAAATCTGTTTTCTTGGCCTCGGTGGTTTCGCGCTCTGGGCAGGGCTGGTTCCTCTAGAAGAGGGCGTCAGTGCGTCCGGCACCGTCGTGGTTGAGAACAACCGCCAGCTGATCCAACACTTGGAAGGCGGCATCATTCAGGACATCGCAATTAAAGAAGGCAGTCAGGTCGCTGCTGGCGATACGCTGCTGGTCCTGCAGGAAACGGCGTCGCTCGCATCGCGTGATCAAATCATTCAAGAGATCGCGGCCTTGTCGGCCTCAGCGCTCCGACTCGGTGCTTTGCAAGATCAACGGCAAGATCTCGATTTTTCCTCACTGACCGATCTGACGGTTGGTGATGATGAGCTCGATGCAATTAAATCGCGTGAATATGATCTGTTCGTTCAACAGCGAAATGCCCTCGCTGCCGACATCGCCGTGCTCAATTCACAACAACAAAGCGCGCGCACCAACGCCCAATTGAAAGCCAATGAAATTGACATCACGCGTCGGTCGCTCACCTCGACACAAGAGGAACTCAACCTGTTTGAGAACTTGTTCGAACAACAACTCGCGCGTCGAGATCAAGTGATCGCACTTGAGCGCCGCGTCTCGGATTTCGAAGGGACGATTGCCCGACTCGAGAGTGAGAAAGCGGTGGCCAAAGCCGAGGCGCGCAGCCTTTCCACTCAGATCTCACAAGTGCGCGCGCAGTTCCGTGAGGCCATTTCGGTCGAGCTTCGTGATACGACGGCACGCTTACAAGCGGCGGAGGAATCACTATCAGCCGCACAAGACGTTCTCAATCGAGCGATCATCAAAGCCCCCGTCGGCGGCGAAGTTCTGAACCTGTCTTCGAACACGAAAGGTGGGGTGGTTGCGCCTGGCGATACCATTCTCGAGATCGTCCCTAATGGTGACTCGATTGTCGCTTCCGTACAGATCAAGCCAGCAGACCGCGCGCAAGTCTTTGAAGGTCTCAACGTAAGAACCCAAGTCTCTGCTTATCGATCGTGGAAGTCACCGAGCCTTGAAGGAACGATCCAGGATGTGAGCGCTGATTTGAAGCGGGATCCTGTCTCTGGTGCTGCCTTCTATGAAGCGCGTGTACAGATCGAACTTCCGCATGATGGGTCCGGGTCAGACCTGAACATCACGCCGGGCATGCCCGTGGATGTGTTCATCTTCTCAGGCAAAAGCCGAACAACCCTCGACTACCTTATGGAGCCGATTACGGCATCGATCTTTAAGGGTTTGCGCGAAGGGTAGGGCAGCAGCAGGCGCCGGGTTTGGTGTAATCGAAGTACCTCATGAAGAAGGCGCGACAAACTCCGGCAGTCCCTCCAATGCAACTTTGAGAGCATCTCCCCATCCTTTTGAGATGGCAGAGAATGCCGGATTAGCCTCGTCGATCCGGAACTGCGCGCCTTCCTCCAGGGCGTTGGCCTCATAGATGTGGACGTCGAGCGGCATTCCAACCGACAGGTTCGCCCTCAGGGTTGAGTCAAAAGAGACACAGAGTAGCCGCAGCGCCTGCTCAACTGTCATGGACGGATCAAAAGCACGGAGAATTATCGGACGCCCATACTTGGTCTCGCCGATTTGGAAGAAAGGCGTTTCCGCGCTCGCTTCGATGAAGTTTCCCTCTGGATAGATCATGAACAGTCTTGGCTCCATGCCCTTAATTTGTCCGCCCATAATCAAGGTTGCGCGGAACGCGGCTTCGGCGTCTTGTCCTTCTTCCGCGCGCTCGTGGACAACCTCGTTCAGCGTGTCAGCGATCAATCGAGCCGCCTGGAACATGGTCGGCGCTTGCAGGATACTTGGATCTCTTTCCTCTGGCGCTTTAGATCGCTCGTCCAGCAGACTCACAACCGCCTGCGTGGTTGCGAGATTGCCAGCGGTCATAAGCGTGATGACGCGTTCGCCAGGAACGGACCAGGTGAACATCTTGCGGAACTTCGAAATATTATCGACGCCGGCATTGGTGCGCGTATCTGACATGAAGATGAGATGGTCATTCATTTTCAGAGCGGCGCAGTAAGTCATTCAAACGTGTCCTTCGTTCGGCCCGCCAGACCTATTGCTGAACCTGAATGGAAACAACCAAATTTTCCTGTCCTGCCCCCATGGTCAATCCTTTGGTCGGAGCTGCATCAGCATAATCCGATCCTTGAGCAATCCGCACATAGCGCTCATCTGGACTGATGCCATTTGAGATGTCGAAACCCACCCAACCCAATACGTCGAGATAGACCTCGCTCCAGGCATGGCTTGCATCTTGTGATGTGCGATCGTCCATTAAA
The DNA here is from genome assembly GCA_038526515.1 of Pseudomonadota bacterium. GTDB lineage: Bacteria > Pseudomonadota > Alphaproteobacteria > Caulobacterales > Hyphomonadaceae > Henriciella. Next base: position 1,197 of record JBCBGS010000100.1, on the reverse strand, counting down.
AGGTATCCGCTGACATAGCGCGCCGGGAAGCCTTTCTCACGTACCACGCTGATAAAGATATGACTGTGGTCCTGACAGACGCCTTTGGCGTTCTTTAGCGCATCGCCAGCCGTCGTGCTAACGCCGGTTTGACCTGGTTCATAGGCAACGCGATCCCGAATGAGTTGGCTTAGCGAATGCAAATCGGAAATCGTTGACTCGGATGGCAGGACAATTGAATCGGCCAATTCGCGCAGGCCTTCCGTCAATTGCGTGAGCGATGTCTGACGGCGATAGTGCCAGAGTGGCATAGCCTGGTGATGACGCCCCAGAACGCCATCAGCAGAATGCGTCTCAACTTCGCCTGATACGCTGATTTCCAGCAACTGTGCGTCAGATAAAACCTCTATAAGATCAATCCGGTTTCCGTGTTGATCCATATACTGTGCCTGCTGACGGGCGCCTTCGAGACTGACGTCCCAGGCATGTACGGTTTGCGCAGCAGAGGATTGCGGCGTTGTACGCAGCTGTAGCAACCCATACGAAGGTGGATCATCATAGTGAAATTGGGTGGTGTGCTGGATTTGCAGGCGCATGCTAATTCGAAAATCTGTAGTCTTGTTCGATTTGACCCGAAAGCGCTGCGTTCCTTGCAATCAGGTCGACCAGGAATTCGTGTAGCCCTGACCCCACGATCATATCACTTGTTGAATTGGTGATGTGAGCCTCATGGCTGGCCGCTAAATCGTGGGCGGGTGTGCGTTGACCGTATTCTTGTTCAAGCGCGCCGAGTGTGGCGACGATTTCATCGTAACAATATGCAATTGAACGGGGCAGGCGCACGTCATGGATGAGAAAATCGACGATTGCAGCTGGATTAATCTCGCCGCCATAGAGCCAATGGAAAGACCGCTCTGCGGAAGCTGACCTCAGGATCATCTCCCATTGAACCCGGTCTAGTGAAGAACCGACCGAGGCGCTGGAGGGTAAGAGGACATAGTATTTCGTATCGAGAACCCGCGCCGTGTTGTCAGCCCGTTCGATCATCGCCCCTAGAATGACGAACCGAAAAATATCGTTCCTCAACATTGTCCCGTTGATGCTCCCGCGCACGAGTGCTGATTGCTGACGCACACTCGATAGCAGGTCTTGTAAATCAGTCCGGTGCCGCAATGCGGCATGATCTCGTTTGAACTGCAACCAGGTTTCATTGATCGC
>JBCBGS010000099.1:0-10384 GCA_038526515.1 Pseudomonadota bacterium | reverse complement strand
TCAAAACGATCAATCGGGTGAGCGCGTATTCCTTCAGACCGAAACTTCCGGAACTGTAAAGCGGGTATACGTGGGATCGTTTCCGGTCGTTAAGCCAGAGTTTTATTCCGATCCTTTGGTCTTTTGGGCTGCCACCGCGGGCGCTGCAATCACTTCATTGATTGGGATTGCCTTATTATCTGTTCGGGTCCTGTCGAAACGGAAAAACGCACAGACATGGAGATTTCTCGATACTGTCTCGTTGTTATCATGCGGATCTGTTTTCATCAGCGTACTATTGCTCGGATACGCGATTTACAGCTTCTCCGCCGGGTTTCCAGACACGATGATTAAATATCCGACCGGCTCGATATATGCGTCGGTGTTATGGAACTACACGCTAGTCCCTGCAATTTTTGTTATGGTCGTGGCAAGTGTGCTCTATTTGAGATCTCCGCAAGCCATGTACGTAAAGGGTCTTCAGCTTGCGAGCATACCGGTGTTTCTAATCTATGTGACTGTCTTGGATAGCTGGAACCTGATTGGTCCCCAATTTTTACCCTGACAATCCAAATTGAACATGGTCAATCTTGAGTGACCAAGTTTTTGCCCAATCCCGGATAGCGTAGTCTTATACGAAAACGATTGTTCGAAAGAAACGAATGTTACTTAGTTGAAGGGCTCATCGCGATTATCGTTGCGCCAAGCATTCGGGGAAGCGTCAGACTCGCGAATGTTGCGATCAGCGCACAAGCTATAAACAGACCAACATAATTATATGTGTCGGCTACATAGCCCGATAGCGGTTGCATCACGAACCACATAACTGCCGCGACCGAAAAGAATGAGGCGGCATCAGTCGCCTCTGACCCAGTTCGACTCCAGCGCATGATTAATCCGCCAAAACTCGCAACTATGGCCCCAAAGCAAAAACTCATGCTCAAATAAAGTGCAACAAAAACCTCGGGTTCAAGAGTTAACCGTAGTGCGCCAGCAAAAGTGAATAGTACGAGCGCTTTCAAGCCAATCGCTACAGGGAGCAAACGTAACACGCCCATCGATCTTGCCAAAACACCAAAAGTTATTGCTCCCGCAACGCCTGTTCCTGGTTCAAGAACACCGAATACGAATCCAAGGCAATCTGCGGAAAGGTTCAAATCACTCAAAAGAATTCTCGGATTTGCGCCTGCCGCTCGGTTCGCTGCAGATGCTAGAGCAATTATGCCGAACATCTGCAATCCCCGAGGACGCAAGAAGGATCCAAGAAGTAAGGAGCTTTCGAAGCGTGTCTGGAGGAAATACGAGGGCTTGAAACTTATAATTTTTCGTTTCAACCATACGGTTGCCACAATACCCGAAGTAGACAACGTCGCTATCAAGAAAATGGCGATCGACCAGCCAAAATTCATAGCGATGATGAGGCCTCCGCCTGCGCTAATAGCGGCTGAAAACAAGGCAGCAGCCTCGCGCCAACTGTTTGCTCGCTCGCTATCGGATTTTGGCGTCAGTCTTATTGCGACAGCATCACCGGCGTTATCAGCTGTGGCGGATACGATCGATAGCAGCAGGATGACTGCAAATGTAGGAATTGGATCTGGTCCCGGCGGCAGAGCGGCGAGGGTCAAACACAAGAAGCTAACCGACACTTGCGCAAGTAACAGGAAGTAGAATTGAGCTCCGCCGTATTTGCTCCAACGATCAACTATAGGAGCCCATAGTGCTTTGAAAACCCATGGTAGATATAGTGCTTGCAACACGCCAATTTGTAACAAAGTGTAACCTTGTTCACGCCATATAAGAGGCAGCGCCCCCATAACAAAAGCCGTGGGCATTGTTTGCGCAAAGGCGAGTGTTGCTACCGCCACGACCGTAGAGAAGGGCGCGCGATTGGTCAGAACCTGCTCCGGATAAACGCTAGCGCGCTGAGTGGTTCTGCTGCAGCCCCAAAGTCGCGGCCACCGCTGTTAAATCTCCAGCGATAATAATCCTCGTCAAACGCGTTTTTGACATGGATTCCAAATGAGACATGTTCGGTTTCAAGCGCGCCAGAGAGGTTCAACAATGCGACACCGTCTTGACGTTGAGTGTTTAGCGTATCGAAGAAATACGGCCCGGCATAAGTAAGGTCGGCTCGCAGACGCAGATTAATCGCATCTGAGATGGGCTGCACATATTGCCCGCTCAATCCAGCAGTCCACTCAGAGGCCAACGGAACACGGTTTTCTGCTAGGCGTTGACCGTCGAATGGGTTGGAAACATCTGTGAGCTTCGCGTCTACCCAACCGATTGAGCCACTGAATTCCCAACGTTCGGTTGGCAACCATCGCAACTCACCTTCGACGCCATACGTCCTTGCGCCTTCAGCGTTCTCAACCAATCGCTGAGTAATTTCGTTTGCCGTGGTTAGATAGAAAACGTGTAGATCGGTCCAATCATTATAAAATGCAGCGCCGCTTAAAACGAGCGTCTGATCTAAGTTTTGATATTTTGCACCCAATTCATAGGTCCAAACAAACTCTGGATTATAAGTAGCAGCCGGGCCACCGGCGTTGAATGTCGTGAAACCGCCCGCCCTAAATCCCCGTGCTGCGGACACGTATGTAGAAAAATTGGGCTCAAGCTTATAATCCAATACAAACCGTGGGGTGAACACGGAAAAGTCTTCACTATCTGAGCGTTGCGAATTTGGTAGGGTAAATCCATCAACCACACTAGACGTATTCCAGTCGACCGATTCTGAGGTGTAGCGGCCACCGATCTTCGCTTCGAGATTTGTCGCCAAAGGAAACGAAACGTCAGCAAATATTGCGAAAATATCCGTTTCGTTCTGCGTAGGAGATGAAAACGCTTGAAACCCAAACGGAAAACCGGAGGCTTCCGTGAACCTTGAGCCTGTATCAACTGTCACATCTGTGCGCGATAGAAAACCGCCCACCGTCCAATCAAATGGCGAAGATGCATCAGATTGGAGCAGAAACTCTTGCGACCAACTGGTGCCATTCTCAACTTCCGTGCTCAGCGTGAAGCCGAGATCTTGAGCAGGAAACCCGAATAGTACGTCTTGTGGATTTGCCGTTTCGGAATCGTAGCTCTGATACGCGGTGGTTGAGGTTAGTAGTACTTTCCCTATTTCATATCTCGCTTTGAAGCTGCCGCTCCAAGATTGGCGGTCATCAAAACTGTCCAGAGGAGTATCGTATTGTCGATCGAATGTATCGGCAAGCAAGACATAGGCGTACCCGCTATCATTGATCTCCTCATAGGTCGCGGCAACGTCGAAACTAAGGTTTTGAGTGGGCGACAGTGATAGTCGAGCGCGCAACGCATTCGACGCCTCGGCGTCTAGGTTATCACCAATCGCATTGTCAACAAATCCATCTCGCTGGTTCCAAAGCCCAGATATTCGCAAACCATCTCCGTCTCCTCCAAACGGTGCATTTATTGAGCCGATGGCTTTGAAGAACTCTAGATTCCCCGCTTCGATCTCGACATTACCGCCAAATTCGGGATCAGCGGTGCGTGTAATGACATTAACCGCGCCGCTGGTGGCATTTCGTCCGAACAGTGTCCCTTGAGGACCCCTTAATATTTCGACGCGTTCCACATCAAGGAACTCAAACAGCGCAGCCGACGTGAAAGGGATGTAAACACCATCAACAAAAACCGCGACCGATTGAACAGAGCCAGGATCAACCGTTGCTATTCCACCGACACCGCGAATAAACAGGTTTGGATTTGTTCGCGAAGCAGTGGTGTTGATATTAAAATTCGGCGTAAGCCCTGTGAGGTCGACGAGATTAGAAATTTTGGCATTTGCAATCGTGTCAGCACTGATCACACTAACCGATATTGGCACATCTAATAGCGCTTCTTCTTTGCGTTGAGCTTCTACATAAACCGTCTCGAAAACGCGCTCCTGTTCCAAATCCGATGGCAAGGCGGTTTGCGCGGAAATCGCGTTAGCGCTGACAATAGTGAAACTTGAAACGGCCAAACCACGATACAAAATTCCACGCATAAGACTACCTCTTTTTGAGAATGCTTCTCAGAAATACAAAAGATCTTCGCGTATTGAACCGAAATTCCATATCGGTGAGCGCTTAAAAGTGTCGCTCAATCATCAAACTGTTTTAGATGAATATTGCTTCGGGGTCGTTCCGTGAAATGCTTTGAACGCCTGTATGAAATAACTGGTCGAATGGTACCCAAGATCCCATGCCAGGCGCGAGATCGGCAATGACGCGTCCCCAAGTCGGTCGGCGGCGATACGCATCCTTTCCATATGAATGAACTGCCGGTAAGACGCTCCGAACTCTGCCTGAAAGGCTTGGGAAAGGCGTTTCGGCGACAGACCGACATATTTTGCGAGATCGTGAAGTTCGGGAGGGGTGCTAATTTCCGCTTTAACTATTTCACTTCCCCAAATAGCCCGCTCTCGATCGCATTTCACATGCCCCGGATAACCTCGTTCAATATCATTTAAAATAGCGTAGGCATCTCGTTTCATGGCAATTAAATTGTGCGGTGAATTTCTCGCATTTTGAGCGATACTATGTACAAGCGAAAGGATTTCGCTCTGTAGTTTCTGCGTATACAAACTCGCATTACCGACAGCTTTGCCTTTTGAAAGAAGTTGGCGCAATTTGTTTGCGAGGGGAATGCTCAAACTCAGTGCCGAGCCCTGATCAAATGAGAACTCAACATAAGTGGCGTCTCGAGCGGAGTCTTCTTGTATTTCGAATACTTGACCACCCGTGGAATCATAGACTGACATGAGAGGTCGATCGCGTGCTATGATCTCCTTATGATCAAGTCGGACACGTCGCGGACTTGAGATTTGGAAGCCAATCTCAAGACCAGCACAGTCTTTGCCTTTTAGCGAGATTGCTTCCTTAAATTCTCCGTGTCGGATCGTTACAATGATGCCGGGCTCAAGCGAAAACGATCGAAATTGTAGATGTCCGAGGCCATGTGGAAGATTTCCCGTCAAAGTTGTCAAATTTGAGTCAATGGGTTCTGGTGCCAGCCAGTCAGAAAGCTCTTGTTCGGTAAAGCAGAAGCGTTTCATGACCTCGTCACCACATACTAATGAATTAATGAAACTCATTCGCAGAATGATCGTCACCCTAAGGAGATGTCAATGCCCTCCAATAACACAAAGACCGTCGTCGATGGCTTATTAGCAGCGTTCAAAATGGGTGATATGTCCACGATCGCTGAATATTACGCGCCCGAATACGTCAATAGAACCGCATTCCCAGGAGCATCAGAAGGATTCGATGGCCATGCGGCCTTTTTTATGGCCGCTGCACCATATTTGGACTTTCTATCCAACGAAACTGTGGACGTGATCGTGAGCGGCGAGAGCGCTTCTATTCTCAGTAAGACACGATACCGGATTAAGGAAACATCTGAAGAGTTTGAGGTATTCGGATTTGCGATGATCAAAGTGAAAGACGGCCTAATTGTCGAAAACTGGGGCGGATATGATCCCATTGGGGCATTCAAAATGTTCGAAGCCGGTGTAAACATGAGCGGTTCTGAAACAAGCTAGGTGAGTTGAAGAGCCTTTGTAAGAAGAGGTTTTGTGTCTTGATTCCTCTCTTTCGTTGAAAACCTCTTTCGACGTATAACTTGGTCCCAAATGTTTCCAACGAACGATTCAACTCGACTCTGGGGTTGCAAGCAGCGACTTATTTAGGGCGCTTTGCGACATTCGTGCAGAGGCCGTTCTGGGGCGAATTTAAGCCGCTAGGCTAACGCTAGCTGCGCCGCAGGCGTAAAAGCTTAAGGTCAGGCGCTGATTTTGGCGTATCTGTTGCTCGCAGGGGGATATTACGGATAAACTCAAAAAAGATGCTAACTCGTCAGAGGATACGATGAAATGATCATGCGAACTTGGCACGGCAAAACCAAACTCGAAGACGGCGACGCTTATGAGAAGTTCATGATTGAACGTGCGGCCCCAGACTATAGTCGAATAAAAGGATTGGAACGCCTATATTTCACTCGTCGCAACGAAGGCGATTTCTCGCATTTTCTGCTGGTAACTCTTTGGTCTTCCATGGAGGATGTTGAGCAATTCGCTGGATCAGATCCTTCTGTGGCCAAGTACTATCCTGAAGATGATCAATATCTGATCGAAAAAGAAGCTCATTCTCAAAATCGCGTTGTGTTCTATAAAGCGCCCTGAGGCTAGGTCGAAACACACAGCCAAGTTTATGTCCGCTTTTGCTCGCCCATCAGAAATCGCGAGCGGCTCAGATGGGGCGAGTTTCAGCCGTTCAACTATTCAACGGTTCTGGTCAGGCAGCAAATTTCTCAAACTAAAGCTTAGCTCTATTTTGGCGGGATGACGCATGGCCACAATACTTGATATCAATGAGCTGCTACCGAAGTGCTTTTTTTCTAAACTGACTGGGTGTTGAGCCTGTTTCGCGTTTAAACGCCTTGTAAAACGCAGATCGCGAGTTGAAACCAACATCCATGGCGACGTCTAAGATCGTGTCTTTCTGATTTTTCAATTTACAAAGAGAGGCCGAAACACGGTGCCGGTTTACATAATCGAAGAAACTGCTTTGAAGTGTTTCGTTGAGTGTTTGGGAGAGAATGTTTCTGGATACACCGAGTTTGGCGGCGAGCATCGGCAACGATAAATCCGGATTCAGATATAGTTTTTGTTCCACCATGATGCGCTCAAGCTTACCGGCAATTCGTTTTGCGCGCTCCTCATCCAAAGCTGACTTTTCGTACTTCTTCGATTTGGAGCCTTCTGCAGAACTACGCAATTCGAGAGCATCTTGGAAGTCCACTGGATTCCCCTCGAGACTCTCTGTTTCTGAGTAAATCTGCTCATACCCAGGCGCCTGACGCAGGCTCCATGCGGCAAAGACAAGTAGAAGAATGAAGTTGAAGAAACTCTCCCATTCTGGCGGTGGAATCTGTCGTTCTGAGAACAAATCGACCAGGCCCATGGCAAGCGTGAGGGTGAAACACGAAAACACGACGACGAGCCAGGTCAGTTCACGGTTTTCAGTGCTTGCGAAAGTATCTCGTAATCGGCGTCGGTATGAAAATAAACGCGTTAAACTTCTGACCACATAATAGATGCCTTGCCCACTCCAGACAAACACCAGCAGGAGCAACAAAAGCAGGGTTACAATCGTCAAATTGGTGACAACAATATCTTCATCGCTAACCAAAAACGACTGCCGGGTTGTTTGGGGCCAGTGTGCGAGCAAGACAAGAACGATCACGCCCAACAAAGCTGGGCTTAAATGATACAAATGCCGCTTTTGAAAACGCCAACGCGTTTCAGACGTTATACCTTCAATGTAGAACCAAAATACCGGCCACAATAACAAGACGACGCCAAATGCGAGCATTGCCATAGCGCTCTCTGAACTCGGCAAAACTGTTGCGACAATCTGATGAGAATTCAAAATGGCGCTGACGCAAAAGAATGCCCCAAGGGGCCAATAGACTGGCGCACGTGTTCCCCGATTCATAAATATCCAGGTTGCGAGAATGCAAACTCCGGATCCCATCGACGAGAAAATTAGCGCTTCTGCATTTTCCATTCGATGCCCTCGATCAAACCTATTGGATAAGCAAGACCTTGCTTGGCACCCACTCCCTTAAAGCTCAATCAATTTCGCTGAGATTTGTCCTTCTGGGTCGGCCAGGACGTTCAAAAATGTCCTCGCCGGTCCAAAAGGCCGACATCCAAGTGTCCGATGGCTACGTCAATCCCGTATTGTCGAAAGGCCAATCCCATTGCTGGTAAAACCGCCCACCTCGCGCCGTAACTGCAAAGGCATTTTGCGTGCCTCAGTCGTTCTTGCAATGATGGTCGTCTTAGCTGGTCCATCGATCAGCGAGCCTGATTATGCTTTTACGATCGAGATTAAATCAGATGACGCCCAGTTAACAGCGCGCGTAGACCCATCTCTCCCGCTTGGCGAGCGAGTTGAGGTCCTTGTCGCCCCGAAATCTACCCCGCATGACGAACTCAGTGATCTGATTCAGAATATTGAAAACACCGCTGCTCATAATTTTTTCTGTGCGAGGCTTAATCGGTTCATACCCACGCTTGATTCTCCGATTTCGATCGACGCAGAAACGAAAACTTTTGTCTTCGAGCCTATAGCGCGATCCAAGAGCGAAGAAGATCGGATCTTGCGACATGTCTCGGGAACGATCACCAAAGACTCCCACTCGGGTGAAATTTTAAGCCTACGCTTGACGTCGCAGCGCGCTTTCAAGTTGTCTTTTATGATCAAGATCCGCTCATTCGAAGCGGTTTTTGAGTGTCTCCCCACACCAGACGGTCGAACCTATGCGGCGCGGTCCATCACGCATGTTTCAGGCAATGCTGCGTTTCGAAAGTTCGAAGAAAATGAGGTCGTCACAATCTCTGACATCATCGCACTCGAGGGAGGATGAACACTAATAATCTGCGCCCTCCAGCACTCTGATGCCGCGCCTTTCGCCGGCGCATATCTACAAAACACTTACCTACCAGATGAACTGGTCCAAACTTTCAATTTAGGAACACAAACTCATGAAACAACTTACAGCACTCCTCCCAATCGCAATCACTCTGTCCGCAGCTGCCCCGATTACGCATGCCCAGGACTTTTTGTCCGAAGATGGATGGGTTATTGGCGGCGGTGTCGCCTATCAATCAACGATCCTAAAAGGTGGTGACGATTTCATTCTGCCTCTCCCTTATGCAACATACAGGAAAGGCCGGTTCAGTGCGGATATTTCAGGTGTCGGCTTTGACATCATTTCCAACGACACTCTGGCTATAACGGCGGTCGGAAGTATCCGGGACGCCGCCCTGACGGGGGATGATATTGCTGAAGAGTTCGCAACGATCGAACGAGGCTTAGCAGTAGAAGCAGGCGTTCAATCTGAGCTTAGTCTTGGATTGATCTCCATCAGCGCTGAACTTCTTCACGATATCTCCGGACAACATGACGGCATAGCCGGACAGCTGGAAGCCTCAACCGGCATGAAGATAGGTCAGTATCTCTTCAATGCTGGTGTTGGGGGTGCATATCGTGATGAGAAAGTTTCTCTCTACGAATATGGCGTCAAGGCAAATGAAGCGACTGATACCCTTCAGGCCTATGCGCCGGGCTCTAATTGGACCCCCTATCTTCAGGTTTCTGTAGCGCGCTCTCTATCAGAGCGGAGTATGCTGATAGGCTCAGTTACTTATGAATACATCTCCAATGAAATCTTCGATAGCCCCCTTGTGGATAAGGACCACTCAACTGGGGTCTTCATCGCTTACCTGCGTAAGCTTTAAGCCTGGATTCAATCAATCCACCCGCCAAACAACAAGGAGTAAAAGATGCAAAGACGACAAACATTGGGGGCTCTTATCTTAGGATTCAGCGCGGTACTATCGGCCTGTACAACACCGGAAGACATCACGCAGGAGTATAGTGGCTTGAGCTGTATGGACCTCGCTCGTGAAATCGGCCGCGCGGAAGGTTTTAAGGAATCCGCCAATGCTGATGAAATCGGAGCAGGTCTAGATATTATACTCGCAGATGAGGATTACGAATTCGTAGAAGCTGGAATTGAGGCGATTATTGCAAGCTCAACGAAGTCTGATGCAAACACTCGTATGGATATACTTCAGGAGACATTGGTCAGAAACGGCTGTCGCTCCTAAACCTGCAACAATCGTATAGGGCTTTCGTTTCTGCGTACCGCCCTCACCAGAAATGAGAGCCTATTATCAAGATTGAATACAAGGAAATCAAAGTGCCTGAATCTATCCCGAGGCTTCGATCTGGCCAAACATCAAAGCTCATAAGTCTTCTCACCGCCGCACTTTTCATTGCAGGCTGCGCGTCTCAAGTCGCGCTAACTGGTCCTATCCCTGACCGTATGGCAACGGTCCGTGCACATACCGAAACACCTGGATTAAGCATGGCGGTTGCAGACTCAGAAGGACGGGTAAGAGTTTTTGTATCTGGAACGAGATCGAACCAAAACAGCACTGCGGTTCGGCCCAGTGATTCTTGGCATATCGGATCAAACACGAAAGCTCTTACAGCCTTGCTTTTCGCAAGGCTTGCGGAGGAAAATATTGTCGATTGGGATCAGCCACTACCGACGTTTTTTCCTGATCTAAAAAGTCAGATAGATCCGGGTTGGAACACGATCACAATTAAAGACTTATTTTCCCATCGATCAGGTATGCGGTCTATTATATCCTCGGATGTTGACTTACTCAGTGACGCACCCCTCACGGATTTGCGCCAGACCGGTGTTGTGGTTTTGCTTGGAAAGCCGCCTAGTCGCAAGATCGGAAAATTCCACTATTCTAACCTAAACTATGTCGTTGCCGGCGCCGCAATTGAGGCTGCATTGTCCCGTGAAT
>JBCBGS010000098.1:0-10477 GCA_038526515.1 Pseudomonadota bacterium | reverse complement strand
CCGTTCGGTCTGCCCGCCTTCAATTCAGTTGAGGACGCCATCGCTGCTTATGAGGGGGATGATGCGATCTATGCGCTCTACCCGCAGCGCATTCAGGCGGCGACACATCTATTTCTCGATCATTTCCCGGGCAAAGTCTTGTATGCGGTGAAAGCCAACCCGCATCCGGCCGTGCTAAAGATCCTATGGGCCAATGGCCTGCGCGGATTTGATGTGGCGTCTATCCGAGAGATCGACTTGGTAGACGCGACCTGTCCTGATGCAGAGCTCTATTTAATGCACCCAGTCAAATCTCGGCGGACAATCCGGCATGCCTATGATGTTGGTGTGCGCCACTTCGCATTTGATTGCGCTGCTGAGCTCGGCAAGATTCTCGTCGAGACGAATGATGCAGCAGACCTGCATTTGCACTTGCGCCTCGCCCTCCCAAAAGGTGGCTCCGCGACGATGCCCCTCGATGGCAAGTATGGAGCGGATTTCGAGGAAGCGGTGGATCTCTTGCAACGCGCCCGGCCTATCGCAGCAAAACTGGGTGTTTGCTTTCACGTCGGCAGTCAGTGCATGGACCCTGCAGACTATATCAAAGCGCTGTCTTACGTTCATGGACTGCTAGAGGCCGCAGGCGTCAAAATCGATAGCCTCGATTGCGGCGGCGGTTTCCCAGTCGCTTACCCGGGTATGACCCCGCCCCCAATGCAGGATTATTTTGCCCGCATTCGCAAAGGCATTGAGATTTTCGGTTTCGGAAGTCTTGAGATCATCGGGGAGCCAGGTCGTGCGCTGTGCGGCGAAGGTGGCTCAACGCTCGCGCGCGTGGAGCTGCGTAAGGGCAAAGACCTCTACCTGAACGAAGGCTCGTACGGATCGCTCTTCGATGCAGCTCAGTGTGCGTGGAAGTATCCGGTGCGCCTGCATCGAGAAGATGATGCCAGTGATGAGATGAGCGCATTTCGCTTCTTCGGACCAACCTGTGACAGCCTTGATATGATGGCTGGTCCATTCAACCTGCCGGCAGACACGCGCGAAGGCGATTGGATCGAGATCTGTCATCTTGGCGCCTATGGCCAGGCTATGGCGACGGACTTCAACGGCTTCCAATCTGACGCGACCGTCGCGATCCTCGGTTAGTCGTTTCAGACAAATACTGAGACAGGCGGCCAAGAACCTCTCGTTTGACAAGCTTCAGGGGCTAAAGCATTAAGCGCAAAGATGGTGCTGCTGTAACAGGCGGCTAAGAGGGAAGCCGGTGTAAACCCGGCGCTGTCCCCGCAACTGTGAGCCAGGAGCGACAGGCCACACGCCACTGAGACTCCGGTCTTGGGAAGGCGGTCTGAAGCGAAGATCGGCGAGCCAGGAGACCTGCCATCGCGTCGTTCGTCCGGAGGCCGGGAACTGTCTCAGAGGTCGGGAAGGTCTGATACCTCTCCTTTGAAGCGACAATGAGTATTGCTGGGTCCAGGCGATTCTTTGCCTCGGGTCCATTGTCGTGGATTGGTGCGCCGTTTCGGCGCGAGAGGAAGAAGAGAGTGACAGGGCCGCAGCTCAAATCGCAACCGGCAAACCGATTGTCTCTCGTCGAGCGCGGGCTCGTCCCATCCTTGGCAATCGGGTGCGTCACCGCCCTCTTCCTGTCCTGCCTTTTGGGTTCAACCCCGCTCCCACCGGGCCGTGTGTTGGCCGCCTTCTTTGGTAGCGGTGATGTCGGAGACAGCCTGGTTGTATGGTCAATCCGTCTGCCCCGCGCGCTTACTGCGTTTCTAGTGGGAGCCGCACTTGGCTTGAGCGGCGCGGCGCTGCAGGGGCTTTTGCGCAACCCGCTCGCGGAACCAGGCGTTCTAGGCGTATCAGCCTCGGCTGCGCTCGCTGCCACGTTCTCGATTTTCTATGGGCTGGTCGCATTGAGCCCTTGGGCGCTGCCGCTGGCGGCGATTACTGGCGCGCTCGTCGCAACGGCGCTACTTGCATTGGCCGCGATCCGGACCCAATCCGTTATTACCCTGATCCTGATCGGTGTTGGCCTGTCGAGCTTCGCAGGTGCGTTGATGAGCCTGATGATGAATCTGGCGCCGAACCCTTTCTCACTGGCGGATATGATCAACTGGATGCTTGGCTCGGTCGCAAATCGCAGCTTCAACGATATTGGCTTCGCCGCGCCCTTTCTATTCGCCGGAGCCGCGATTCTCATTCTCTCGAGACGTGGATTGTCTGCGCTCACACTCGGCGAAGAGGCGGCGAGCGGCGTTGGCTTGAACCTCCGCAACCAACGAATTCTGACGGTCATGGGCGCTGGTCTAGCGACGGGTGCCTCAGTTTCTCTTGCCGGCGCGATTGGATTTGTCGGCATCGTCGCACCACATGTCATCCGACCGTTTACCGGGCACGACCCAGCGCGATCACTGATCCCCTCAGCGCTTTTCGCGGGACTTCTACTGATGTTAGCGGATATTATGGTTCGTATCCTGCCGAGCCAATCGGAGTTAAAGCTTGGCGTCGTTGCGGCCTTGCTCGGTGCCCCCGCTTTTGTCTGGATTGCAATGCAGAGGCGGGCAGCACATGACTAGTTTCAGAATTTCGGACCTCACCATTTCCGCCAAACAAACCGTTCTGGTGGACCGCGCGTCCACTCATTTGAACGCGGGTGAGTTGGTTGTTTTGCTCGGGCCGAATGGCGCGGGAAAAACCAGCCTTATTCGCGGCGCACTCGGCCTGATGCAACTCGCTTCTGGTACGTCGGAAGTGGATGGACACGCTATTCATTCGATGTCGCCGACAGAACGCGCGCGGAAGATTTCATATCTACCGCAGATCCGCCCCCTCGCCTGGCCAAACCGAGTTAGGGATGTCGTAGCGCTCGGACGGTTTAGCCACGGCGCAACGGTTGGACGTTTATCCGACGACGATCAAACCGCCGTCGATGCAGCCATTTCTGCGTGCGACCTGAAACACATGCAAAATCGTTCAGCCGATACACTCTCTGGCGGCGAACTTGCCCGTATGCATTGCGCTCGCGCCTTCGCTGCAAACGCCCCTCTCCTCATCGCGGACGAGCCCATTGCTGCGCTCGATCCGAGACATCAATTCCGCATTCTCGATCTGATTAAGAGCTATGTGGCTCAAGGGGGCGGCGCCCTACTTGTGCTCCACGATATCGAACTGGCTGCTCGGTACGCTTCCCGCCTGATCTGGATGAAGGACGGTCGGATCGTCGCGGACGGCACCGTGAAGGATACGCTCAGTGCGGAACGTCTCGCTGAGGTTTACGGAGTCTCTGCGACGGTGTCCGATACGCGTGTCATGATGGACGGCGCGCTGTGAGCGGAAAGGCACTGATGCTGCAAGGCACTGGGTCGGATGTTGGCAAATCCGTCCTGACAGCCGCGCTTTGCCGGATCGCGAAACGACGCGGTCTGTCCGTCGCGCCTTTTAAACCGCAAAACATGTCCAACAATGCGATGGCTTGCGCTGATGGCGGAGAAATTGGTCGTGCACAGGCCCTTCAAGCCCGCGCGGCAGGGATTGAGCCAAACACCGATATGAACCCGGTCTTGCTCAAACCACAGTCCGATCGCGCCGCCCAAATCGTGTTGCAGGGAAAAGCGCTCACCAAGATGGACGCGGCCGACTATATGGCCAAGCGCGACAGGCTATTGGGTGCTGTACTAGAGAGTTTCACGCGACTGACCGAAACGCATGATTTGGTCTTAGTAGAGGGCGCGGGCAGTCCAGCCGAGGTCAACCTACGGGAACGCGACATCGCGAATATGGGTTTTGCCCGCGCTGCGAACGTGCCTGTTTGTTTGATCGGCGACATCGACAAAGGCGGAGTGATCGCAAGTTTGGTGGGCACGCAGAATGTTCTTTCACCTGAAGACGCGGCCATGATCAAGGGTTTTGTCGTCAACAAGTTTCGGGGCGATCCACGCCTTTTCGATGACGGCGTCACCTTTATAGAAGATCGAACCAAATGGCCCTGTTTAGGCGTCATTCCTTGGTTACACGCGACGGCAAAGCTCCCCGCCGAAGACGCGGTTGTTTTGGATAAACCGGCAGCGCCAGGGGCTGGCCGGATCAAAATCGTTGCGCCGATGCTGTCACGCATCGCGAACTTTGACGATGCCGATCCTCTCAAACTTGAACCAAATGTCGATTTCCAATGGATCCCCCCAGGCACGCCAATCCCACGTGATGCGGCTCTGATCATTCTATTCGGCACAAAGTCAACGCTCGCAGATCTCGCCTTCGTGAAGGCGCAAAACTGGCATCACGACATCATTTCCCACGCGAATTCCGGTGGGCACGTCCTCGGGATATGCGGCGGGTATCAGATGCTTGGCCGCCACATACGAGATCCAGACGGTCATGACGGTTCACCCGGCGACGCCGAAGGGCTCGGATTGCTCGACGTCGAAACCGTCATGACTGATGCCAAACAGGTAGCTCAGGTGCAGGCAATCTCCGTTGAAACCGGGGCGACGATCACAGGCTACGAAATTCATACGGGCGAGACCTCAGGGAGTGATACGTCCCGCCCATTCGCCAGGGTTCAAAACCGTGACGACGGAGCCCGGTCATCGAACGGGCGCATTCTAGGCACGTATCTGCACGGCGCTTTTTCAGACGATGTCTTTCGTCATGCTTGGCTTGAGCGCCTTGGCATGCAGACCTCAAGCACGCTCAATTACGAAGCCGCCGTGGATGAAGCGCTGGAAGACTTAGCAGACGGCGTAGAAGCCGCACTGGACACTGACGCTCTCTTCAATCTGGCAGCGACACCAAGCCTAACGCACTAAACGGTTTCGTCCCAATGCTTGCTGAGGCGTGAGGCAGCATTGATAATTCCGACCATTGAATAGGTTTGTGGGAAGTTCCCCCACAGCTCATTCGTCTCCGTATCGACGTCCTCTGACAGCAAACCAAGCTTGGTGCGCGTTGCCAGTACGGTTTCAAACATGGCGCGGGCTTCGTTCTTGCGTCCCACCCTCGCCAGCGCATCGATGTGCCAGAAAGTGCAAGCTGTGAAGGCGGTTTTCGGTTTGCCGAAATCATCCTCCATCCGGTAGCGGTAGACGTGGCTCCCGACGCGAAGCTCTTCGTCAATACGCTCCACCGTGGCGACGTAGCGGTGATCCATGGGATCGATAAAACCGATCTCCGCCATGAGCAGAACAGAAGCATCCAAGTCTTCACCGCCAAACGCCGCCGTGAAGGCGTTTCGAGTTGGGTTCCAGGCCTTCTCTAGAATGGTTTCACGGATCTCATCAGCACAGCTATGCCAGTACTTTGCCCGGTCCTCGCGACCTAGCGTTTCTGCGATCTTCGCTAACCGGTCACATGCGGCCCAGCACATAATCGCAGAGGAGGTGTGCACATGGGCGATCCCGCGGAACTCCCAGATACCTGCATCAGGTGTGTTGTAGACTTGAAAGGCGCGTTCGCCGACTTGCTCAAAGTGTTCGAACTCTAGCTCACCCGCTTTAGTCAGAAGGCGGTCGTCGAAGAAGGCTTGTGCGGCACCCAGAATGACGTGGCCGTATACATCGTGCTGAATGTGTTCGGCGGCCTGATTGCCAATCCGGACCGGACCCATCCCGCGATAGCCAGGAAGGCGGTCTGCAATCTCTTCGGTGAGATCATCTTCAAGAGCGACCCCATAGACGGGCTGGATGTGCCCGCCCTTTGTGTGCGCCACCGTATTCCGCAGATAGCCAAGATAACGCTCCAATGTCCCAACAGCCGATAGACGGTTAAGCGCAGTAACAGAGAAGTAAGCATCACGAAGCCAACAGAACCGATAGTCCCAATTGCGCTCGGATCCTTCATGTTCTGGGATCGATGTGGTTAGCGCGGCGACGATGCCGCCTGTCTCTTCGTAGACGCAGAGCTTGAGTGAGATCGCGGCGCGGATTACTGCCTCTTGCCATTCTGGCGGCGTCGCCAATCGGCGCGACCAAGCTTTCCATTCATGCCGCGTCCGCTGGAACCAATCCGCAGCCATAGAGTCAGGATTATCAGACAGGGACTCGTCCGGGCCGAGGATGAAGCTCAGTTCTTGATCGAGTACAAATTCACGCTCGTCCATAATGTAAGAAATCGGCGCATCGGTGGTCACGCGAAAGTCGACATCTTCATTCGGGAAGCGGATATGCGAGACACCGCGTCGGCGAATGATGGGGCGTTCTCCATGTCCGGTTTCACCGCGCAAATAGATCGTTATGCGGGGCATGCCGGAAAGCGGCGTCACGCGCCGAACCATTGATGCCGGACGGAATACCCGGCCCCGATCGACAAAGCGTGGCGCAAAATCTGTGATCTTGATCGAAGACCCATCTGCGTCCGTCAAAATCGTCTCGAGGATCGCGGTGTTACGAATATAGGTTTGCGTGGCGCTCACTTGGTCGGCAAGCACAATTGAAAAGTGTCCACCACCGCCGAGCAGCGCATTGAAAACAGGTTCACCGTCTAAGCGTGGCAGGCACATCCACTGAACCGACGCATTAGGGTCGATCAGGGCCGCGACGGTGCCATTTCCAATTATTCCAAGCTCAAGTGTGCTCATCGACCAGTCTCCTCAGCCAATCCCAAACCGCATCCGGGTCTTTCAATCGGAACTTTGCGCAGGTTTCCCCTTCTCCGACCTTAACGCCATAACCACCAAAATCAGTTGCGACGCGCATTGCATCCTCATCTGTCGTGTCGTCTCCAACCATGATCGGGGTTCGCTCTGCAAAAACGGTCGATTGCATGATAGACGCAAGCGCTATGCCTTTATTCGCTCGGATGGGTTTCAATTCGATCACCATTTTTCCGTGCTGAGCCTTATAATCAGGCAAGCCCTCTGCCAGCAGCTCCAACGCATTCAATAGATCCGATTCCGCGCTCGGGTTTTGCCGAAAGTGCACGGCCAGGACCGGCCCTTTATCCTCGACGCGAACACCCGTGTGAGGTGCGATGATACTTTCTACCTTCGCTTTCAATTCTGGAGCGATATCACCCCGGTCAATAGAGGGTACGTCACCCGGAAAACAGACTTCTAAGCCGTGTCCCCCAGCTCGGAAAATGCTCTTCGGCGTACGGATGGATAGATCGCGAATATCCCGTCCGCTTATCAGCACGAGAGCGCCGCCGAGCGCATCATTCAACGCCACCAACAAATCTGCGCCGCCGTTTGGTAGAGCGACAGTGTCTGGATCATCCTGAAGCGGAGCCAGCGTTCCATCAAAGTCCAAAAACAGCGCATGATCTTGCACGGATAGCGCCGCCGCTAATTGCGTGGGGGAAATCAAAGACACCATGATTTGCGTTTAGGCCGTACCGCTCTGGAGCGCATCCAGATCTTTTAGGAAGTTCTTACGCCACCATGTAATGTCTTGCTCCATGACGACCCGTCTCAACTCGCGCCATCGGTCTTTGCGCTCCTCCAAGGGCATTGTCAGGCCGTGGTGAATGACCTCAGCGAGGCGGCCTGTATCATGTGGGTTCACAAGGAGGGCTGCTTTCAACTGCTCTGCTGCGCCGGCAAATTCTGAGAGGATGAGCACACCGGGGTCTTCTTCATCCTGGGCCATCACAAACTCTTTGCAGACAAGGTTCATGCCATCGCGAAGCGGTGTCACTAGCCCGACCCGCGCAATCCGAAACAATCCGGCAAGTTCTTCCCGATCATATGACCGAGCAAGATAACGGAGCGGTATCCAATCCAGGTCGCCATAATCGCCGTTGATCCGACCCGCCAATCCGTCCAGCGTTTGGCGCAGCTCTTTGTATTCCTCGACTTTGCTCCGCGAGGGCGGCGCGATCTGCGTTACGGACACTTTCCCGTGCGTTTCTGGATAGTCATCGAACAAGCGTCCTACAGCCTCAAATCGCTGCGGCAGGCCCTTGGAATAGTCCATGCGGTCGACGCCGATCACGAGAGAACGACCACCCAAGAACCGGCCAATGCGTTCGGCCGCCTCTGTCGCTTTTTCAGTCTTCGCGGCAGCCTCAAAACTCTCCGCATCAATCCCGATCGGATAGGCTTCGATTTTGACGGTGGTCCCAAAGACCTCAAACCGTCCATCGCCGAGATTGGTCGCCTTGCAGTCTTCCATCAAATAGCGCGTAAAGTTCGAACGATCCTGCTCAGATTGGAAACCGATGACCGAGTAGTTGCACATCGCCCGCGCGATCCACAGGTGATCTGGCAGTGCTCGAAACACTTCCGGCGGTGGGAACGGTATGTGGAGAAAGAAGCCAATCGGGCCATCCCATCCTGCCCGGCGCAATGAATCTCCCATCAGCAGGAAATGGTAGTCATGCACCCAAACCGAGTCGCCTGGGCGGAGCCGGTCCGCGACCATATTCGCGATCCGCTGATTAACGCTTACATAGACTTGGAACGCATCTGAATCGAATGAGGCTAGGTCGATCCGATAGTGAAAGACCGGCCAAAGAACAGAATTGGCATAGTGTAGATAATACTGATCGTGCTCTTCTTGTGAGAGATCTGTCAGGACAAACTCTACGCCATCATCTTTCAGCGTGTGCAGACTGCGGGTCGGCGTCTCGACAATGTCACCCGACCAACCAAACCAGACTCCGCCTGTTGATTTCAATGATTCCCAAACGGCGACCGCCAGTCCCCCTGCCCGCGCACCAGGATCAGCAGCGGTCCGATTCGATATTGCTATAAGCCTGCCCATGGTCAAACCCTGTACCAGTTGAAACGTTGAGAACAGGGAAATTTCCAAAACAAATAAAAAATCTGTTCGTCTGCCCAATAGGTTGATTTGCTTGACCGTGCGGAGACCATGTCGTTTCACTTAAAAATAAAACAGGGAGGAACGAGATGAGCGACACTGATTTCACGGACAAAAACGTCCTCGTCGTTGGCGGCACAAGCGGCATCGGCAATGGTATTGCTCAGTCTTTTCGGGCTCGTGGCGCAACCGTTGAAGTTTGGGGGACACGGGCGAGAGCAGAAGATTATGATCCTGCCGATGGATCAGATCTGACAGGCCTCACTTACCAACAAGTCGATATGGGATCTCCTGCAGCAATCGCTGACGCGACCTTAAAAATCGGAACGCTCGATGTTTTGGTGCTGTCACAGGGTATTGTAGCCTACAAACGCGCGGAGTTTGAGCAAGAAGGCTGGGATAAAGTCATGGCGGTCAATCTCGATAGCTTGATCCATTGCAGCGAAAAGTTTCGGCCAGACCTGAGTAAAAATGAAGGTTCGATCATTATTATCAGCTCAGTCTCAGGCATCCGCGCAAATATAGGCAATCCCGCTTATGCCGCATCAAAAGCTGGTGCCATCAGCCTGACCAAGTCGCTCGGCCAAGCCTATGCGCGAGACGGTATTCGGGTGAACGGCGTCGCCCCTGGCCTGGTCGACACGAAACTGACGAAAGTCACGACGGACAATCCAGATCGCCTCAAAGGTGCTTTGCGATCTATCCCCTTGCGCAGAACAGGTCAGCCAGAGGAAATCGCTGGCGGCGTGCTCTTTCTCGCCTCACCGCTGGCTTCATATGTCTGTGGCCAAACCATCTTCGTCGATGGGGGTATGACGCTCTGACGGCGCTTAAACGCTTTTGATCTGTCCGCTCTGGTTCAAAAACCACTCATAGGTTTGCTCCAGACCGTCTTTGAGCGGGATAGACGCTTTCCAGCCGAGTTTCTCGAGTTTCGAAACGTCCATCAATTTGCGCGGCGTGCCATCAGGTTTGGTGCTGTCAAAAACCAGCTCACCTTCATATCTTGTCACGGCCATCATCGTCTCCGCCAGTTCTCGAATCGTGCAGTCGATACCTGTGCCAACATTGATGTGTGACAGCATAGGATCTGAATTTTCCGCGTATGTTTGCGCATCCAGGTCCATCACATGAATACTCGCTGCCGCCATATCATCGACGTGTAAAAACTCACGCATCGGAGTGCCACTGCCCCAGACGGTTACCTCAGGATCCTTCGCTTCGGTCGCCTCATGAAACCGGCGCATGAGAGCGGGGACGACATGGCTATTCTCAGGATGAAAGTTATCGCCCGGTCCATACAGGTTCGTCGGCATCACGGAGCGATAGTCGCGTCCATATTGCCGCGCATAGCTTTCACAGAGTTTGATCCCCGTAATCTTTGCGATCGCGTAAGGTTCATTTGTTGGCTCGAGCGGCCCGGTTAACAGCGCATCTTCACGCATCGGCTGGGCCGCAAGCTTTGGATAGATGCAAGAAGACCCCAAGAAGAGCAGGCTTTGAACATCTGAGACATGCGCGGCGTGTACGATATTCGTCTCGATCATCAGATTTTCATAAATGAAGTCTGCTGGGTACGTATTATTCGCGTGAATGCCGCCAACTTTGGCCGCCGCCAAATAAACCTGATCTATTTTTTCTGACGCGAAGAAGGCTTGCACGGCCGCTTGATCTGTTAAGTCCAACTCAGCGCGATGGATGCGGGCGAAATCGTCACGCGCACGCGACAAGAGTTGGAC
>JBCBGS010000097.1:0-10453 GCA_038526515.1 Pseudomonadota bacterium | reverse complement strand
CGGGCCTCGTCATAGTGGTTGCGGGATGGCAGCTGACAACGACCCTTTGGGCGTTCGATATTCCATCTCTTGGTTTGCCAAGAGGACTTGCACTCTTGCCGCTGCCTATTGCTGGCGCGTTGATCACTTTGTTCTCAGGGGCGCAGCTGCTTGAGACCCTGTCGGGTCAGACAGAGGAGGCGGAATAATGGAATTGATCGTCCTCCTTTTAAGCTTGCTTGGCTTGCTCGCCATTCGCGTGCCCGTCGCATTCGCGCTTCTCATTTCTTCGATGCTAGTCTTTGCCTTGCTCGGATTAAATCCGCTGATTGCGGTGCAGCGGCTCTCTGCGGGCATCGATGTCTTCACATTGATGGCGATCCCATTCTTTGTCTTTGCCGGTGACTTGATGACCCAGACCGGGATTGCGGCGAGGCTTATTCGAGTTGCTGAAGGTCTTTTTGGGCGCGTGCGAGGCGGGTTAGGGCACGTCAATGTCGGCGCTTCTATGATGTTCGGCGCAGTGTCAGGGTCGGCTGTAGCGAGCGTATCGGCAATCGGGTCGACTATGATCCCGATCATGGAGGAGAAGGGCTATGATCGCGACTTCTCGGTGAACGTGACCTGTTCGGCTGCGGTGCTCGGTCTGATCATTCCGCCGAGCCATAATATGATTATCTATGCGGCGGCTGCGGGGGTTTCGATTTCAATCGGTGATCTGTTTGTAGCAGGCATACTTCCCGGCATCTTATGCGGTCTCGCGCTCATGGTTGCGGTCTCGATTTTGGCGCGGATCAAGGGGTACTCAAAGGGCGTTTTTCCCGGTTTCAAGGCGTTCATTCTCTCAGCGATTGGCGCACTTCCCGGCTTGCTGACAGCTGTCATTATCGTGGTTGGTATTCTTGGCGGGGTCTTCACACCGACAGAAAGTTCAGCTGTCGCGATCGTCTATACGCTTGTGATCGGTGTTTTTGTCTATCGCTCTTTAGGGCTGAAACAGTTCAAAGCCGCCGTTGTGAGCTCAGCAAAGACAACAGCCATGATTATGCTGATCATTGGCTCTGCTGCTGCGTTTGGTTGGCTGCTGGCGCTGCTTGAAGCGCCCCTGATGATGTCTCAGCTCATCTTGGGGGCGACTGACTCACCAATCGTCATATTAGCCATGGTCTTGCTGTGTTTGCTTGTGCTCGGTACGTTTATGGATATGGCGCCTCTGATCATCATTGTGACGCCGATCTTCTTACCGGTTGTGCAATCGATCGGCGTTGATCCAGTACACTTTGGCATCATCATGATGCTGGCTTTAGGCATTGGGACCATCACGCCGCCAGTCGGGACGGTGTTGTTTGTGGGGTCCGCTGTAGGCAAAATTCGAATGGAAGACACCGTGAAAACGATGTGGCCATTCTACTTGGCGCTGATCTTCTGCTTGATCCTCGTGACCTATATCCCGCAAATTTCGCTCTTATTGGTGGGGTAGAAGCGTTAGCTTTCACCCCAGCTCGCTTTCTTGCGGTAGATCGTGGACGGATTGATCTGCAATTGCTTCGCGGCGGCGACGACGTTGCCGCGGCACAGAGCAATTGCGCGCTCAATCGCCTTCTTCTCTGTCATCCAAAGCGGCTCCAACCCATAATCAGGTTCGGGATAGTTGCCATCGGTTGCCGGAATAGCGGTATCCGCGGAGCTTGAAGGTGCCGCGATTGGCTGAGTTTGGGCGATATGCGTTGGCAATTGATCACGGCCTATCTCACCACCAGCATTTAGCACAACGACTTGACGGATCAGGTTTTCCAGTTCGCGAACATTGCCCGGCCAGGAATTGGAAACAAGCCATTCTTCGGCGTCGCGCGCAAAGCCATCGAACGACTTTCCTTCTTCGCTCGAATAGCGCGCGAGGAAGCTCTCTGCGAGCAATAGGATGTCCGCACCGCGATCTCGCAAAGGCGGCAACGCCACCGGGATGACGTGGAGGCGGTAATACAAGTCTTCGCGAAGTTTGCCAGTTCGGACTGCTTCCAAGGCATCGCGGTTGGTCGCGGCGACAATGCGGATATTCGATTTGCGAACCGTGCTATCGCCCACGCGCTGATACTCGCCGAGTTGCAGGAAGCGTAGGAGTTTTGGTTGAAGCTCAATCGGCATTTCGCCAAGTTCGTCGAGGAAGAGCGTGCCACCTTCGGCCAATTCAGCGGCACCGGCGCGGTCTGACGTAGCGCCCGTGAACGCACCTTTGACATGACCGAAGATCTCACTCTCGATAAGGTCCCGCGGGATGGCCCCACAATTGATTGCAACGAACTTTGCCTTTCGGCGCGGGCTGAGATCGTGCACTGCGCGCGCGATCAGCTCTTTACCGGTTCCTGTCTCACCTGTGACGAACACGCTGGCTTTTGACGGGGCCGCCGCTTCGATCGACTTGAAGACGCCTTGCATCACAAGCGATTTGCCGATGATCCCGCAAAAGTCAGAACGATCAATTTCGGCTTCGTAATTCTCAACGACCTTTTTGAGTTGGAAGTTTTCGACAGCGTTTTGAGCGGTGACGCGAAGTCGATCTTTGGTCGTCGGTTTTACGACAAAGTCTACAGCGCCGCGGCGCATCGCATCGACGGCGACGGACATTGAACCGTTCGCCGTGATCACGACGATCGGAGCGTTGAGTGAGGCATCAATCCATCGATCGAGCAGGTCCAAGCCATCTGCATCGGGGAGTTTGAGATCCAGGAGGATACAGCTCGGTGTTTCGGCTTCAACGGCTTGAATCGCCTTGGCACCGGTATCGGCAATCGTGATCTTGCTAAACTCGTGGCGCAAATGCGCTTGATAAGTCCGTGCTAAAGACGGCGTATCTTCGACAATCAGCAGGTGTCCTAAATCAGGCATGCATTAGGCTCCTAGATAGTCGTTTTCGAGCACTTTGCGGACAGCGTCCGCCTCAGTTTCGATCTGTGAGATCAAACTTGCGAAGCGATCAGATTGCCCGGTCCGCGCCATCTCTTCGAGTTCGGCTGCGAGTCGGCTTAACTCAGTTGCGCCGACATTCGATGCTGCACCTTTTAAAGAATGAGCGTGATGTTCGATTTGATGATTTGTTGGGTCGTTTAAACCCGGTAGCCGCCAAGTGAGTTCATCCACGAAAATACGGCCAATCTCTGCGAATGTTTCCATATCTCCATCCCAGACTTCTTGGATGGCATCTTTATCGAGTGCGGTCATAGTTTCGCTCTCCTTCATTTCTCTTGTCGGTTCGGGCGTTGGCGCCGCGAGCCATTGTGCGAGCCCATCACGAAGAGCGTTCGGTCGGACCGGTTTTGTGATGTAGCCTGACATGCCCGTCTTAAAGGCTTGATCGCGATCCCCTTTGAGAGCGTGAGCTGTCATCGCGATGATCGGAGTGGTGAAGCCGCGTTGGCGAAGAATACGCGTTGCCTCCAACCCATCTAGGTTCGGCATTGATACGTCCATCAAGACCACATCGAAATCGCCTTTGAGAGCTGCGTCGACGGCGGCTGCGCCATCGACCACGTGCTCATATTCAAGGCCGAGACGGTCGAGCATTTTTTTCGCGACCATTGCATTCGTTTCAGAGTCTTCAGCGATGAGAACGCGGCCTGTGAGACTCTCCGGCTTAGCAGACTGCTCTCCCGGTGTTTCTGTTTTCTCGTCAGAGACTTCGACCGGAATCGAGAAGCGGAAAGTTGAACCGACGCCGGGGGCGCTGCTGACGGATATGGAGCCGTCCATAATGTCAGACAGCTCCTTACAGATCGCGAGCCCAAGACCGGCGCCGCTATGCGCGCGAGACTTGGATGAGTCCGCCTGTTTGAAGCGATCAAAGAGAACAGCCTGATCCTGTTTTGAGATACCAATGCCGGTATCTCGGACTTCCAGGGTCAGCTTGTTTTGTCCGTTTTCTTCTTCGACGTCGATACTCACAGCAACGACACCGCGCTGCGTGAACTTGATCGCGTTTCCGACTAGGTTGATCAGGACCTGGCGAATCTTGCCAACGTCTGACTTGATCGCTTTGCCTGACGTGTTCACTTCTTTTGAGAGGGTAATCCCCTTCTTCTCTGCGAGCGGACTGAACACTTCGGTCACGATTGTAGAGAGTTCTACGGGATCGAAAACGGAGTATTCCAAGTCGATCTCTCCGGCCTCAATGCGCGAGAGATCAAGCAAATCGTCGATGAGGGTGAGAAGGGTTTCCGCGGAGCGTTCTGCGGCTTTCACCAGGTTTGCAGTTTGCTCATTCACATCAGCGCGTTCAACAAGAGACAATGATCCAATCACGCCGTTCAAAGGCGTCCGCATCTCATGAGACATGTTCGCTAGGAAATCAGATTTAGCGATGTTGGCTTTTTCAGCAGCCTCTTTGGAATCGCGCAATTGCTGTTCTTTCGCGAGCCGATCGGAGATATCCCGAATAACGCCATAGTAAAGTGCGCCGTCCGAACTCTCGATCCGTCTTCCGAGCAACTCAGTCGGAACCCGCTCTTTCAATGCGTTTAAGAACTCGATTTGGATTTTGACTGTTTCGCCATTCCCGGCGGTCGACATGCCGGAAAGCGCTTGAGCGATATTGTCTGGTGCAACGAAGTCCATCGCCGAGCGTTTTAACATTTCCTCTTTTGTGTAGCCTGCGAGTTGGCAAGCCAGACCATTCGCATCCAGCAATTCGCCTTTTGCGTTGATGACGACGATTGCGTCAGGTGAGAGCTCAAACAGGCTTTGAAAACGCTCTTCTGAAGCGCGCAAGTTGTCCTGCGCGGCGCGAGCCTCTGTGATGTCGCGCAGGTACGCTGAGAAAAAAATGCTGTCGCCGAACTCAACTGGCGAAATTGCGAGTTCTACAAGCAACTCGTCTCCAGCTTTATTTGTTGCGGGGACTTCAACGCGCTTGTTCAAGACCGCGTGCTCGCCGGTCGTCAGATATTTTTCCAAACCATTGTGATGAGCGTCATGAAGGCTGTCCGGAATGATCAACTCGGCCAATGTGGCGCCGACGGCTTCCTCGCGCGTATAGCCGAAAACTAGTTCGGCGGCTGGATTGAATTCGACAACGATGCCGTGCTGGTCCATCATTATGATACAGTCGAGTGCGGCGTCGATTACGGCGTTTCTGAGCGCGGTATCGCGTTCAATCGCTACCATTGTTTTTTTGGCTTCAGCCATGGTCGGGTCCCCGTCACGTTTTGCAACGTGCATTTCATTTTTGTTCGTCATTGCCTTGCCTGTTTGCGTTTCGCATGGGCGTTGCAATTTTCGACTCAGACCCTCTCCCAACAAAAATAATTATATATTACAGTGTATTGCTGGGCATATGAGAGAGTGTCACCTCCTCATTGTTTGCATTATGCCACACGAGTCTTTGCAAAATGCGAATATGAGTGCCGCAATTTGCGGCACTCTTTTTCGACCTAGTAGGCACCGCGGGCGGTCAAAACGGCGATTGGCGTCCTGAACAGGATAGCGATATCCATCCAAACCGTGCGCTTTTGGAGATAGGCGACATCCAGAACCACCTGACGATCAAAGGGAAGATCAGCGCGCCCCATGATTTGCCAGAAGCATGTAATCCCCGGCTTTCCGCGCAAACGGCGACGTTCAACGGTTGAGTATTTTTCGACCTCGACGGGCAGGGCCGGGCGCGGCCCGACGAGTGACATGTCGCCTTTAAGGACATTCCAAAGCTGCGGCAGCTCGTCGATCGAGAACTTGCGAATGAAGCTTCCGACACGTGTGATGCGAGGGTCTCGTTTTAGTTTGAATGTCACGCCGTCATCGCGGTCATGCTTTAGTTGGCTGAGTTGAGCCTGCGTTGGTCCATCAATCCGCATGGATCTAAACTTAAAGATCTCAAATGGTTTGCCGTCTTCACCGATGCGAGTCTGCCGGTAAAGCGCTGGCCCTTTACTTTCGAGGCGCACGGCGAGAGCTGTTCCGATAAGCAATGGAGACAAGCACAACATACCCAATAGAGACGCACCAATGTCCATTATTCGCGCCGCAAACCGATCAAGAGCCCTTACGGCTTTGCGGCGGCGACGACTGAGCGCATACTTGGCGGCGTGTAATGTGAAAGTGACGTTTCCAACCAAATAGCGCTGCCACATACGGCGCGGCTCGCACTTCAGGCGATACATCCACTCAGTGCCGGACTTGCGCATCCATTGCGGCGCACGAGGAATGCGGCCAGATACAAAATCGAGAAGGCCACCAACGCCGAGAACGACCGGCGCATGAATGCGATGACGAACCCGCGCCAACCAAACGTCCTGAGCGGGAACCCCGAAAGCAACGAACAGAACCCGAGCACCAGACGCATTGATCTGGTCAATGATGGCGCCTTCTTCGCGTGGGCTGAAAAACCCATGCTGTGTGCCCGCAACATTCAAATTCGGACAATCCGCGATTGCGTTCTTCGCTGCATCTTCGGCGACGCCGGGAGCTCCGCCGAGAAAGAAGACAGGGATTTTGCGGAACGCGAGACAGCGGCACAAAGGACCAAAGAGATCCGTTCCATTCAAATTATCGCCGAGGGTTTTTCCATCGAGCTTAGCTGCAAGAGAAACGCCCGAACCATCTGGCAACAGGGCGTCAACATTCTCGAGCGTATCGCGGTACCGCCAATCCTTACGCGCGATGTTTGCGCAGTGAGCATTCAGGAAAGCAATCTGTGTCGGCGTGCGCGACTGAGCGCGGTCAGCGATCCAGTACACAGTTTCCGCCATGCCTGCCTTAACGACATCGTAGCCGAGAAGAGTCTGCGTTTCTAAGCGACGCTCAGGTCCAATAGAGGGACGTTTGAAAGGAAGGCGTTGCTGCGCCAGGGAGTGAATTTGAGCGGTTTGCATGGGGGCTCTCCTGCGTTCATGTTGACCCTTCCTTGGTCGCAGGATGCATTCCGCGTTGAGTGGAGCTGTAAATTTCGAATAAAAACAGTGAGATAGAAAAATCTGTCGCTCGAGTTCACTGTTCGCCCGATGCAATTCGCCAAACGCCGCCCGCGCAGATTGCAAGGGTTTTCGCATTTTGCGAAATGCGAAAAAAAGCTATGCCAAATCAAAAATATCAATAAAAACAGAACATTAAAAGTGATTGGCATGCTGGCGTTAAACTGGGGCGTTTCTTGAACCTCTTTCCTCAGAACTTTCTAGGAGAGGCAAAATGCTTCAAGGCGCCATCAAATCAGTGATCGCAAAAGCGCAGGCGACCAGCAAACTCAGCCGTAATGTAGGCTGGTTAGCCGGCGCCGAGTTTATCAGTCGCTTCGGTCGTATCGTGGCCGCCGTCATCCTTGCGCGTCAATTGGATGCTGTCGCATTTGGGATTGCGGCAATTGCCCTGACCATCTTCGAAGTTACCCGCGTCTTCACGGAGAATGGAATTGGCGCCGCCGTGATCCGCGCCAGCGATAAGCTTTTTGATTCTACGGCGAATACAGCGCGGCGGTTGATGTGGATCGTATGCTTGTCGCTTATGGCCATTCAGTTCCTCGCTGGCTTGGTTGTTGAGTTGATCCTGCCTGACCGGGACGCCGGCGCGATGGTTGCCATACTGGGCTTTGTATTCCTGCTGATGCCATTCGGCGTCATGCACGCATATGCCCTGCAACGCGAAGAGCGCATGAAAGAGCTGGCTGCTATTGGAACCGCGCAGGTTGCGGCCGACCACGTGCTAACAGCTGTTCTCGCAATCTGCGGGTTTGGTGCCTGGGCGATCGTATTGCCGAAGCTTCTCACAGCTCCAATCTGGCTGATTGGCATGCTGCGCACCAAAGCATGGGTGCCGAATCTCGAAGCGGGTTACGCGCCGGTTGCAAGCATTCTGAAATTCTCAATGCCAGTCCTAGGGTCTGAATTGATGTGCGCGTGCCGCGATCAGTTGGACAAGTTCATCGTCTCTTTGATGTTCGGCGTGGAAGCTCTTGGGCTCTACTACTTCGCTTTTAACGCGGGTCTGGGTGTCTCGACTGCGCTGAACCGGGCTTTCGCAAATGCAGTTTATCCGCACCTATGCGCCGCTGGCGACCAGCTCAAGTCTTATCGCGACGCGCTATTTAATCTCGGACTTCCGTTCAGTGTCTTGTATGTCGTTCAAGCCGGACTGGCTTTGTACTATGTCCCGGTTGTCTTCGGTGAGACATGGGCCTCGGCCGCCTCATTGGTTGCTGTTCTTTGCCTAGGCGGACCTGCTCGTTTGTTCGTTGATGCGGCGCGCCTTCACGCAAGAGCCACCGGCGCGTCCGGGCAGGACTTCCGCATTTCACTCGGCTTCACAGCAAGCGTTTTGATCCCTTTCGCTTTGTTTTCTGGCCATGGCCTGTTTGCTGTCTCGATAATCTCGGTCGCTTCGGCCTCAGCTTTCGCTCTGGCGGTCACGCACATCACGCTGCGCGCGCGTTGGACCTCCGTCTCTAACTCTGTGGGAGTAACCTCATGACCCAGCAACCTGCTGTTTCCATCATCATGCCCGCCTATAATGCGCAGGCAACGATTGCCGCCTCCATTCAGAACGTCAGAGATCAAACGCTGAAGAATTGGGAGCTGATCATTGTCGATGATGGTTCACAAGATGACACGGCGGATATTGCCTCGGCAATCGCGAAACAAGACGCCCGCATTTGCGTCGTTCAGCGTCCAAACCGAGGGCCATCCGTCGCGCGGAATGTCGGTGCAAGTCTAGCACGCGCCCATGTAATCGCTTTCTTGGATGCTGATGACTTTTGGGCGGCTGAGCGTTTGTCCGGCATGCTTGCAAAGTTCCGCGATGAACCCGGCGCTGGTGTTCTGTTTAGCCGCACGCGATTCATCGATGCCGAAACGCTTGAACCAGGCACGCTCACCCCATATTCGTCGCAACTGAGCGCATCCGACCTTATGTCCGAAAATGCGCTTTGCAGCACGTCTAACATTGTGTGTCTTCGACGCGTCTTCGAAGAAACGGGTGGTTTCACGCCCGGTCTAAACTATGCCGAGGACCAAGATTGGCTGCTGCGCGTGGCCTTGGAAGGGAAGTGGCAGATCAAAGGCGTTGATGAAGAGTGGTTCTTCTATCGCTCCGCCGCCGAAAGTCAGTCTGCTGATCTCGATGCGATGCGCCGCGGTTGGTTCCGCATGGTCGATGCGGTCAAGGTAGATTTTCCGGAAAAGACAGAATGGGCGGTCAAACGGGCGTTCGGTCCGATCCACCGCCAGCTTGCAAGGCGTGCGCTTCGAATGGGGCAATCGTCGAGAGCTTTTGAATTTCTGATGATCGCGCTTCGACGTGATCCACTGCTGCTCGTGCGGCAACCCAAACGAACCGGCCTCACTCTGATCGGGACCGTTCTTTCTTTCATTCCTCACCCTAAGCTTAAGGAGCTCGTGGCACGATGATGACCCCAACTGTTTCTGTAATTATGCCGGTTTACAATACGGCTAAATATGTTGAAGCCGCGATCGACTCTGTTCTCGCGCAGACCTTCACCGACTTCGAGCTCTTGATTATCGATGATGAAGGGACAGACAACTCAATCGACCTTTGCCGAGCTTATGATGATCGCCGCATTCGGATCATTTCACAGCGCAATCGGGGCCTTGCCGGCGCTCGTAACACCGGGATCCGAAATGCCGCGGGAGCGTTTATCGCGCTGCTCGACTCCGACGACATCTGGGAACCATCTAAACTTGAACAGCATGTTGCGCACTTGCGGACCAATCCTGATGTCGGCGTGAGCTATGCAGCCTCGACGATGATTGATGATGATGGGGATTTCCTTCGGATCGTTCAGCGACCGAAGCTTAAAAATGTTACAGCCCGCGACGTGTTCCTGCGCAATCCTGTTGGAAATGGATCAGCGCCCGTCCTACGCCGTGCTGCTTTCGATGATATCGCGTTTTTGGACCTGGACCGTGAAGAGCTTGATTATTTTGATCCTGCCTTCTGTCAGTCTGAGGACATCGAGTGTTGGTGCCGAATTGCGCTCATGACGCCTTGGAAATTTGAGGGTATTGGCGGCGCTCTTACCCAGTATCGGATCAATGAAGGCGGCTTGTCTGCCAATGTCGTCAATCAGTTTGCGACGTGGTGCCGGGTTCGGGATCGAGTTCAACAGCTTGACCCAAGTTTTGCCGCGAAATGGGCGCCGTATGCCGAGGCCTATCAGCTCAGATACTTGGCGCGCCGCTGCGTCCGCATGGGTGAAACTGCGATGGCGTGGACCTTGATGAAAGACGCCCTTCGTCTGTGTCCAAAGATCGCGATCGAAGAGCCAGCAAAAACGCTCTCAACCTTTGTTGCCACGCTAGGGCTTCGGTTCCTGCCAAGCGCCTTCAGCGCGCCAGTTCGCGCAGCTATCCAACGGAGTTAGTCATGTCAAATACGATGACAGTTTTCCACATTCTTGATGACCTAGCTATGGGCGGTGTCACGCGTGCGCTGCGGAATTTCGATCATCCTGACCTCGCCGAATTTGGAGATCGAAGAG
>JBCBGS010000096.1:0-10537 GCA_038526515.1 Pseudomonadota bacterium | reverse complement strand
GGCGCCAACCATCGCGAAGGTGGCTGCTCGACCAACTCCGGTTGCCCCGGCAGATGATTTGTCACCGTGATAGCAGCCCATCACCGCAATCACGGCGCCAAATACAACGGCCTTGATCAGACCGACGGTAACGTCTTGCCAGGTCAAGAAATCTAGCGTGTTGCGAAGGTACGTGGTTGAATCAAATCCTAGGCCAAGGGTGCTGACTGCCCAGCCGCCCATCACGCCAATAATGTCCGCGATCAGAACGAGGATTGGTAAGGTCAAAATGCCCGCGAGGAAGCGTGGTGCATACAAATATCGGAATGGATTCGCGCTTAGTGTTTTAAGCGCATCGATTTGCTCGGTGACGCGCATCGCGCCAATCTCGGCTGCGATACCCGCCGATACACGGCCTGCGAGCATCAGGCCGGTGATGGTCACACCGAGTTCACGTGTGATGCCCAGGACAACAATGTTTGGAACGAATTGTTCGGCGCCAAAGCGGCTGCCACCTGAGTAGATGTTTAGCGCCAACGCTGCTCCGATGAACACAGCTGACAGGCCAACAACGGGCAGGCTGTAAAAACCAATCGCGATCATCTGTCGAATAATCTGCGCGGGATACCAGCGCGGGCTGAAAGCTGCGCCCATGGTTTTTCCGGTAAAGATAGACAGACGGCCAATTTCGCTCAGCATTCCGAGCGTTGCGGCGCCGAGCCATTGAAGTGGGTTCGGAAACCCGCCTTTACGTTTCGTAGATGCGTTTGACACGAGGGGTGAGTCCTGTGGTGAGTTCGTATCCAATAGTGCCCGCGAGGGCGGCTTGTTCTTCTAATGCGGCGTCCGGCCCGATCAATTGGGCATAAACACCGGGTCTGGCAAGATCCGCAGCATTTGTGACGTCAATTGTAATCAAGTCCATTGAAACGCGGCCCAAGACCTTACAACGTTTGCCGCCGAGCATAACAAACCCTTTGTTGGAGGCGGAACGAGGAAAGCCGTCGCCATATCCGATAGCGAGTGTGGCCACCAAAGTTTGGGTTTCAGCACGCCAGGTTGCGTTGTATCCAACGGTTTCACCGGCTTCGACGAGACGGACTTGTAAAATGGGCGCTTCGAGCGTCATGCCTGGTTTCAGTGTGACGCCATTAGGGGCGCTGCCACCGCCGTAGAGCGCTATTCCTGGCCGCGAAAGCGCGTGATGATAGTCCGCCCCGAGCCAAACCCCGCCCGAATTCGAAAGACTCAATGGTACCCCTGGAAATGCCCCGGAAACAGTTTCTAGTAGGGACGCTTGATGAGCGTTCATGGCCGCATCGCAATCCTCGGCACAGGCGAGATGCGACATGATCAAAATTGGCGCTTGGCCTTCGCTAGCCTCAGCTAGTTCTTGCGCATCGCTAACGGGGAGACCCAATCGGTTCATGCCGGTGTCAAAATGCAAAGCGAATCCACGCGGCATCTTTACGCCGTCGACCAGCCAATCCGCCATGGTGCGGTATTGAAAGTTCGAGTTCACGACCGGGATCAACGCGTTTTCGCGATACAAAGCTTCTTCATCCGGCGACGGTCCGTTCAGGACATATATGTTGGGATGGCTACCAAGCATGGCACGCGTGATCTCTGCCTCGTGGCTATGCGCCACGAAGAAATGATCGCAACCAGCTTCGTGCAGGGCCTCTGCTACGTGACGAAGGCCATGGCCGTAAGCGTCTGCTTTAATCACAGCACCTGTCACACCGGTCGTCTGCGTTGCCCGAAGGGTTCGCCAGTTTTCGGCGATGTTTGAAAGATGTATGCGGGCGCGCGGTCTCAGACTCATAATGGCTCGGATTACAACGCTTTGCGGCGGATGTAAGGCCTATTCGTCGAATGCTTCTTGAGGCGCGCGTGCGAGATTGCCGAAACGGGTGACGTTCGCGTCAAATGACAGAACGACTTTCCCGATCGGGCCGTGGCGTTGTTTGCCCAAGATAACTTCCGCGGTTCCGTAAACTTCGTCCATACGTTGGCGCCAGGAAGCCCACTTATCTG
The DNA here is from genome assembly GCA_038526515.1 of Pseudomonadota bacterium. Classification (GTDB taxonomy): domain Bacteria; phylum Pseudomonadota; class Alphaproteobacteria; order Caulobacterales; family Hyphomonadaceae; genus Henriciella. Next base: position 8,521 of record JBCBGS010000096.1, on the reverse strand, counting down.
CCGCTGCCGGGTCGCCTCCATCGGCTTGAGGCTCCGTCCGCTCGAGATAGTAGCTTTCGCGATACACAAACATAACCACGTCGGCATCTTGTTCGATCGATCCTGATTCCCGGAGGTCAGAGAGTTGGGGGCGCTTGTCATCACGCTGTTCAACTTGCCTGGAGAGCTGTGAAAGCGCGATGACTGGAACGTTCAGCTCTTTCGCGAGGGCTTTCAATGTCGTTGTAATTTGCGTGATTTCTTGCACGCGGTTCACATCCGACTTCCCCGAGGTGCCGGTGAGCAGCTGCAAATAGTCGATGATGATCAAGTCCACCCCTTGGGCGCGCTGAAGGCGTCTCGCGCGGGCCGCTAGCTGACTCACTGAGATGCCGCCTTGATCATCGATATAGAGCGGTAGATTTTGAAGCTCTTCAGTCGCTTCGCGCAGCGTTTCGAAATCGTGCTTGTCGAGATCGCCTTGGCGAATCTTGTGCGCGTTGATGCTGGTCCGTTCGGCGACAATCCGCGTTGCAAGCTGTTCCGATGACATTTCCAGCGAGAAGAACGCAACCTTGCCGCCGGAGATTGTCTTGGTGGAGCCGTCTTCTTGTTTCTCGCCGCGATAATCGGCAGCGACATTGTAGGCGATGTTCGTCACAAGCGAAGTTTTTCCCATGGAGGGACGCCCCGCGAGAATGATCAGGTCAGATTTGTGCAAGCCGCCCATTTTATGATCGAGATCATCAAGCCGCGTCGCGATGCCCGCGATCTTACCTTCTCGTTTAAACGCCGCTTCCGCCATTTGGAGCGACTCGGTTAGCGCCTCAGCAAAGGTAGAGAAGCCACGCCCAGTCGAGCCACGTTCAGCAAGCGCGAAGAGTTCGCGTTCCGCAAGTTCAATCTGTTGGCTGCCATCAGAGTCGCGGTCATGATGCTGTGCGCGCGACTGAACCCCGGCACCGATGTTTATCAGCTCCCGCCGCATCGCCAGATCGCGAATGATCCGTGCATAGTCCTGAACTTCTGGTCCAAACGCCGCGCTGTCGAGCAGGTCGGCGAGGTATTGAGCGCCACCAATTTGCGTGAGCCGCTCGTCCTTTTCGAATTGCTCGCGGAGGGTCACGCCATCTGCGACGCGTCCATTTTGGATGAGCATCATGCAGGCTTCGAAGATTTCCTGGTGCGCTGGCGCGTAGAAATCGACGGGACGCAAAATATCCGAGACACGCTGAAACGCGTTATTGTCATACAGGATTGATCCAATAACCGCAGCTTCCGCCGACAAGTTGTGTGGCAGTTCTGGGGCTGGATCGTCCGGGCTTGGTAAGGTAGCGACAGCGTTGCTCATGCGCCCTTATTAACCTTAAATTGCAAGCTGCGGCAGTCCTTAGAAACAGAATCACCCCGAATAGCTGTCACTTATCCACAACTCAAAACTGGCCCGATGCAGCGGAGAAAACCCATTACTGGTCTTTCTCGCGCGATACGCTATGTAGCGCCCTTCGCGTGCGCACGATTAACCACAAATTTGGTCATATTTCCCATGAACTCGGTCTCTATGCTTTCCAACCTAAGCAGCCCCGCGGCGGTTCATGGAGCGCCATTTGGTGTTGATGTCCTGCGTTTGATAGAGGCGCTTGAAGACCGCGGTAGCGCGGCACTTTATGTTGCCCGCGATGACAAACAGGCGGCGACCGCGCTCAAACTTGCTGAGTTTTTCCGGCCGAGCCTCGAGCTGATCCGCCTCCCTGGTTGGGACGTGCTTCCTTATGATCGTGTAAGCCCATCGCCGGCCGTTGCAGCGGCGCGGTGTTCGGCTTTAGCGCGCTTGTCACAGCGCGCGGCGAATGCCGAACCCTGCCTTGTCGTGACAACTGCCAGCTCCCTAGTACAGCGCGTCCCGCCACTTGAGACGATGCGCGCTAGCTCACTGTCAGTCTATACCGGCGGTCGCATTCAGCAGGACGAGCTCTCTTCATACCTGTCAGTAAACGGATACGTGCGGGTCGCCTCTGTCTCGGAGAAGGGTGAATATTCGATTCGGGGCGGTAAGGTGGATATCTATCCGCCGACCGGAGAAGAACCGGTCCGGCTCGATCTTTTCGGCGATGAGATTGAAACGATCAAAGCGTTTGATCCTGAGACCCAGATATCGACTCGAACCTTGAACCGCGTCGCCTTGGCACCGGTCTCCGAGATCTTGTTCAACGAACAAACCCTCGGCCTCTTCCGAGAGCGTTACCTGGCCGAGCTTGGGTCGCCAGTTGGTGACCCAATGTATGAAGCCGCGCGAGCTGAAATCCGGCGTGGTGGTATCGAAGGTTGGTTGCCGCTCTTTCACAGTCATCTGGATACGATCTTCGACTATATCGGATCGAATGCACTGATTGGGTTAGGCGCGCTCTCGGCTGAAGCAGCAAGCGAGCGCCTATCACAAGCCAAAGACTATCACGAAGCCCGCCTCGAAGCTGCGGGAGAGGAACGCCAAGCCCGTGTTCTCGCGCCGCAGCACCTTTATCTCACTGATAGCCAGCTTTCAGCGGCTTTGCAGAGCAGCGGCGTTGCGCGATTCCATGCCGGTCAGGGCGAGGGTGGTATAGATCTCGGAGGCGCCCAAGGCCGCGACTTCGCGCCAGAGCGTGCGCAGCCAGAGATCAATATCTTCGAAGTCGCAGCCGCGCATGCCAAAGCAATCTATGATGCCGGGAAAACCGTGGTCTTTGGGGCTTGGACAGATGGTTCTGCAAGCCGACTTGAAGGCGTATTGGAGGATCATGGTCTTCCGGATGCGACGCGCGTGTATTCTCTGGAAGCCGCTAAAAAGGCAGAGATTGCGATCTGTGAGTTACCGCTAGAGTCAGGCTTCGAGACTGACGATCTCGTCATCATCGGGGAGCCCGATATTCTAGGCGACCGCCTCGCGGCGCCAAGACGCAAAAGGAAAGCCGCAAACTTCATCGCCGAGTCTGCAAGCCTCAATCCAGGCGATCTGGTTGTTCACGTCGACCATGGCGTTGGCCGCTATGTCGGGTTGAAGACGCTAGATCTCGCTGGCGCAGCGCATGACTGTCTTGAGCTGGGTTACGCCAAAGGCGACAAGGTTTTTCTTCCTGTCGAGAATATCGATCTGATCAGCCGTTATGGCAGCGAAGATGCTGAGAGCGCGATCGACGGGCTAGGCGGCGTTGGTTGGCAGACGCGTAAAGCACGGGCCAAGAAGAAGATCCTCGAAATGGCCGCGGAGCTTATGGCGATTGCAGCGGCGCGCGAGATGCGCAAAGCCGATACGGTTGTGACTGGCGATGGTCTCTATGAAGAGTTCGCCGCGCGCTTCCCTTATGAAGAAACCGATGACCAGCTCAATGCAATTGAAGATGTGCTGGGTGATCTCTCATCCGGCAAACCGATGGACCGATTGGTCTGCGGTGACGTCGGTTTCGGTAAGACTGAGGTCGCGCTGCGCGGGGCGTTTGTTGCAGCTATGGCGGGGCACCAAGTTGCCGTGATCGCACCAACAACGCTCCTAGCGCGGCAACACTACAGTACATTCGCTGAGCGCTTTGCGGGTTGGCCGATTAATGTCCGACCCTTGTCGCGTTTTGTTAGCGCCAAAGAAGCAAACGAGACCAAAGCTGGAATGGCGAATGGGACCGTTGATGTCGTTGTTGGTACGCATGCTTTGCTCGCTAAGAATGTTGAGTTCAAGCGGCTTGGGCTATTGATCGTCGATGAAGAACAGCGCTTTGGTGTTAAGCACAAAGAACGGCTGAAAGAGTTGAAGTCCGACGTACATGTGCTGACACTCTCAGCGACACCGATCCCGCGGACTCTGCAAATGGCGCTGACGGGTATTCGGGATCTCTCAATCATTGCGACGCCTCCGGTCGACCGCCTCGCCGTGCGGACCTATGTCACCGAGTTCGACACGGTCACTATTCGGGAAGCGCTGCTGCGCGAGAAGTATCGCGGCGGGCAAAGCTATTATGTGGCGCCGCGAATCTCCGACCTCGATTATTTGGAGAACTTTCTCAAATCGAACGTACCAGAGGTGAAATTCTGCGTCGCGCACGGTCAGATGCCATCCGGTGAACTCGAAGACCTGATGACAGCCTTCTATGAGGGCGAGTACGATGTTTTGCTCTCCACAACCATTGTTGAGAGCGGGCTCGATATTCCGCGCGCGAATACACTGGTGATCCACAAGTCGGATCGTTTCGGTTTGGCGCAACTCTATCAGTTGCGAGGCCGAGTGGGTCGATCGAAGCTCCGAGCTTACGCTTATCTGACCACGCCAGCTGACCGTGTGATTTCACCGGCGGCGGAGCGACGTTTGCGGGTTCTGCAGTCTCTCGACAGCCTGGGTGCAGGGTTCCAGCTCGCAAGCCATGATCTTGATATGCGCGGTGGGGGCAACCTGCTTGGTGACCAGCAATCCGGTCATGTAAAAGAAGTTGGTGTCGAACTGTATCAGCAAATGCTGGAAGACGCTGTGAAGGCGCTTCAGTCCGGCTCGAATACCGAAGACGAAGTCGCGGATGATTGGTCACCGCAAATCAATCTCGGCCTGTCAGTGCTCATCCCAGACGGTTATGTAGAGGACCTCGGTGTGCGTCTTGGTCTGTATCGGCGTCTTGCCGATCTTGCGACGGAGCAGGAGCGTGAGGCGTTTGCGGCTGAGTTAATCGACCGGTTCGGACCATTGCCAAACGAAACGCAACAGCTGCTCAATGTGACCGCAGTGAAAGTGGCTTGTAAGGCTTTGGGGATCTCGAAGCTCGATGCCGGTCCGAAAGGGGTCGTTATCACGTTCCGGGATGATACGGCCGTTGATCCCGCACAGCTGATGGTATTGGTTCGTTCTCGTCCTGGGAAAATGAAACTTCGTCCGGACAGTAAGCTCGTGGTCATGGGTGTGCCGGCAGACGCGGAGCCGCGTATGAACGCGGTTAAAGGACTTCTCAAAGAGTTGCAGGCAACTGCGCAGGTTTAAGCGCGGCGTTCCGTAGAGAAGCCGGAGCGTGCAGTGAGACCGCCCAGCAAGGATTTCAGTGTGTGGAACTGACGCTTCTCAATGACGCGCCAAGCAACTGAGCGATCCATCGCCTCTTCAATCCGCCGCGCGAGAACAACCGCGCCGCGATAAGGCGTATCCGGGAGGGTGACGCAAATATGATTTACGTCCAATCGTGCTGCGAGATCTGTGTCGCGAAGCAGAGCTTTGATTTTATGGGCTACCTCGCGCACGTCATCGTCGCCTTTTAAATCGACGGAGATCACACTCAAAGGCGCTGCCATCTGATCGGCCTGATCCATTTGCGCCTGCAAATGTGTTTCAAGGTAAGCCCGCGATACGAGGCCGCTCGTCGCGTCTCTCGCGACCGATGTTAGGCTCGGCCTCGAAGTCGACGTCATATTCAGTTCAGCGCAAGCATGCTTGAGGCGCGCCGCAACAGTATCGAGATCGCCGGCGACATCTATGATTTGGTCGGCTTGCTCAAGTAGCTTTTGATCCAGCTGAACCGAAACTTCACGCCGGAGAAGGAGGAGGGTCTGTGGAGGTTGGGCAAGTGGGATTTGTTTGATCCGCGCCAACAGTTTACAGGCCTCGTCGTCTGCTTGAGATGGGCAAATGGCAATCACTTTGAAGCGGCCGCTTTCGAGGTAGTCTTCCGCGGTTAGACTGCTAATCGCGGCGACGAGACTGATATCGCTTTCCTTCAGGCTCGTTTTGATAGCGTTCAAGAAAGGAGCATCATGGCCGAGCCACAGCAATCTGGCTTTACCTTGCGGGCGGGTTGTGGGGCGCTGGACGCCAAACTCCGCCAGTGTTTGTGACCGAAGCTCGATCTCGCGGCGGCGTTGTTTTTCGCGCTGGCGTATAGATATTCGGGCGGCGAGCGTCGCCAGTTCAGCAACATCGGTTAGGTGGATGTCGCTCTGGATCGATGAGCTGTCCTCTCGGCCGAGTGTAACGATAAGCCTTTGGTCGCCGGGTTCGATCGCCATATCGCGTGTAGACAGATCTATGAGCGCGGGGGCGGTATCAGGTGGTAAGTAGCTGCCTCGAACTGGAACGGGTCTTACGCCGCTTTGGCGTAGCCGGGCTTGCAGCATCTCCAAACGAGGACTTTCAGATACGACATGAATAATCGGAGCATCAAAGCTTTGATCATTGAACATAGTTTCTGTCCCGTGGCGACGTTGCGTCAGCCTTTTCTTTGCCAGCTTGAGTCTTAAAGTCTGGTTGATTGAAGAGGTGCAAACCCGAACTTTAGGGAGTGAATTATGGCGCAAGGCCCGCTTTCAGGCGTGAAAATTATCGAATTCGCGGGGATTGGCCCCGGTCCGTTCTGCGGAATGCTGCTCAGTGATATGGGTGCAGACGTTGTCCGAATTGACCGCGCCGGAAATGCGCGCCCAGGCAATCCAGCCGACGTTATGAGCCGGGGGCGACGCTCGATTGCGCTCAATTTGAAGGACGAGGGTGACCGTGAGACGGCGCTGAAATTGCTGGAAAAGGCGGATGCGTTGATCGAGGGCTTTCGACCGGGCGTCATGGAGCGCAATGGTCTCGGGCCTGATGTCGTACTCGCGCGCAATCCGAAGCTCGTTTATGGACGGATGACAGGCTGGGGGCAACATGGCGCGCTTAGTCACTCAGCCGGGCACGACCTGAACTATATTGCGATCACAGGTGCTTTGCATGCGATGGGCGATGGAGACGGACGCCCGCGTCCACCATTGAACTTGATCGGGGACTATGGCGGCGGCGCTCTGTACCTCGCGATGGGCCTTCTTGCGGCGGTCATCAATGTGAAGAATGGCGGTGAGGGGCAGGTCATCGATTGTGCCATGTCGGACGGAGCGGCGTCGCTTGCGACTATGTTCTACGGTATGCGCGCGATGGGGATGTGGACGGATGAGCGCGAAGCAAACCTGCTCGATGGCGGTGCTCACTTTTACGACACCTATGAGTGTTCTGACAGGAAATGGGTTTCAATCGGATCGATTGAGCCGCAATTCTATGCGCTCCTCGTGGAGAAGGCAGGCCTTACAGATCCTGAGTTCCAAGCGCAAATGGATCGCTCTAAGTGGCCGAGTTTAAAAGAAAAACTGATCGCTGTGATGAAAACAAAAACGCGCGACGAGTGGTGTGAGATTATGGAAGGCACCGACATTTGCTTCGCGCCCGTCCTCTCAATGGCAGAAGCGCCGACCTATAAGCACAATACGGATCGCGGAACCTTCGAGACCATAGATGGCGTCGTGCAGCCTGGTCCGGCCCCGCGCTTCTCAAAAACTCCGGGTGCGATCCAAGGCAAGCCGGCTGGGATCGGAGAGCACCAAGAAGAGGTGCTCAAAGACTGGGGAATCGCTTAAACACCGGATCTCAGTTTTGCGGTGATCGGAGTTTGTCATGGGTGCATTGCCTGGAACCACAGGGCGTCGACGCCTCTATCTGATGCGGCACGGCTTCGTCGATTATACGTCACCGGAAGTTCGTGCAGCTCAAGATCCGAGTATTGCCTACCTGACGGAACAGGGGCGGACCGAAGCAAAGGCCGCGGGCATAGCGCTGTCCGATGTCCATCTCGATGCAGCTTTCTACACTGGGCTTCGACGGACACAGGAAACAGCGGAGATTGTTCTCGCGCAGCATGAGATGGATACGCCGCCGCTGGAGTCAGAGCCGCGATTTCAAGAATTGCGATCGGGCCAGTATATAGATTTCAAGTCAGCCGAGCATCTCGCGGCAACCATGACTTTTCAATTCGAGCAGGCCGGAAAACCAGGCGCGACCTTCTTGGAGGGCGGGGAAAAGTTTTCCGACGCCATGGCTCGGATCGAAGATGGTTTGAAGGGGTTATTATCGCGGCCGGGATGGGCATCTGCACTGTTGGTAGCGCATGAAGTTGTGAACCGGATGATTCTCGCTTGGGCCATTGGGGCGCCACTCGGGGCCAGTGCAGGCTTCGAGCAAGATACAGGATGTATCAACATCATTGATTTCGACTTGGTCCCGGATGAAGAGGGCAACACGCGAATCGAGCGTGCTATGATCAAGGCCGTTAATCTGACACCAGCGAATTATCTTAAGAACGGGATGAATCTTCGCTCGTTAGAGGCCATTTTTACGCGCGCAGCTGAATAGCCATTCAGAAAAGCCTGAAATGCCCCTGCGAATATGAACAGAAAATGAGACGGCGCTCCGTCTGCGTTCATCTTGGTTAAGCTAAAACATATTTGTCGCCAGGGAGACCGCTTCTTACGGCCAACTTGGTGACGTCCTTCTTGCTTGACTTTGGCCGTTCTTAGGAGCGGCCTTTTTTTTGCGCGAGCTCTTCGGCCCGGTCCATTGCAACACTCAGGTTCTCTTCGAGTTGAAGACGCAGTGTTTCCCGGTCGTCTCCCGGTTTTGGGATCACAGCTTCCCCGAATACAAGCGCGCCGCGCGTGAAAGGGTAGGGGATCCGAAACCCATCCCAGGTGCCGAGGCGATGACGCGGCGATGACACAATTGCGTATGGCAAAATCGGCG
>JBCBGS010000095.1:0-10627 GCA_038526515.1 Pseudomonadota bacterium | reverse complement strand
ACGTCCACATGAATGCCGCCAAAGCCTATGTTTATGCCGTCGCAAAAGCTGGATCGCATCGAGCGCCAGTTTCGTTGCAGTTTCCGCGGCATATAGGATTGCGCCGGCCGCGTCCTTGCGTGTGGTCTCCCCGCGGTCACAAGCTTTTGCGACGGCATAAACATAGGCTTTGGCGGCATTCATTTGGACGTACATGTCTGCGAGCTTGCCTTGAACAAGTTGAAACTCGCCAATCGATTTTCCAAACTGTTTGCGGTCGTGAACATAAGGCACAACCACATCCATACAGGCTTGCATAATTCCTGTAGGACCTGCCGAAAGGACCGCGCGTTCATAGTCGAGCCCGCTCATCAGCACTTCGACACCGCCATTGAGCGGCCCCATAATATTCTCTTCCGGCACTTCGCAGTCTTCGAAGACCAACTCGCCCGTTTCCGAGCCGCGCATACCGAGTTTGTCGAGTTTCTGCGCAACAGAAAACCCTTTCATCCCCCGCTCGATGATGAAGGCAGTTATGCCGCGTGATTTCTTCTCCGGCTCGGTTTTCGCGTAAACAATGAGCGTGTCCGCATCCGGCGCGTTGGTGATCCACATCTTGGTGCCATTCAGCACATAGCGATCACCCTTTTTCTCAGCGCGCAGCTTCATGCTGACAACATCAGATCCAGCGCTACTCTCCGACATCGCGAGCGAGCCCAGATGTTCGCCAGAGACAAGTTTACCGAGATAACGGGTCTTTTGATCATCAGATCCCCAACGCCTTAGCTGGTTCACGCAAAGATTGGAGTGCGCACCATAAGACAGGCCAACGGAGGCGGACGCCCGAGAAATCTCTTCCATCGCGACGACATGCTCTAGATAGCCGAGGCCCGTGCCGCCCCATTCTTCTTCGACCGTAATACCGAGCAAACCAAGCTCGCCCATTTTCGGCAAAAGCTGGCGCGGAAACACGTCCGTTCGATCGATTTCGGCCGCCAAAGGGGCAATCTCGTTCTGGGCAAATCCTTGCACAGTATCGCGGATCATGTCCGCGGTTTCGCCAAGGTCGAAGTTAAGCGTGGGATATCTATTCGGAATCATGCGCCGGTCTTAGCCGGATCAACCTCGGCTGCCAACGTCTTAATCGTCGCTAGTCCCGGGATGAGAGACTGCGGACGAAATAGTAGGCCATGACGCCGAATAGTAGAATACCCAAAAGAATGAGGAATGGCGGCATGAAAACGGCCATTGGCGTTTCAACGGTCTGGTCTGACTGGATAATTCCGAACTGGCTTGCCAGGCCGTACCCCCCAAGGGCCGCTCCAATCAGAGTTAGAAGCCCGAACGGGAGTGCGTTGAGAAACGTCCCGCGTCGGTCTTCAGCGTCGATTGTCTGGTTCAGCTCAACAGCTCGCTCTATGCTTTCAACAGAAACCTCCACGGGTTCGAGATCGTCGATCACATCTGAGCCTTCGATCGGTTCCAAATGCGCAACGCTGGGCTCCGCGGATGTACGCGGCGCCGGTTCATCAGAGACTTCTGGAAGGTCTGTCCGCGAAGGCCAAACAGATTTCGTAACGCTCAAAGGAGCTGTTTCGCCTGCAAGCTCAGAGATTGCTGCAGCGATCTCTTCAGCTGTGGTTCCGCCTTCGTCGGGAGCGATTTCAGTTTGAGCAGTGGCTTCTTCCTCACCCAGAATACGCACCATTTGCTGGCGAACGGATTCAGCTGCAGCCTCTGTCGCAGTCCGCATAGTCTCGCCATCATCGACTTCCGGAAGCGCTGCGATTTCGGGGGCGCTGTGATGTTCAACTAAGATTTCGCGCTGTGGTGGCGGCGCAGGCAATGCATCCGCGTCATGCATCGCGCGATACAAACGCGAAGATGCAATTGGCAAGCGGCCGGGCGCATTCAAGAACAGAGCCTTCTCGGCGGCCCGGCGGCGAACCAAAGCATCGACAATTTGAACGCGGCCGCCAATTTTGGCGCGGCGCCAGAGATCAAAAGCTGCCGCGGCTTCAAGACGGTTTCCCGCATTCATGCCGGCGACGACATCACTTCCGGAGAAGGCCTTTGGGCCGATGTTGAATGCTAGCGACACCAATGCGTCAAACTCGTTTTGGGTCATCGGCGCTAAAACACAGCGCATCACGAAGCGCTCGACTGGCGGCAGATCGTATTCGCGCAAGATCGCTTCGGCTTCGGTTTTGTTTACACGAACACCCTTTTTCGCACGGCGCACGTGTCCGTACCCAACCATCCATCGACCGTTGGGCAGCAATTCAGATCGTGCGCGGAACCCCTCAAAAGCTTTGATGAGATCCAGTCCCGCTTGAGAAGTGCGCATGTTCAATGCCATCACCTGCTCCGGTTTGGGACAGAAATTCTGTCTGACCCAGGGGAGACTGCAATCTACGCGCCGCCCCGGTTCATGGTAAATCTACAGCAAAAACAGCGTCGCAAGCCCAAGAAAACTGAAAAACGCCATCGTGTCTGTGAGGGTCAACACAAACACGGATGATGCCACCGCGGGATCGGCCCCCATACGCTTCAACGCCAACGGCACCAATATTCCAGATACTCCTGCCCAAGCAAAGCTCGCCAGCATAGCGGCTGCAAGAACCACCGCCAGTTCGACGTCGCTGAACCAGAAGAAGGCGACCAGTCCGACTCCAATTGCGAAAATGACCCCATTCACCAAACCAGTAAGCGTTTCGCGAACGACAGCGCGCCGGCCGGCTTTGCCCTCCATTTCACGCTCCGCGATTGCGCGGACTGCAACCGCGAGACCTTGGCTGCCAGCGTTCCCGGCGAGCGCAGCGACAACGGGCATCAAAATCGCCAGCTGAACCAAGCGATCCAGGGTTCCTTCGAACAACGCGATAATCGCAGACGCAATGAACGCAGTAATCAGATTGATACCGAGCCATGGCGCCCGAGCTTTTACGGATTCCCAAACCGTATCGGAGCCGTCCGCCGAAGACACGTTGGCGAGCGCCAGGAGGTCTTCGGTATTTTCTTCTTGGATGACGTGGACCATATCATCGACGGTGATCATGCCCACCAGCCGCCCGTCATGATCCTTCACCGGGGCAGAGGCCAAAGCATATTTCTGGAACTGATAAGCCACTTCCTCTTGATCCTGATCGACGTGAATATCGGAGTGGAAGGTCTCCATAATGTCGGCGAGCTGGACGTCTCGCTCTGTTCTCAAAAGCTGCGAGAGCAGGACATAACCAAGTGGTCTATTGGTCGGGTCAACGACATAAATCTCGTAAAAATCTGTTGGCAGATCCTCGGCGTTCTCACGCGCATAATCAATCGTTTGCCCGACACTCCAAAACTCAGGCGCAGCCAGAAATTCGCGCTGCATGAGACGGCCGGCAGTATCTTCTTCAAAGTCAAAGCTCGCCTCAAGGACGGCGCGGTCTTCTGGCTCTAACTCTTCGAGGATTCGTTCGCGGCGATCTTCGTCCAGATCTTCAAGAACCGCGGTCGCATCATCGGTCTCGAGCTCATCAAGCGCTTCGACGACCGCTTCATCGGACATCACTTCAACGGCGTCTTCGCGATACTCTTCTCGAAGCTCAATCAAAATGTCGGCGGGTAAATCCCCACCCAGCAGGTCCATAACCGCTTCAAATCGCTCGCTTGAAAGCTGTTCCAGGAAATCGGATGCGTCAGCGGGGTGCTCCGCCTCGAGCAATCCACGCACCTGTTTTGCGGCCCCAGCATCGATCGCTTCGCGCAGTTCCGCGATGAGCAGCTCGCGGCGCTCTTCTGCTAGTTCAGCCTGGGTTTCGGGCGTCTCGCTCATAGCGCCTCTTTGGCTTGATCGCCGGATCCGCGCAAGCCGTTTTTGATGCAGATTTCGCGCAGAATCGACGTTGGCTCGCCGAAGCGAGTTATTCTTTTTTGTCTCAGGAAAATGGTGCGGCCGAGAGGACTCGAACCTCCACGGGTTGCCCCACAGCGACCTCAACGCTGCGCGTCTACCAGTTCCGCCACGGCCGCACGCCGGGTAGAGCGGGCCATATACGCGGCAGTGCCCCGATTGTGAAGCAAAAAGTCTTCGCTATATGCAGTGAGATGACAGAACGCGCGAAAGTCGAGTGGGCAATCAGCCAATCTCCGGTTCCTTACGAGGCCGCTAAGGCCGCGATGGAGACCCGCGCCCGCGCGATTCGGGAAGACGGCGCGCCGCAATTGATCTGGCTGTTAGAGCACCCTCCCCTTTATACAGCAGGCACCAGCGCCAAGGCGTTTGATCTACGTGCACCGGACCGATTCCCGGTCTTTGATGCGGGGCGCGGCGGCGAATACACTTATCACGGGCCAGGTCAACGCGTTGCCTATGTCTTGCTGGATGTGGCCGAGCGCGGTCGCGATGTCCGCGCTTTTGTCGCCGACCTTGAGCGCTGGATTATCGAAGCCCTGCAGGCCTTCAATGTCGACGCCGGTGTAAGAGATGGCCGAGTTGGGGTGTGGGTTGATCGTACCCAGCCTGGCGGTCAACTGAAAGAAGACAAGATTGCCGCGATCGGGATCCGGTTAAAGCGCTGGGTCAGCTTTCACGGCATCAGCCTCAACGTCGAACCAAATCTAGAGCATTTCACTGGGATCACGCCCTGCGGCATCGATGACCCAAGATATGGGGTCACCAGCCTTGTTGATCTGGGTCTGCCCGTTGGCCTACCCGACGCAGATGAAGCGCTCCTGCGCGCGTTTGAACGCGTGTTCGAGGTTTCTACAACGCCGGGGCAGCCGCTGGTTTAGGCGTATAGGGAGCCCCCAGACCCAGATCTTGGCGTCGCCAAACCATCCGGCGACGCCGGTCCGTGGCGTGGGCCTGGTCCATATTCATTGTCTTCAGGATCGGACGGGAAGAACCCTAGATAAATGATATAGGCCAACGCCAGGAATATTGAGATCAATCCAATCAGGATGTGGATGCTCGAGGGGTCGGCTGTAATTGCAGTGGACAAAACCAAAACGATTGAAAACGCAATTTGGGCGATGAAAAAATACAGTGCCCAGCGCCCGCTTCGTCCCAAGTCATGGAATCGCTTCACTGCAATAGAAAAACTGACCCACTGAAGCGGAAGGTTAGCAACAAGTCCGATGACAAAGCTCGTCAATAGAGGGCCTGTTTCGCCTGTTTGGTTAGCGGTCTCTAACGCGTCTTGAAATAAATAACCCAGGACTGCCAAGGTAATTGTTATAGGAATGCTGGCGATCAAAACTACCAGAGTACCTAGCCAAAACTGCAACCGCCGAATCCGACCGTGAAAACTGAAGAACCATTGTTTCCATGGCATCTACGGCGTTTTTGGAACGCTAGTTGATGTTCGTTCTATTCCCCCAGCGGTGACTGCGGATGTTCCAAAATTAGGAGTGCGGGCGACCCACAATAGGCTCCAAATCATGATCAGCGCATTCAAGCCAACGATGATAGAATTGAAGCTGCCCAGATTGGGGCGAACGATGAAGGATTCTTTGCTTGGAAGCGGATTCTCAGCGCTTGGACCTTGGTTCCATCCGCCCTGTCCACCGCGTCCTTGGCCGCCGCGCTGACCATTATTCTGGCCCGCGCTTTCGCCGTCTTCACCCGCTTCTTTCGCAGCCTCTGCTTCTTGTCGGGCCTTTTCGGCTTCGGCCTGCTGTATGCGTTGCTCTTCTAAACGCGCCTCGCGCCAAGCGGCTGGATCTTCGAGGAATTCAGCGCGCTCTTCGTAGAGCTTGTCATACTCAGCCGCTTTCCCGGTCATCCCGCCAACAAAGACCAAAGTTGCCAGTATCATTGGAATTAAGACGATGATCGACAATAGCGAAAACTTTCGCGCGTGGTTCAATCGGCGCGTATGAATGACGTACGAACAGATCGACGTGATCGCGAGAACGACCGCAATGAAATAGCCATGAAAGACTGACAGACCGGATGTGTCAGCGCCTGCTATCCCAAGGATCGAAATGATAAACCCAAGCCCAACCCAAGCGAACAGTCCTGTGAAAAACAGGAATGTCCAGGCGCGGGTGAAGTGTAATTTTGGGGACTTGCCCGTCGGATTGAACAGCGTGTCCAACCAATTCATGCGCGATGGCAGCTCTTCTTCATTCACGATCCAAGGGCGATCTGGATCCAATACAGAGTGGGACGTCTGGGAGGCGGTGGCATCGCTCATGGCGAAATCATCCTTTAAGTGTGCTCTTATCTGAGGCGCTTATACACACCTCAGAATATTTATCAATAAACGATAATAATTTATCGACACCCGGGAATTATCAGAAGCCTGAAGGGGCTGTCGTTCCGGGGACTGGGCCATGCTTGTTCTCGCGCGGCTCCGTTTTCAGAGCGCCCACGACGATCGCTAGAACCAAATTTGAGCCGATTGTCGTGAGAATGTTCAAGGGGAGCATCTTGTCAGACAGGATCTCAGTCCCCTGCATAAAGCCAGCAAAATCGCCAGCTGCGAGTCGCTCGCTCATCTCCTCTTGGATCTCGACCATTTCAGGTGTCATGAAGAATCCGCCAAACACCAAGCCCAGTATGAACGCTATGAGCATGGACCCAAGCCAGATCGCAATCACCCACCAGGCCGTGGTTCCAGCGTCATGGAGGCGTTTTCCAAACACGCAGATATAAGGAAAGATCAGGAGCAGATTTATAAAGGCGATCATATTGCTGACCATCGTGTTGCCAGCGACAACCAACACACTCGCTACGGTCAGAACGACCATGCCTTGCAAGAATCGCGTCCGTGCAATGCGCCCATTTGGGTTGAAGAGAAGATTTCCCATGGCGAACACCTCCGTTTCGCGGGCAAGCTAGTTAAATTCGCCTACGAAGCAATGGTCGTCGTCAGATCTATTCAAACTCGATCATGATGGCATCTGCCGCAACGCTGTCGCCAGCCGCGACATTGATCGCCTTCACAGTGCCATTGGCTTCGGCGCGAATGATGTTCTGCATCTTCATCGCTTCGACGATACACACGGCCTCGCCTTCCTGGACATCTTGTCCAAGCTCGACATCAACGGACACAACCAGTCCCGGCATCGGCGAAATGATCAGTTTCGACAGATCGGGCTTTTCTTTTTCTGGCAAACGCTTGTGCATTTCTGCGACCGCGGGGGTACAGACCAAGGCGGTGAGGTTCACGCCGCGGTGGCGCACGACGTAGCCTTCGGTCCGATCCGCGACCTTCACGGCGATCGGCTGGCCGTCCAAAGCCCCTTCAACGAGCGGCTGACCTGGTACCCAATCAGTCACGAAGGTGTGGTTCTTTTTACCAATCTTGACGCTCGCTTCGCCTTCGCCGAGCTCAAGTACGATCGGTACATAGTCGTCACCAAGAATTACGACCCAGTCTTGGCGGAGCTCCTCAACGGGTGACATACGTCCTGTCGTTTGGCTCGCTCTGCGCACGTAAACGCCGTGAACGTAAGCTGCGACGACGGTGAGCATGATAGACTGCTGCTTCGTTGGCGCGGTGCCTTGGAAGCCGTCTGGGAACTCGTCTTTGATGTATGCCGTGGTGATATCGCCTGAACGGAACCGCTTCTCGTCCATGACGGCTGCGCAGAAAGGCATATTGTCTTGAATGCCTTCAATGTGGAACCGGTCCAGCGCTTCGGCTTGGACATCCAGAGCTTGGTCGCGATCTTTGCCGTGGGTCACGAGTTTCGCGATCATCGGATCATAGAACATCGAGATTTCATCGCCTTCGCGAACACCGCTATCCATGCGGACAGTACCGCCCGCAAGCGCCCCTTCCATAGGCGGAATGAAGCGTTTCAATCGCCCGATCGATGGCAGGAAATTGCGATATGGGTCTTCCGCATAAACGCGGCTTTCGATCGCCCAGCCATTTATCTTCAGTTTTTTCTGATCGAGGTTCAGCTTCTCGCCATAGGCTGATCGAAGCATTTGTTCGACCAGATCGACGCCCGTGATCATCTCTGTCACCGGATGCTCCACCTGAAGACGCGTGTTCATTTCGAGGAAGTAGAAGCTCTTATCTTTGCCGGATGCAACGAACTCCACGGTTCCTGCGCTATCATAGTCCACGGCTTTGGCGAGCGCGACAGCTTGCTCACCCATTTTCTTGCGCGTCGCTTCGTCGAGCAGCGGAGATGGCGCCTCTTCCAAGACTTTCTGGTTGCGGCGCTGGATCGAGCACTCGCGCTCAAACAGATAGACGCAATTGCCGTGCTTATCGCCCATGACTTGGATTTCGACATGGCGCGGCTCAAGAATGAATTTCTCGATGAAGATCCGGTCGTCCCCAAATGAAGCTGTGGCTTCGGCTTTTACAGCAGGATAGCCCTCTTCAACGTCTTTATCGTCATAAGCGATCCGAATGCCTTTACCGCCGCCGCCTGCGGAGGCTTTGATCATGACGGGATAACCGATCTCGCGGCTGATTTTTACCGCCTCTTTGGTGTCATTGATCAGGCCCATATGTCCTGGAACCGTCGAAACGCCCGCCTCTGCTGCGAGCTTTTTCGAACTGATCTTGTCGCCCATCGCTTCGATCGCGTGTGCGTTCGGACCGATGAAGACGATCTTCTCTTTCTCAAGACGCTTCGCGAATTCAGGGTTTTCAGACAAAAACCCGAAGCCTGGGTGAACCGCTTCGGCACCGGTCTGCTTCACCGCGTCGACGATTTTATCCATGACCAGATAGGATTCGGCGGCAGGAGATGCACCAATGTGAACGGCTTCATCTGCCATTTCGACGGCCATAGAACCTGCGTCGGCATCTGAGTAAACAACGACGGTTTGAACCCCGAGGCGCCGGCATGTTTTGATCACTCGAACTGCAATCTCACCGCGATTGGCGATCAGGATTTTTTTGAACATTTACAAGCCCCGAGAGTCTAACATCAATAATCTGATGCCGGACTTAGAGGCCTCAACAATGCTTGTCGAGCCTGCCGCTTGGTCAAAGCATGCCAGAGGGCGCCTTAAGCGGCCTCTACCAGGCCAGCTGTGAAGCCCGGGGCTTCTTTTTTCAGGAACTCAATCAGTGCGCGTTCAGCCGGTGAGATTTTATCGTCCCATCCAAGACGCTCCTGCAGCCAAGACGTCTCAGCCTCATCAACGTGCTCAGCCTCTCGCAGAGCCGCGTCCGCGGCGGCTTGCCGAGCTTTAGAAGCCTTTTTCTCACTGTTTGTGAGGTGAGAGAACCAGCTGCCCGATGCTATGGATGCGCCGATACCGGCGAAAATTCGCCCGGGTTGAAAGCTGGTATCTTTCAGCCAAGCTTCGCGTGCCAGCGCATCGTCGACAGATTGCGGCTCAGGATGCGCTCTTGCCATCAGATGGTTTCCGACCGCGCGCGCGAATAGATCGTTCCATGTCTCAGCGTTCCGCGCGTCACAGATTGCATCATTGGTTTTGAAAAGGATCGCCGCTTCGTGCTGGGTGACCCAAAGGCCGCCCTGTCCGGCGCCCGCAAACAGTGCGTGGCGCATACGCTCGACCATGTTTAAATTCGCTAAGCCATCTGCGATGATCCGGTCGCTAATCGCTTCAAGCGTGAAGATCGCTAATTTTTCGGGTGCTCCGCTGGCATGGCGCAGGACCGTCAAAAGCAGATCGATTTCATCCAGGCCGGGTTTGTCACCGTCGACCTTGATTTGCGCCAACAACCAATCAGCCTCTTCGTCAGTGACCCAACCCTCCGGCGCTTCGCGGGTCAGCAGGAAGTCTTTAAGAGCTTCCTGAAAACGGCTCGACCATTCGACATCAGCGTTTTTCAGCACATCATTCATGCGGAACAAGGCTTCCGCCTCACCGCGGCTCACAATGCCGTCTTTGTAGGTTTCATTAACGATTCGGAGAGCTTCGGCCTCTGAGACCTCTCCCAGCTTCTCGACGCTCGCCATCATAGCTTTTGTTTCCTGACCCATAGGACCCTCGCAAACACTTGACGATCACACTGGCAGAAAGCCGTTTCTAATGCGTTTACGCGCGGGTTGGCTCGATATGCAGGAACCGCGTGAACAAATGGAGTAGTTCGCGGGGCATATCTTTCGGTAAAAGCCCATCTACCGGGTCATCGTGGCGAATGACCATCGTATGTCCTTTCGGATCATCAACGCGGAAGTAATTCATTGCCCATTCGGGAAAGGCGCGCTCCGTGATGTTTTCACCCAGGATTTGGACAACACCGAAATGCCGGCCATCTGCCAGAATTCGATTATATATTTCCTCGACCTCGTCGCGCGCGCCCTCGAGCGCTTGCATGAAGTGGCGACCATTATGAGCCAGGAAACCTGTAATCCGGCGTTCGTGATTATTGGATGCAGACACATCCAGAATGTCGGCAATATCAGATTGGCCGAGTTCTTTCTGAGCGGTGCTGACATATACAAGACGATACATGCATCTCCGGATACGGAAGCAGCATTTAGGCGCAATGAGATACAAGCCGAACGTGTTAAACAGACTGCAGTTTTCCGCAGAGCGAGTAACGCTGATTATGTCTGGAAGTTTTCGCCAATCGCTGTCATATAGACAGGCTATCGAATACAGAGTTCAGAAAGCAGAATACGGATGACCGAAGCAGATATTATGGTCCCTATGCGTACGTGAGAAATTCGCATCCATGATGCAGAAGGTTTCGAGGGTATGCGTACAGCT
>JBCBGS010000094.1:0-10875 GCA_038526515.1 Pseudomonadota bacterium | reverse complement strand
GCGAAGCAAGCCGGTATGAATCCCCGAGAGCTTGCGGCCAAAATCGCGCCGCGCGTGGCCGAGCACGCGCTGGTCGACAGGGTTGATGTTGCTGGCCCCGGCTTTCTGAACATTACGGTCAGCGCCGTTACGCTCGCAGACCAAGCGGCGTTTATTGGCCGTGATGAAAAGGCTGGCGGCGGGGCTGTGGAACAGCCTGAAAAAGTCGTGTTTGACTTTGGCGGCCCGAACGTGGCCAAGCCAATGCATGTTGGGCACATTCGCTCTGCCGTCATCGGCGATACACTGGTCCGTCTTTTCCGGTTCCTCGGCGATGATGTAACGGGTGATGTTCACCTGGGCGATTGGGGCCTGCAAATGGGCCTGCTGATCATCGCCGTGATGGATGAGCAGCCAGATCTCGTATACTTCGATGAAAGCCAATCTGGACCGTTTCCCGAAGCCCCACCTGTTACGATGGACGACCTGTCGCGGCTTTACCCGATGGCGTCCGGACGCTCGAAAGAAGACGAGGCCTATGCCAAACGCGCACAGGATGCGGTCGCCGAAATGCAAGCTGGCCGAGCTGGATATCGCGCGCTGCTGAAGCAATTTATCGATGTGTCGGTTGCCGCGTTGAAAGTCGATTATGGCTTCCTCGATGTGTCTTTCGACCTTTGGAAAGGCGAAAGCGATGTCGATCCGCTGATCGAACCGATGGTCGCCGATTTGAAAGAGCGCGGTCTCGCCACTGAAGATGATGGCGCCTGGATTATCGAGATTGCCCGCCCGGATGAAAATGTCGAAGCTGTCGGGAAAGACGGTCAGCCGCGCCTGAAGAATCCGATGCCGCCCTTCATGTTGGTCAATTCACGCGGCGCCACAGGGTATCACGCGACGGACCTCGCAACGATCAAAGACCGCGTCGATACAATCGGACCGGATCGGATCCTGTATGTCGTTGACCAGCGCCAAGCCTTGCACTTTGAGCAAGTCTACCGGGCTGCTGATAAGGTTGGTTATATCGGCCGCGATCAGCTTGAGCATCTCGGCTTTGGCACCGTGAACGGCAAAGACGGGAAGCCCTTCAAAACTCGTGAAGGCGGAACCCTTCGCCTGGCAGATCTCAATGGTATGGCCCTCGAAGAGGCTACGAAGCGGATCGGCGAAACCGGTCTGTCGGGTGATATTGGACCTGAAGAGAAAGCCGAAATTGGAACGCTCGTCGCTAGGGCTGCGCTTCGCTTCGCTGACCTGCAGAACCAGCGCACGACCAATTACGTCTTCGACCTCGAACGCTTCACAAGTTTCGAAGGCAAGACTGGTCCTTATCTCCTCTATGCCGCTGTCCGCCTCAAGGCGATCCTGCGCCGAGCTGCGGAGCAGGGGTTCCAAGCGGGTGATATCCAAATCGATGCGTCCGAGGAACGAAAGCTGGTTCTGGCCTTAGATGGCTTTGCGCTTGCCTTGCGCCTGGCGCGAGAGAAACGCATGCCGCACTATATTTGTGAGCATGTGTATCAGCTCGCGCAGTCCTTCAGCGCGTTCTATGCGGCCTGTCCAATTCTGAAAGATGATGTCCCAGAAGATGTGCGATCTTCACGATTAGCGCTGTGCCAGGTGGTTCTTCATCAATTGGAGGCAGGCCTCGGAATTCTCGGCATTACAGCACCAGAACGCATGTAATTGGGCCAAAGGTAAACAAAACGACCGTTTCTGTTTACTCGGCCCTAACGGCGCTTAACCACTTTCCGTCGAAAGTGAACGAATCAGTGCCGGATAGTAACTTTCAGGCAAGGCGTGGCGGGTAGGTTTGATCCTAGAGATCAAACCATAAGGACCTGCCCAATGCTTAAAAACCTCATCAAAACTTGCGCTGACAATACAGGCATGACGCAAGTCAAAACACGCGAAGCACTGGGCATTGTTCTAAACACGGCGGAGCGCCAAGGCTCACCGTTGGCTGAAGCCATTTTCCGTAAGATGCCAGGCGCGCGGACGCTTTCAGCGACAACTGGCGCCGACCATGGCGCAGCGACCTCAGTGATCGCGCGCTTGATCGAACAAACCCCAGGCGGCCGCCGCCATGTGGGCGAAGGCATGTTCACAAGCCTCCATAAAGCCGGTCTCGGGCATAAAGAAATCTCTCAATTGCTCCCATCAATCAGCAACTACATGCAGGTCACTTACGGCATGGAAGCGTTTGGTCATCTCGGTGATCTCGTTGTTGCTGATATGCTGACAGGGGCAAAAGCCACCGCCGTTGCGGCCTAAGCGCAGCACCGAAACAACCAGGTTCTATTTTTGGGCTTACGGCGTTTTCGCGCCGTGAGCCTTTTCTTTTTTCATCGCCCGAACTAGAGCAGCGCCATGTCGAATTTGAACGATCTTACAATTCCGCTTTCCACTTTGGAGTTCGCATCAGACTCTACCGCGACTGCAACGGCCCATGAGTGGACCGTGATCCAGGTTGGCGTCTTGCTGCAAGCAGTAGTCGAGCACCACGCAAAGAGCCTCGAGGAAGAAGGTGACCTTCATTCTGTGTCTGTCACGTTTGATGTGTCCGCCGACGCAGCGACCGGCACGGACGTGGCGTTCGAAAGTCGGATCGACCGCAAAACGCGCACGCTGATCTTTGCTAGCGGCATCGCAAAACAAAACGACCGCCACTTGTTGAAAGCGACGGTCGTCTATCGAATTAGTTAGATCCGAACTTGTTACATAGGTGTGGTGCGGAGTGGCAGCAGGTCCGGGAATTCCGCGTCGCGTTTTTCAGACTTCGCCGCGAAAGCTTCCTGCATATGTGATGGTGGGATCATACCGGAATTCCAGACGCCGATATAATCCAGCGTATCTGCCGTCGAATGATCTCGGCCATAATTGATCAGAACTTTACAGCCGGTCACGGCTAATGGGTTCTTTGAGGCAATCTCTTTCGCCACACCCATAACGTGGGCCAGCATCTCTTCTTGGGTGTCGAACACGTCGTTGACGAGGCCAATCTCACGCGCTTTTTCTGCGCCGAGGCGTTCGCCGGTATAGGCCATTTGCTTGACCCAACCTTCTGGAATGTAGCGCTGAAGACGTGGAAACGTGCCAACATCCGCGGTCATCGCGATATTGGTTTCTTGGATGCAGAAGAAGGCATCCTTGGTGCACCAGCGAATGTCGCCTGCGGAAATCATATCGATCGCGCCGCCAATAACACCGCCTTGGCAAGCGATCAGAACGGGCATGCGAGCGTCTTCAAGCGCATTAAAGGAAGACTGGATCTGTTTGATATTGGAGCGGAAAGCTTCAGCGGCGACATGGCGGTCGACTTTACCTTGAGTGACGGCGCCGTCTTGGCCGAAGACTGAGAGGTCCATGCCTGCTGAGAAGTGTTTTCCCGCCGAGGAGATTACAATCACGCGCGCTGCGGCGCTCGCATTAATCTCGTTTACGATTTCAGGCAATTCGTTCCAGAACGCCTTATTCATAGCATTCATCGCCTGCGGCCGGTTCAGCACGATGTGTGCGATCTTGTCTTCCACAGATACTGTGAAGCATTCGTGCGTTTTCTTCAGCATATGTACGTCTCCAATTCCCTCGCTAAACTACAACAAGCAGGCTAGTATCGCTAGGTTGTCGCAGCGATAAGCAGATAAACGTTTGATTTCATGACCAAAACTTGGTTCATGAAGATGTTGTGTGGAGGGATATAGCAATGCGGTCACTGGCACTAGGCGCTTTAGCATTAACCTTAATACCGGCCGGATGTGAGTCCGGATCCGGCGGCGAGTTCGGTCAAGTCTTGGGCGATGTTCTGAGTGGTATCGAGGGCGCGCAGAGCCCAAGCGGTGAACTCACGCTCGCTGAGATTGATGCGGGTCTTCGGCAAGCGCTCGAGATCGGAACGAATCGTGTGGCCGCGCAAATCGGTGTGGAGGACGGCTACTGGCAGGATCCGCAAATTAGGATCCCGCTGCCTGGACGCCTCGGGGATGTCCAGAAGCAGCTCTCGAATGTTGGGCTGTCCGGACCTCTCGATGAATTGCAATTGCGCATGAACCGGGCCGCGGAAGATGCTGTGCCTGCGGGCAAGCAGATTGTCATCGATGCGGTTCAATCGATCACGATTGAAGATGCTCTCGGTATTTTACGCGGCGGTGATACGGCGGCGACAGATTTCCTTCGTGGACGAACGGAGGCCAGTCTGCGTGAGACGTTCACGCCTTATGTTGAGACAGCATTGGAATCATCTGGGGCGTATCAAGCACTCGACAGTGTGACGGCTAATCAGCCGCTGCTCGCGATTGCGGCAACAGATTACAAATCTGATTTAACCACATATGCGGTCCAATTTGGCCTTGATGGCCTCTTCAACTATCTCGCAGTTGAAGAAGAAAAGATTCGCGAGAATCCGGTTGCTCGAACAACCGAACTGTTGCGAAGAGTATTTGGGTAGAGTTTAGGCAAACAATGCGTCGTTTCACGTTCGAGACTGCCGAAGGCGATTTAGCGGCTTTGGAGTTTGGAGATCCTGCGAAAAAGCTCGCGGCCCTATGGCTTCACGCCACTGGGTTTAATGCGATGACGTACCAGTCAATCCTTGCGCCGCTTGGACTCCGGACGAAAATCCAGGCTGTGGACTTGCGAGGGCATGGACGATCATCTTTGCCTGCTAAGCCTCGTTCTTTGCGCTCTTGGAGAAGATATCGCGATGACATCATTGCCTTCCTAGACCGCGAGTCGCCGATCAACCCGGTTGTGCTCAGCGGACACTCGATGGGCGCGACGGTGGCGTTGATGGTAGCAGGGGCTCGCCCGGAAAAGGTTGCGGGCTTGGTGCTGGTCGATCCGGTCATTCTGCCGCCTCGATACTATATGGCGATGCACCTTATGCCTTTCGGGTTCCGGCGTGGCGGACACCATATGGCCAAACAAGCCCGCAGGCGCCGTAACAAGTTCGATTCCCGCGAACACATTCAATATAAGTATAAAGGTCGGGGCGCGTTCGCGACCTGGCGCGATCCTTTCCTGGCAGACTATATCCTGGACGCGTTCGACCGCACGGATGGCAATGATCCAGATAGCGATAAGCAAGTCTGGCAATTGCTGTGCGATCCGAAATGGGAAGCCGCAACCTTCATGGCTCAGCGGAACCGGCCCTGGGGCGCTTTGGCCAAGGTGAAGAAGCACAGAATTCCGATTACCATCCTGCGTCCGGATAGCGATTCCGTTCTGACCGATGAAGTCGCAGCCCGCATCGCAAAGAAGTGCCCGCATCTGATCTTGAAAGAACGAGTGAACACGACGCATTTCTTGCCGATGGAAGCGCCATATGACGTCCGCGACGAGCTATCATCATACATTTCCAGCCTCATCGAGGGGATCGGCGAGAGCGATGTCGGGCCGGTAAAACGCTCGCTCCGCAGTCGGTAGAATTTTTGACAAAAAGTTAATTCTTTGCTCTCCTGACGCTGGGAGAGAAACTATGCAGGGTCGACTAGCCGGAATTCTGGCTTGCGGATTCGCGAGCTTGATTTTGATTGGTGCCGCTGGGGCGGTATCAGATTCATACTTCGAAAAATTAGCGCTGGAGGAGACCGATCTGGTGTCTTGCAGCGAAGATCGAATGGACCACGAGGACGCGTCCGAAGCGATGTTGGATTGCTCCGTACATCGCGTTTCAGCGACGTATTCTCGCCAAACCATGGCGTTTGATCTCAGACGCGATCGCGCGTTTGACGACTAAGGAACGGTCTATAAGACCAGCCCTCGCGGCGCGAGCTTTTCAAGCTCTGCGATCTGTTCCGGCGGTGTCGGAATGACTTTACGCTTATCCAAATCAAACGTCACAGCCACGGCCTGGCTCGTAATGTAGGCTTCGCCCGTATCGGGATCGAGCACCCAATGCGATAGCGAGTGCGTCTTCTCAGCGACGTCCGCGAGGCTTGTATGGATAACGTAGCGATCTCCGGCGCGCGGCCATTTACGATAGATCAGCCTGTATTCCAGCACCGCGCCGCCCATGCGAACATCGCCGTTTGAAGCGGCCACTTTCGAACGCCAATCGTGCAGCAAGGTCGGCACCGAGTCGGAGATACGCCCCATAAACCATGGCGCCCAAAAGCGCCCAAACGAGTCGCATTCCCGGGGGAGGACCATGCCGCGGCCAATCTCCGGTGCGCCCGCAGCCGTGACCCGGTCCATCGTCGCCATGCTGCTCGGAATAGGAGCCACACTTGAATCGATCCCGCGCGGTTTCGTGTCGTCTGGCGGCGTGTCGATCAACGCTTCCAATTGCGCGCGAGATCGCGTGCTCCACGGAAACGGTTTTCCGGTCTTGGCGTCCACATGCAAGACGCGCGTTCGAAACGCGGCGGCTGGGCGCCCATCTCCATGGCGCATATCTTGATAGATAAGGGCGCTCGTCTCATCCCATTCGAGCACGCAGCCCGTCATGATGAGCGGTTTCCCGGCATGAGCCTCAGCAATGTAGCGAATATGATGCTCGGCTGGCAGCAGGGTCGATGGCGCATTTGGGTGATAGGCATGCGGCATCTGAATCGCGCCAGCAAAATTGCCCAATCCTTCCATTGCCTTTTCGACATAGACGCGCACATTCATGTGCCCCATCTCGTCGCAATCCCAAGTGTTCGCGATCCCTTTCCATAAAGGGATCATGCGGCGCACTTTCGACAAATACCGCGCGCCTCAATCACAGCGTTCTGGATGACGAAGCCTGCCGAGCTGGTTTCTTTTGAAAGAGCTTCGCTGGTTGCCACAGCATGAAGCTCTTCTGCGCCGCCACACGTCTGGCAGATCAGAAACACCGCAGAGTGATCATGACTAGCATGACCGCAAGCGACATAGGCGTTCAAGCTTTCAATTTTATGCGCGAGCCCCATTTCTTGCAGAAAATCTAGGGCGCGATACACGGTTGGGGGCTTTGCGGAGCCTTCACCATCCAGATTTGCAAGCAAGTCATAAGCTTTCGCCGGTTCTTCGCTTTCCAATAAAAGGTGCAGCACTTTCCGGCGGATCGGGGTCAGCTTTTGCCCTTTCGCGCTTACCAGAGCCTCTGCTTCCACCAAAAAGGCTTCAGCCTCTTGCGGGCTACAGGGCGTATTGGCGTGCGTATGTGCGTGGGTATGAGCCATGGGGTCTATTTTGGGGGATTGAGCAGAAAAGGAAAGGGGAGACACGCGGAATTATCGTGCAAACTTTGAGCCATCGCAAACTCCGCAAGGGACGTCACTTAGGAAGACTACGGATTTGAGCGGCTATGTCGCGTGGCATGTTCCCGCGCGGCGAAGCAGGACATTTTCTGTTGTAAAACAAGTAAATAGATCGGGTGTACAACTTGTAGAAAGAGGCCTAGCCCATGAAATCCCTTCTTTGCTCCGCTCTTATGGTGAGCTCTGCCCTGATCGGGGCCGTCGCTCATGCAGACGACAATCCTTGGATGGTTCGAGGCCGTGTGCTCGGCGTCTTGCCAGATGCGAGCGCAGACCTGTCGGTCGCAAACGCAGCGCTCGCCGGTAATGTTGAGATTGGTGATCAATATGTCCCAGAACTTGATATCACATACTTCTTCACGAAGAACATTGCTGCCGAACTGATCCTTGCGGTTACACCGCACGACGTTAAGGCTGTCGGCGTTACGGTGCCGGATGCCTTGGATAACGCGACCGTTGATCTCGGCGATGTCTGGTTATTCCCACCGACTCTGACGCTGCAATACCACTTCGATACCGGCACTCAGTTTAAGCCCTATGTCGGCGCCGGTGTGAACGCGACTTTCTTCTTTGATGAGGACCAAGGCGCCGTCGCCGATGGGATCGACTATGACCCCAGCTTTGGCGGCGCGCTTCAAGTCGGTCTTGACTATGATCTGGATGGCGAACCAGGCGGTTGGCTCCTCAATGCCGACATCAAGAAAATCTGGATCAATACAGATGTGACCGTCGATTTCACGACCGCTTTGGGCGCGACCGTCGACGCTGATGTCGATATCAACCCGACCGTGGTTGGCATTGGTTTCGGCTATAAATTTTAGCCCCCCGCCTCCTTACAATGCCAACCCGTTTTGCCCCGAACTTGCTGCAGTTCGGGGCACTTTTTTAGTCTTCGATGAAGGCCTTAAAGGCGTCCGCATAGTCCGGATGCCAACGCGAGAGAGCAGGGCGATTCTTGATAATGTCATCCGCGGTCCATTGAATGCGTTTCTCATCCAATGGACGCGGTGTTTCATTGTCCGGGCAGAGAATGTAAAAATCGCCGTTCTTTAAAGAGGTCATCATGAAATCGACGGTCTCTTCAGCGGTCGCAGCGAAGGGTGGTTTTTGCGGGATGAAGGCTTCGACCATCGGCGTGTAGACGAAGGCTGGAACAAGTAGGTGTGCCGTCAGCTTACAATTCTCTTCTTGGCGGAGCGCATGCGCTACGCTTTCGGTATAGGCCAGAACACCAGCCTTGGAGAGATTGTAGGCATAGTTGCCTGGCGGACGTGTAATCCCTTGCTTTGAGCCGGTATTGATGACGGCGGCTGGTTCGCCGTGCGCCAGCATGTCTGGCATGAATGCGTGGCAGCCATGGATCACGCCCATCAAGTTGATCGAGACAAGACCGTTAAACGCCTCGAGATTTTCCCACGGCTTTGTGCCCATCCGGCCGATCCCTGCATTGTTCATAAGGCAATGAACGTTGCCGAGGTCCGCGGTGACTTCCTCGGCGAGCGCCGTCATGGCTTGCGGATTTGAGACGTCACACACTTTGGTGATGACTCTCCCTGAGCTGCCGGACAAGGCAGACGCCGCCTGGGCGAGCTGCTCTTCTTTCACGTCAACGAGGACGACATTCATTCCGGCCTCTGCAAACCGTTTTGCAGACTCTAGGCCGATGCCACCGGCAGCTCCTGTGACCACCGCAGTGTTGTTTTCTTTGAGCCAGTTCATGCGTCATCCCTTCGAGCGCTTAGGCGCGCGAGCAAGGACGGCACGTCATATTCTTCATCCCCGTCATAGCGCGGAGCGTTGCGAGCATAGGCGTCGCAGATCTCGTCATGGATCGGTTTGATCCGCACCATATTGTAGGAATGGGTGACCACATAAAATTCGCCCGCGCGGATTTGCTCGACGACTTTCTCAGCGAACGTGTCGGCATCCATGGCAAATTGCTGAACGCCCTTGGTCATGTCAGAGGCCACGAAGCCAGGAACGATCATGCCGACTTGGATGTAGTCCGGAAACTCGTCACGCATGGCTTCGGTGAGGCCTCGTACCGCATGTTTTGAGGCGATGTAGGGCGCGCTGTTTTGGACAGCGTTGAAAAACGCATTCTCGGAAGCAAGATTATAAATCGCGGCCGGCTCGCCTTGCGCGATCATGCGCTTGCCGAAAATCGCGGCGCCGTGCCAAACGCCGAAGAAGTTGACGTTCATCAATCGGTGCAGGTCTTCGAGTGGGACGTCGACGATCGGCGCGCGTCCGGTCGCTATACCGGCATTGTTGATGAGGACATGGCCTCCACCATAAGTCTCCCAAGCGAAGTCAGCGAAGGCTTCCATGCTTTTCGGGTCGGTCACATCCATGACCATCGCTGCGGCCTCCACGCCGAGATTTTTTAGCTCCGCGATCGCCGCGTCGAGTTTGTCTTGGCGCGGTTCGCCAATAACGATCTTCGCGCCGTCGCTGCCAAAGCGCTTGGCGAGGCCGAAGCCGATGCCGGTTGCGCCGCCTGTAATGATGACGGTCTTATCTTTGAAACTATCCATATCGTTCCTCCCGCCGTCGAGCTTAGACTGAAAGTTGCCGGGCGGCGAGATCGCGCATGATCTCTTCCGAGCCGCCACCAATCGCCATGACGCGCACTTCGCGATAAATCCGTTCAACCCGGTGGCCGCGGATGAAACCCGCGCCGCCCAGGATTTGCATGGCCTCCCGCGCGCAGAATTCCAAAGTCTCTGTGGCTTGGACTTTCAGCATGGCGAGCTCAGCGACCGGCGTATTCCCGTTTTGAACATGCCACGCATAGGTGTCGAGCATCGTCGTGGTGGCCCAAATGCGCTGTGCCATGCTCGCCAATTTGTGGCGGATCACTTGGTGGTCAGCGAGGCGCTTGCCGAACGTCTTGCGTTCCTGCGCCCAGGCTGCAGCTTCTTCTGCGCAGACGCGGGCGGACGCCGCGGCTTGTCCCGCCATGCCCAGGCGCTCGCCATTGAAGTTCGCCATGATGCCATAAAAGCCTTTGTCTTGTTCGCCGATCAGATTTTCGGCGGGCACGAAGACATCATCGAAATGAATGGTCGCGGTGTCAGACGCCCACCAGCCTTGCTTTGGCAGTTCCGTCCGACTGACCCCGTCGCTTTCAAGATCAATCAGCAAGAGCGAAATTCCGCCCATGCCCTCACCGCCAGTTCGCACGGCTGTGGTCAGCCATTTCGACGTCATACCGCCGGTAATGTAGGTTTTAGAGCCATTTACGCGCC
Organism: Pseudomonadota bacterium; assembly: GCA_038526515.1. Lineage (GTDB taxonomy): Bacteria > Pseudomonadota > Alphaproteobacteria > Caulobacterales > Hyphomonadaceae > Henriciella. Next base: position 422 of record JBCBGS010000094.1, on the reverse strand, counting down.
AGCCATTGCCGTCTTTGACCGCTTTGGTTTTGAGCTGCGCGACATCCGAGCCGGCCGAAGGTTCAGTGGTCCCGAGGCTGATCTGTTCTTCGCCGGACAGGACTTTGCGTCCGATCTCTGTTTTCATTTCTTCGCTGCCGAGCGCCATAATGGGCGGCAAGCCGATGCCATGGATCATCAAGGCGGAAGAGATCCCGCCAGCACCGATGCGAGCGAGTTCTTCTGAGGTCACGATGCCGTGGAACCGGTCGAACTCGGTGCCTTCACCGCCATACTCTGTTGGGTATCCGATGCCGAGAAGCCCAGCCTGTTTTGCTTTTTTGAAAAGCTCGCGCGGAATTCGCCCCGCCTCTTCCCATTCGTCGACGAAAGGCATGATCTCCTTGTCAACGAACCCGCGAACGGAGCGGCGCCACTCGGCG
>JBCBGS010000093.1:0-11021 GCA_038526515.1 Pseudomonadota bacterium | reverse complement strand
CTGCAGCCAATGCTGGCACGCAAGCGGGTGAGTGGCCGAAGAAAGCGTTTATGGGGACTGAGCTCTCTTACAAAACGCTCGGCCTGATCGGGTGCGGAAATATCGGCGCCCGCGTCGCGGAACGCGCCAAAGGCTTGCAAATGAAAGTGCTGGCTTATGATCCTTTCCTCACAGAAGAACGGGCGCTCGAACTGGGAGTTGAGAAAGCAGCTGACCTAGATGCGATGCTCGCCCGCGCCGACGCGATTACGCTTCACACGCCTTTGACGGATCAGACCCGCAACATCTTGTCAGCAGAAGCGCTGGCGAAGACCAAGAAAGGCGTCATCCTCGTGAACTGTGCCCGCGGCGGTTTGGTCGACGAAGCTGCGGTAGCGGAGGGCTTGAAGTCTGGCCATATCGGCGCTGCGGCCTTCGATGTGTTCGCGGAAGAGCCAGCGAAAGAGAACGTTCTCTTTGGAGCACCAAACTTCATCGCGACCCCGCACCTCGGCGCGGCCACGACGGAGGCGCAAGAGAATGTGGCGCTGCAAGTCGCGGAACAGATGAGCGACTATCTGCTGACTGGCGCAGTGACTAATGCGCTGAACATGCCGTCTATCACCGCTGACGAAGCGCCGCGTTTGAAACCGTTTGCAGCCCTTGCTGAAAAGCTTGGCCTGTTTGCCGGACAGATCAGTGACTATGGCTTCGAGGAAGTCGTCATCGAGTATGAAGGTGAAGTTGCTGAGCTCAACCGGAAGCCGCTCACGGCAGCGGCGCTTGCAGGCCTGCTTCGTCCGTCACGCGGCGATGTAAACATGGTGTCTGCGCCAGAAGTGCTGAATGAAAGCGGCGTTAAACTGGCTGAGACGAAAACCGAGGATAGCCCGGTTTACGACAGCCTGATCCGGATCAAGGTTCGCACGAAGCGGACTGAGAATGATCCAGAGCCAGGTTGGCGCTCGCTCGCTGGGACGCTAATCGCGGGGCAGCCGCGCATCGTTGAAGTCAAAGGCATGGCGCTCGAGGGCGATTTCAACACGCGCGTTCTTTATGTGAACAATCTCGACAAGCCCGGCTTTATCGGCTCACTCGGCGCATTGCTTGGCAAGGAAGAAGTCAATATCGCGACCTTCCACCTTGGCCGAACAGATGCTGGCGGCGAGGCGATTGCCCTGATTGGGATCGATAGCGATCCGTCTACAAATCTTGTGAAGGAGCTGAAGGCTCTACCACATGTTCGCTATGCGAAAGTTCTGAATTTTTAGAGCTGACCTTGTTTTTGGGGCAGGCGGTCTATGTCCTGCCCCATGCAAACACCGATCGATCCAGAGGTCAGCGCCATCATCGAAATGGCCTGGGATGATGAAACGTCATTCGATGCGATTGAGGCGCAGACAGGGCTTGCTGAAAAGCAAGTCATTGCGATTATGCGCCGCGAGCTCAAGCCGAACAGTTTTCGAATTTGGCGCAAGCGCGTTACCGGTCGCGCGAGCAAACATGCGAAGAATTTCGCGTAACAGTTCGACAACAAAATAAAAATCGCTGGACTCTTTACGCGAGTCGCAAATCGGATTCTGATTCGCTTATCAAACGAAATAGGGTGAGCGAAAATGGCGATGACACAAAGGCAGGCACTAGATCTCTGGCGCTGCGCTTTGACGGCTTATGTGCGGTCTGATGAGTCTGATATGACAGCTCGGCAGCAAGCCGTTTTGATGACAGTCGCTTTGACTCCTGGTCCGCATACGGTGCGAGGCTTGTCCGGTCATCTCAACATCGCCAAGCCTGCTGTGACGCGCGCGCTCGACGTTCTTGAACGCAATGATTTGATCAAGCGTATCCCGGATGAGAATGATCTGCGCAGTGTGCACATTGAGCGCACCACCAAGGGTATGGATTGGCTCCGGGCCTTTGGCGGACAGATCCAAGCTGCCGAAGCGGGCGAGATTGCCGATGGTCAAGCGTCCGAAATGGGCCGCGCTGTCGCCTAAACATTTCCTTGGTTTTCGGGCTATATCTCTAACTCGGAACGGTTGGAGATAAGCTGTGCTATCATTCGATGATCAAAGACTGACCTTGCCGGAAGGTGGCTCTGGTGAGCGTATGCAAGTGAATGCAGGCGTTGCCGCGATGCGCAAAACGCCAACTCCGGATGGCACCCAAACCAGCCAGGTTCTCCATGGCGAGACTGTCGTCCTGCATCATGAGGAAGGCGAGTTCGGTCTCGTGCAAAGTGAGGCAGACCGATATGTCGGTTGGGTGCTGATGGAGGCGCTTTCTGCGCCGACCCTCAAGGTCACGCATCGCGTTCAGGCAGGCCGCGCGCACACCTATGCAGATCCAAAGATTACGGCCGCGCCTCATTTTACTTTCGGCGTTGGCGCGAAACTCTCAGCGACCGGCGAACGTGACGGCCGCTATCTCAGGTTTGAGCGAGCCGGCTGGATTGTCGATCATTTATTGGCTGATGCTGATACGGTCGAAGACGATCCGATTGCGGTCGCGATGAAATTCTTGGGAACGCCGTATCTATGGGGCGGCCGAGACTGTTTGGGAATTGATTGCTCTGGCCTCGTCCAAATCGCGTTTGGAGCCTGCGGTGTTCCCTGCCCGCGTGATAGCGATATGCAGCAAGCCTGGTTTGGTGACCCGATCGATGGGTGGGATCAGTCAGGCACGCTACAACGTGGCGACCTGATCTTTTGGAAGGGTCATGTTGGTCTTTTGGTCGATTCAGAAACTTTGCTTCACGCCAATGGAACGTTCATGACGACCATGGTTGAGCCTTTGGCGCCTGCAATAGCGCGGATCGCAAATGAATACGGCGAGCCATTAGAGGCTCGCCGCGTTGATATTTCAAAATGTCGAGGCGTTGTGCCAGACTGGCTTACTCTTCGTCGGTAGCCTCTTCGACGGTTTCCTCTACCGTGTCCTCGGCTACGTCGGCCGCTTCGGTCACTGTATCTTCTACCGTCTCAGTAACGGTTTCGACCACGTCGGTTGCCGCGTCTGTCGCGGTTTCGGTTGCGGCTTCCGCCAGATCAGAAACGGTTTCTTCAGCTGCTACGGTTGCTTCAGCAATTGCGGCTGTGCCCTGATCCGCAGCTTCCTCAATCGCTTCGTCAGCCGCAGCTTCTGCAACCTCGGCCGCTTCGCCAGCCGTGTCGGCAGCGCCTTCCACGACAGTCTCGTCTGTCTCTGCGAGATCACCGGCAGCTTCTTCAGCGTCGCCTTCTTCAGCCACTTCTGGAAGCGGCTCAGGAGCTGGCGGCGCATCAGGGCTGTAAGATGCCAGGTAAGCCAGGACAGCAGCGCGCTCATCGTCGCGCTTCAGGCCCGCAAAGGCCATGCTTGTACCGCGGGCATAGCTAGATGGGTTCTCAAGCCACGCATCCATGCTTTCCCAAGACCAGTCACCTTCAGTGTTTCCCAGCGCGCCAGAGTAGCTAAAGCCAGAGTGGCTTTGCTTCGCTGCGCCCATTGTTGCGTAAAGGTTTGGGCCTGTGCCGTTGGAACCACCCTCATCAATCGTGTGGCATGAAGCGCATTTTGCTTTGAAGCTGCGCTCGCCGCGAGCAAGGTCTGCGCCTAGCAATAGGGCGCCAAGGTCGTAAATTTCTTCGATGACTGCGCCGGCGCCGCCAGTTTCAGCGATGTCTACACGGTAGCCTTTGAAGTTTGATTCGGCCCACTTATTCAGTGATTCGTACTCTTTATGGTGGTGGTGACCACCGCCAAATACGATGGTTGAAACCTCTTTCAGGCCAAGAACCACAAGGCCTACAGCCAAGAGTGCCCCGAAAATCTTGTTCAGTCCGAGTTCGCCCATAGGTGATCCCTCATATTCCAGTCTTGCGCGCGCCTTCTGGCACGCTATGCGTTCGCAATCAATATATACAGATGTGGCAGATCGCGCGTTACCTGATTCAGCGGCGAAACCGCGCAGGTCTGTTACCAAGATCTTTATGCTGATGGCGTTGGCAAATAGGGGTCTTGCGTCAAGTGGAGAGCAGATGATGGCTCAAAAAAAGATCGCCTATCAAGGAGAGCGCGGCGCGAACTCTCATATTGCGTGTCTCGACGTCTATCCCCAGTATGAGCCGATCGCGTGCCGCACGTTTGAGGACGTCATCGCTATGGTTGAAAGCGGAGATGCTCAGCTTGCGATGATCCCGGTTGAGAACACGATCGCCGGCCGCGTGGGTGACATTCACCATCTATTGCCCTCAACAAGCCTGCATATGATCGGTGAGCATTTAATGCGCATTCGGTTCCAGCTGATGGCGCTGAAGGGCTCGAAGCTTGACGATATTGAGCGCGCTTACAGTCACGTTATGGCGCTCGGCCAATGTCGTAATTTCCTGCGCGATCATGGGATCCAGGCACACACGGCTGCTGATACAGCTGGGGCGGCCCGTCAGGTGGCTGAACGCGGCGACCCGACAGCCTGCGCCCTTGCACCGGCACTTGCGGCGGAAGAATACGGGCTCGAAATCCTCGCGCATGACATCGAAGATGCCGCGCATAACACGACGCGCTTCGTGATCATGTCGCCGGACCCAGTCGATATTGGCCCAAATGACGGTCAGGCCATGACGGCATTTCTGTTCCAAGTCCGCAACATTCCATCCTCGCTTTACAAAGCGCTTGGCGGCTTCGCGACAAATGGCGTGAACATGACGAAGCTTGAAAGCTATCAGATTGAAGGCTCGTTCAGCGCGTCACAATTCTATGCCGAGATTGAAGGTCACCCGGACGAACGCCGCGTTCAATTGGCCCTCGAGGAGCTGGGTTTTTTCTCGAACTCGCTCAAGATTCTCGGGGTCTACCCCCGCAATCCGGCGCGTGAAGAGATTCAATCTCGGCGCCCCTAACCCACAACAAGTCCCCTCGCGTGACCCTTGCCTTAGCCAAGGGTTGCGGCATCCTGTCTGAAAAACAAACAGACACTGGAGGAAAGCGCTATGGCGGGGAAGCACGTCATCATTATCGGAGCCGGTCTGGGCGGCCTTTGCGCCGCGATAAAGCTGCAGGAAGCCGGGCACAGTTTTACGATTGTTGAGAAGCTGGACCGGGTTGGCGGAACGTGGGCGCAGAACACTTATCCGGGCGTGGCGTGCGACGTTCCCGTAGCGCTGTATCAGTTTAGTTTCGCGCAAAGCGTGAATTGGAGCCGGGCTTATCCGCAAGGCGCTGAGATCCAGGCCTATGCCGATGAGATTACAGATCGCTATCAACTACGCCCGAACGTGAAGCTTGAGGATGAGGCGACCAGCGCTGTGTGGGACGAGGCCTCCAAGACATGGACCGTCGCAACAGCGAGCGGCGCAACTTATCAAGGCGACGCCGTGATTGGTGCGCTCGGCCAGCTAAACCGTCCGAATTGGCCAGCCATTCCAGGCAAAGAAGATTTCCAGGGCGCGATCACGCATTCCGCGCAGTGGGATCATTCCATCCCTATGAAAGGCAAACGCGTCGGCATCATTGGGTGCGCCGCCAGCGCCGTGCAAATCATTCCTGAGCTCGCCGAAGAAGTGGGCGAGCTTGTCGTGTTCCAACGTAGCCCGAACTGGGTGATCCCGCGCCGCGACGTCGCAATGAGCGCTCAAGAAGGCGCGCTGCTCGGGACCAATCCAGAGCTTGCGATGAAGCTCGGCGCGATGAACCGTGAGATCATCTATGAGCAAGCTGACGAGTTTTTCTGGCAGGCCTTCAAATGGACGCCTGAGGGACGCGCTGCCTACAATCAGATCGCGGTTAATCATATGGAAGCTCAGGTTCCAGACGCTTCGCTGAGAGAGAAGCTCACGCCAGACTATCCAATTGGGTGCCGCCGGATTCTGATCTCAGATGATTACTTCCCAGCCTTAATGAAGGACAATGTCACGCTCGAAACCGCGGGGATTGAAACGATCGACGCAACGGGGATCAAAACGGTCGATGGTCATCACGAGCTTGATGTGATCGCATTCGCCACGGGCTTTGAGACAACTGGCTGGCGCTGGTCTGTTGATGTGCAAGGCCGCGGCGAGAAGCATTTGAACGATGTCTGGAAGGATTATCCAGAGGCCTATCTCGGCATCACGGTCGCCGACTTCCCGAACCTGTTCGTGCTGTATGGCCCGAACACCAATCTCGGCCATAACGCGATTACGTTCATGCTTGAGCGCCAGGTTGAATACGCTGTGAAGGCGCTAGACGGACTCGGCGAGACGGGCAAAGCGGCCATGGTCCCAACCAAAGCGGCGCAGGATCGGTTTAACGCGCAGGTTCAAGACGACCTCGCCAAAACCGTATGGGCGGATCCTGCCTGTAATAGCTGGTACAAGAACGAGCATGGCAAAATCACCCAAAACTGGTCGTCACACACGCGCGACTACGCCGCCGCCGTGGCGGAGGTGAAGCTTGAGGATTACGAGCTGATTTAGGCGAGGCTTGGTGCTGAACCTGGGAAACCCCGCGAAGGCGGGGGCTAATCCACTTTGCTCATATAGGTCGGGAGCCAATCTTCGTGGGCTGCGCGGAGTTTTAAGAGAGAAATGCGTACGCTCTGGTCGAGCGCGGCGCTCACCATTGTCACATCAGCGTATCCGAACTCTACGCCATCTCCGACCTTCGAAACCTCTCCAACATTTGGATTACCAAGGTGAGAATGGGCTGACTGCAAAGTGACATCAGCAGCCCTGGCGACGTCAACTATGGCTTCAACATGACTCAGCGGAGCACTTACCAACGTACGCCCTTGGTTTTCTGAGTAGAGAAGTTCTTGAAAACTGGGTCGCTCGGGAGAATGAGCCACCATATCATCTAAGTCCAAAGTGACTGCTAGGGAGTTAGCCAATGCCATCTCTGCCACTGCGCATGCCACACCGCCATCGCTGACATCGTGCACGGCATTGACCAGTCCGCGCTCAATCAGCTCGCGCACACAATCCGCGTTCTTTTTCTCGGTCTCCAGGTCGACGGGCGGCGGTGGTCCAGCGTCGTCGCCGTCCAGTCCCAATATCTCACGGGCGTAAAGTGAGGCGCCCAAATGACCTTTGGTTTCGCCGATCAGAATTAGAACGTCACCCGGCTGCGCGCCTTTCAGCGTCGTCACCTTGTGCAAGTCCTCAATGAGGCCAACGCCGCCAACCACTGGGGTCGGCGGGATCGCGATGCCGTCGGTCTCGTTATACAGACTGACATTGCCGGATACGACCGGGAAATCGAGCGTGCCGCACGCTTCGGCCATGCCTTCAATCGCTTTCACGATATAGCCCATCGTCTCGGGCTTTTCCGGATTGCCGAAATTGAGGTTATCCGTGATCGCGATCGGCTTCGCGCCGACCGCCGATAGATTGCGGTATGCCTCGGCGACAATCTGCTTGCCACCTTCATAAGGATCCGCAGCGACATAGCGCGGGGTACAATCCGACGTGATGGCGAGCGCTTTATTAGTGCCGTGAATGCGCACGATGGCGGCATTACCCTGCGATTGAGAGCTATCAATCGTGTCGCCCATGACGTGGCGATCATATTGTTCCCAGATCCAGCGCTTGCTCGCCATATCCGGGCAGGACATGAGTTTGAGAAGCACTTCGCCATAGTCTTCCGGTTCCGGAATCGAGGCCATATCCAGCGGCGCGCGTTTCTTTGGCTCGACCCATGGACGGTCATAATTCGGCGCGTCTTCGGCCAGTGGCGCGACGGGAATGTCGCAAACCGTCTCGCCAAATTGTTTGAGCACCATGCGGCCACTATCGGTGGTCATACCGATCACCTCAGCGTCGAGATCGTACTTTTCGAAGATCTTTTTCGCGAGCTCGATCTTATCCGGATAGAGCACCATCAACATGCGCTCTTGGCTCTCTGACAGCATGATCTCATAGGCGCTCATGCCGGTTTCGCGTTGTGGGACTTTGTCCAAATCCATCTCAACGCCGATACCTTCGCCATTCTCGCCGCCGCTATCGGCCATCTCGACAGAAGATGAGGTGAGGCCCGCAGCGCCCATATCCTGGATCGCCTGAATTGCGTCCGTGGCCATCAGTTCCAAGCAGGCTTCAATCAAAAGCTTTTCCGTAAACGGGTCGCCAACCTGAACGGTCGGGCGATTGTCTTCGTCACCTTCCGAGAATTCAGCTGACGCCATGGTCGCGCCGTGAATACCATCGCGCCCTGTTTTCGAACCGACATAGAAAATCGGATTGCCCGGCGTCGCGCCGCGCGCATAGAAAATCTTATCCTGATCCGCGAGGCCAACTGCCATCGCATTGACCAGGATGTTGCCATTATAGCCAGAATGGAACTCGGTCTCACCCGCGACGGTTGGCACGCCGACACAGTTTCCGTATCCGCCAATGCCCGCCACAACGCCGGCTACCAGGCTCCGTGTCTTAGGGTGGCTGGGATCGCCAAAGCGCAGGGCATTGACCAGCGCAATTGGCCGCGCGCCCATGGTGAACACGTCACGCAGAATGCCGCCAACGCCAGTTGCAGCGCCTTGATAGGGCTCAATGTAAGACGGGTGGTTATGGCTCTCCATTTTGAAGATCGCCGCTTGGCCATCGCCAATATCGATCACGCCCGCATTTTCACCGGGGCCCTGGATGACATGCTTGTTCTTGGTCGGGAACTTGGACAGGTGCCGCCGCGAAGATTTGTAAGAGCAATGCTCTGACCACATCACCGAATAGATGCCGAGCTCGACCAGATTTGGCTTTCGGTTCAGCCTCGTAATTAGACGCTGCCATTCCTCGGCATTGATCCCATGCTCACTCGCAGAGGTTTCGTCTTGTTCCGCCTGCATCGCGGCGATGATCGCAGATGTATCAGTCATGCGCGCGCTTTAGCGCTAAGCGGCTAGATTCGCTAGAGCATTTGTGCGCCTGTTCAGCGCGATCCTAGATAGGTCCAACCCCGCAGTACGTATTCCAAGGGGCCGCGCTTAAACTGTGCCCGCCAGAAGCTCGCGAAAACAATAGTGAAAAGCGCCACGCCTGCTGCGATGGCGATGGAGCCCGCAGCACCAATTTGCTCAAATAGGCCGAGGCCATAGGCGTTGAAGATCAGCGATAGGATCAAACCTTGCATAAGATACGCCGTGAGCGAGGATGTTCCGCCGCGGGCGAGGAAGGTTTTGATTGCGCCGTCCGGCGTTTCCGCCCATTTCGCGATCAAGCCGAGATAGCCAGCGGTCGAAAACGGGCTACCCAGTATGATGATGAACATGCCGGTGAGCACTTGCGGCCCAAATCCGCCGCCGCCTTCCAATGTAAGCCAAGCTCCGACTCCGCTGATGATGAGGCCAATCGGCAGAAATACACGGCGACAGCGTTTCCAAAATGGCGCAGAGGGGTTTGCGATCGTACCGCGTTTGACGGCCGAGAGTCCGAATAGGAAAAATGAGAACGCGCCAATCCCCTGCATCATCGTTCCGAAGGTGATGACTTCGCTCCAATCGACAAACCTTTGCGTAATGGTTTCAGCAAATGTCCCTGAACGGAAGGCTTCGGAGTCTGCGATTGCATCTGAGGCAGTGGTCGCCATTTCGATTGCATAATTCTCGGGATCAAACTGGCTGTACGCGACCATGCCCAGCGCCATCAAGCCAACCAAGAAGACTTGTACCGCATAAGTGCCAATCGCCCAGCCAGAGAGCGTTCGAGCGCTACTGTTTCGGAACAGGAAAAGTAGACAGCCAAGGATCGCATACATCACCAGGATATCACCCTGGAACAAGAACGCGACATTGATTAATCCGAACGCGAGTAAGCCAAGAATACGCCGCCAATATCGTCCTGCGAAGCCGACGCCGCGGCGCTCCGCAGACTGCATCTGATAAGCAAATCCAACGCCGAACATAAACGAGAACAGCGTGTAAGACTTCATCAGAAAGAACGCATTCACACTAAAGAAGGCGGCTTGATCGATAGAGGTCACGATGCCCTCCACACCATATCCGCTCATCATAGGCCAGGCGATCACTCCGACATTGACCAAACAGATCCCGAGCAGAGCGAAAGCCCTTGCGAGATCTGGAAAAATCTCTCGGTTCGCATCTTTGGTTTCTTGTGCGTAGCTCATGCCGCAACCCCTACCCGCTCGAACGAAACTTAGGGCCGGGTTGTGCTGCAGAGCAAGGACTTTCGATTAAGCGGCCGAAAGCAGGCTTTCGAACATGCCGCGGCCGTCTGTGCCGCCTTCATGGCCGCCAATGGCGCGTTCAGGGTGGGGCATCATGCCGAGGACGCGCCCGTTTTCGCTGATTACGCCAGCAATGTCGCGCGCCGAGCCGTTTGGATTGTCGACATAGCGGAACGCCACGCGGCCTTCGCTCTCTAGCGTGTTCAATGTGTCCTCATCGGCGACATAGTTGCCATCATGATGCGCTATTGGAATCGTGATCTCGCCGCCGGAATACGCATTGGTGAAGGCTGTATTTGTCGACTCAATTTTCAAGACTTCGGGACGGCAGACGAATTCGAGACCGGCATTGCGGATCAGCGCACCAGGGAGCAGGCCTGTCTCGCAGAGGATCTGAAAGCCATTGCAAACGCCTAGGATATAGCCGCCACGTTCCGCGTGGGCGCGAAGCTGGGAGATCACAGGGCTGTTCGCGGCAACGGCGCCGCAGCGCAGATAATCACCGTAAGAAAACCCGCCCGGCACCATGACGAGGTCTGTGCCCTCGGGGATGGTTCCATCCTTGTGCCAGACCATCGCAGGGTCTTGGCCTGTGGCCGCGCGCAGAGCGACCTCTGCATCACGATCGCAATTCGATCCCGGGAAGACGATGACAGCGGTTTTCATGGCCACTCCTATGCTTGGCGCAGCCTTTAGCAGGGAGTCGGGGCAAAAGGGAATATCCATATCTGGCATTTCTCGATTGACGCTCCGCCTCTGCGGCGTCAAACGAACGCCCATGGCTGATCAGCATCAATATCGTGGCAACGCCCCTGTCCGTCTGAATAAGTGGATGGCGGAGCGTCAATCGAGAAATGCCAGATATGGATATTCCCTTTTGCCCCGACTCCCTGCTAAAGGCTGCGCCA
>JBCBGS010000092.1:0-11144 GCA_038526515.1 Pseudomonadota bacterium | reverse complement strand
ATATTGTCTTTGGGCTAGGTGAGCTGCACGAATACGATCAAGAATATGAAAAATCGCGTCACTTCTATCGTCATTGTATCCGGCTGCACGACGAAACATTTTTCTATCATATCGGCCGCACCGTTGGACCAACTTCTCATCAGCCTGATCACCAACGTTTTGCACAATTATTCACCAAGCAGAATGTCGTCGCGAAAGATATAGAGGAGGCTTATGATAGAAGCGCCGAAAGCGCAGCGGCGGTCCCTACCCTAAAGTGGATCATGCAGAAGTTAGAAGACGCAGTGGACGTTACTCTGTACATGCCGTGGGGCGTGAAGCGGCTTCGATTAATGCTGCACATCGCAATGACCGAAGAGCAAGGTCAAAACTTGCAATCCGCCTTCTCTCGCTACGCTAACGCTAGCGCGTTCGCTGAAGCACTTATCAGAGCTTACGCTAATCGCTCCGAAAACGCAGACAAAGACGATGCGATCGAAATGCTCAAGCATATGTCGGTCTTCTATCAACCGGCATTTGCGCAGGCGTGGGTCGCAGAGAAGATAGAGGATGGTGTAGATACCGCGACATCAATCGTCGAAAAAAATGTGCAATTTTTCAGAGACAGTCTGCGTTTCCTCAAAGATACCAAAATCTGCCAAAATGAGGATCAGATTATTGAGTCGCTCCAAGCACAACCAAAGACTCGCATTGCGGACGCTAATCTCGCTCTAATTGGGTCAGAAATTCACAACAAATCAGGTGACTTATATTTCTTCAAAGGAGGAAATTTTCGCCAGATCGATTTGTTGCTCGCGATGCTCCAAACTAAGGACGATTCATTTCGGCGAAATCAATTTGGACGCTCAGTCCAGTACCTATCTTTTGGGGGAATCTATCGTAGTTCAGGCACTGGCTTTGAGGGATACGCACTTAAGGCTCACTATCACTACAGTGTTGGTTTGCATGAGTTACGGAGGTTCGTTTTTTACAGAAAAGTGTCATCAATGCTGAAGTTTAACCCGCTTCAGTCTTTGGCGTTTGATGACAAGAAAAATAGCTACGTCGCGGCAGATTATAAACGATTGCTGTCGCTCGTAGACCAGCGTTCAAAACTGTTCCCGAGGGACACGGGTCATCCGGCCGAAGGGACAGAGCAAAAACCTGATATGCGCCCGATCTTGCCGACCTTTGGCCGCGGCCACTTGCCCAATCATGTCTCCAAGGGAATTTACAATAACCTTTCCGATATTGCTGACTCATTTCTTTCGCGGGTGTCATTGATCCAGCTTTATCGCGAGCTCGGCGAGTACCAAATTGGTCAACCGCCGTGCAAAACGCCAGAAGGAGATCGTCTCTCTGCTAGCGCGCGCCGCAACCATTTTGGATTCGTTTTTAACCCGGACCAGAGTGGTTCCTTTGGGCTTCCAACTGCGCGAGAGGAAATAGTTCAAACCATCGACAGGTTCGTTGAGTTAATCAACGATTGGGTGAACGCGTCGGACGAAGATACCGTCTATCAAGGGATCAACGCCCAAACAGCTAAAGACGTCGCGCAAGAAGAGTACATCAAAGAGTTCTTTGGATCTTGGCGCAGCGCGGTGAAAGTTAGAACACCGAAAGATTCTTCGGACCTTGTGGTGTTTGGTTTGGCAACTTCTTCACTAGACCGGCTCCTGAATGGTGCATTTTTGGGCATGGCGGCAGCTGCATTCGCAGAGCGTGGCGGTTATCCGGAACGCGCCGCACGAGAATATCTTCTGGTTAGCGAAGCCCTGCAAAACGTCTCAGCTCAGCTTCGGTTTTTGGATGTGTTTTCCCGGACCAAACCGCTGAAAGAGCTGCCCCAAGCCAGCGAAATCACTGCCAGATTAAAAGCTATTAGGGATCGACAGAAATCGCACAAGTGGCAGACTGATGAACCTAGCGATCTTCTGGAGCACCTGCGCACCACGCTATCCGAGTGCGGCATTTACTGTTTGGAAAGATACTCTGCGCTCAGTCAGCAAAGCTGGAAGCGGCAGAATAGAGACTACAAAGTCGGTTCTGTTATCCAAGAAAAGGCGCTTAGTACTCTTTGCGGTTTAGTACTCCATAGCTCATCGTCGAACGGTAACGGGGGAGCGCCAATGCGGTTGGATATCCGCGCGCTGAATATTCTTAGAGACTGGATGGGCGAGAGTTTTGATTTCGCATCGAAGTTTCCCGAGAATGGTCAGAACCAGTCGACTAGGTCGCAGATAAAAAACATCTTGAGGTATGGGCTGGAGCGCCACGCCTATCCCGCATTAAACCAACTAAAGGGACAGAAAATTCTGTTAGATGAAGCAGCTCTAAGTGTACTTGATAAGATCTGTAATGCCGATGACAGAACTCTAACTAATCCCAGTGCACCCTATGCATTCGTGTCTGAAGATCACGTCGACATGCTGAGCGAAATCAGCCGCGGTTTAGTTGAACTCGAGCGATTGGATCAACGTTACGACGCCGCTCAACTGTTCCCGCCATCCGAGGCCGCGTTTACCGCGGGTCTTATTGATATCGCTATCAAGAATATCGTATCACGTTACGCAGGTGACAGCCGGGCACTTGTCAGCGGGCTGCCGGTCCACCGCATGGCATCGATATGCCGTAAGTACTGCCAAAGCTGGCTTGAAATGATTACGATGGGCCGCAAGTACTACATCTCAATTGCGGACCGGCACTATTTATACGACGATTTCAATGACAGACAAATGCATTCCAATCATGCAAGACTCATGCTTGGTTGCGACTTATTAACCATGTTTCGACATATATTCGGCCAAGTTGACGAGCACCATTCTGAATGATTTTAGCGTTTTCGAGCTGCGTATGGTATAGTTTAGATGCAGATTCATGTCCCTATAAATCTGCGCGGGCAGGACTTGACACATGGCCGCTCTAGGACTTCATACAAAATTTAGGAGAATGACATGCTCGAGGCAGCACTAGGATCGGTATCACTGACTCTTGGCATACTTGCAGTGATGGGAGCGTTCGCAGTATTCTTTCAGGCGGACGGTCAGAAAGACCCTTAGAATATTGATCTTTCAGCACCTGCTAAGCGGGTGCTTTTTTTAAAATTCCGATCAACCTTTGGTGCCTTATTGGCTCACGAAGAGTTAAATCTACCTCAAGCCTTTTTTCCTGTGAGAAGTGCTCCCCAGGCTTCCATTAATCTACGTCGCTTGTTTACGCGGTCAGAACGTTGATACGCGCGCTCGACAGAGTTGCCTACTGTATGACCCAAAGCACTTTCTTTCGTTTCCCAATCGGCGTCGGTCTCGTTTTCTGCCCAAGTTCGAAATGTGGCACGCAGACCATGTGGACGTGCTGTCATGTTTTGACGCTTCATAAACGTTGACATAGCGTTTTCTGATAACACTCCGCCGTTTGGTGACGGAAACAAAAACTCAGCGGAGGATTGCCTTTTGGAGTTTTCGATCAGCCGTATAGCTTCGCTGCTCAGCGGAAAACGCATAAGCTTGCCGGTCTTCGTGCGCTCCTCGCTTAGCTCCCAGATATCGTCTTTGATTTCATGTGCAGTCGCAAAACGTACTTCGCCTGATCGTGCTGCAGTCAACATTAGAAATCTTAACGCGCGTGCCGTTGTCGTGTCGCTATTGACCAATACTTGGTAGAACGCTGGTGCGTCTTGATAGGGTAGTGAAGGGATATGTTTGGCTTCGTGTCGCCTTTTGCCAAGCAATGCCTTCATTTTCATGATTGCTTGAAGGTCGACGTCTAGATCTAGCGCTGCGGCATGCTTCAGCGTTAGATTCATGCGGTTCATCGCCTTGCGCGCTGCATCTGGCTTAGAGTGCCAGATCGGATCGAATACGGTACGCAAAACGTGTTGATCGATGTCTTCGATCGACCTCTGTCCGATCTTTGGAATGACGTGGGTTTTGTTCGTCTTATTGAAACTGACGAATTTGGCAGAGAGTTCCCTCTGGTTGATTTCATGAAGTGCGTGGACGAAGATGAAGAGCATCTATCAAGGTTGAAACTCCTAATGGAAGCCAAACAACCACCAGAATATTTCACGACAATCCCCGTGGTAGAAAGAGTAATCTTCAATCGCCCCCTCGTCCGTGGTGCGCAGCGGTATGTGAAAGACTACGAGCAACAGAGACCTATCAATCAGCTTCGCAACGGCTTGGGCTACGCGGGCTAAAAAGTTGAGCTAGCTGATCGTTTTGTAGACTCAATAAGTGCCCTTAAGGGGATACGGCCTTTATAAAGTACCCCCGTCTTGGGGATGCACCCCGTCCGTCACCCATGCGCCCTAAAGACCATCAACGAGTTTCCTCTTAGCCTCTGCATTGGCATCTATGTATGCCGCTGTGGTTGAAAGAAGGGCATGACCAGCCATGTCGCGCACGTCTTCGATCGACGCGCCGACCGTCGTACAAGATCGGGCGCAGCGCGTTATGAAGCCCCTTCGGCCGCTGTGGGAGCTAGCACCGTCTAGATTTGCGGCCCTGTAGAGACGGTGGAACCAAACGGTCAGCGCATTGACCGTGAAGGCGCCGCGTTGGCGATTGAGCAAGATGGTTTGTTCCATAGTGCAGGCATTCGTGCGGAGGGCTTGCAGCGCGGAACTGAGCTCTGGATGCATTGGCACAAAGCGTGTGAACGTCTTGCCCTTTGTTGTCTCACGGCGCACGCGCACTTGGTCGCAGAGCTCTCCGGTGCACGTGGCGACGTCGCTCCAGCAAATTTGAGCGATCTCGCTGACTCTGAGCCCTGCGCGCCAAGACAGTAGCACTGCAACAGTGTCTCGCTTTGCAGTGCGCCAATGCTTGGTTCGAATGTGCTCGAGCACTTTCAGTTCGGCGATGGAGTCGAGGGCTTTTGCAGGTCCGTACATGGGGTCTCATCTTTCAAGGATGAGGCCAGTATAGGGGGTAAAGATTCATCCGAGATTCACCGAATTGATTCAATTGAATCGAATTTGCGGGACGCCTGGCGCGTGGCTTGTTTCAAACTGACTCAATGTCGGTTTTGACACGTGATTTTGAGTCAGAATGGCACGCCCAGTAATCTAATGAAGGATCTCTTACAATCTCCCGGCAGGTTGCTCATCTCACAGGTTCATATGTCGTTATCTGTGTGCGATCGCGTGTGTGAGGTTTACTCCCCGCCGCTTCATGATAACCCAGTGTTATGCGATTGAGACAAATCGAAGTGTTTTACGCAGTTTATTCTGCCGGTTCGATTAGCAAGGCCGGTGAGCTACTTGGCGTGTCTCAACCTGCAGTGTCCAAAGTCTTACGTCACACCGAAGATACACTGGGATATCCGCTCTTCGAACGGACCGCGACGGGGCTCGTGCCGACGAAAGAAGCGGCCGATCTTTTTGAGGGGGCCGCGAAGGTTTTTAATGAAGTGAACCGGTTTCGCGCGCGTGCAGCAAATGCCAATTTAGGTGACGAGAAGCCGCTTCGAATTGCTCTCGCGCCAAGCATCGGCCTTTCGGCGGGTCCGAGGGCAGTCGCCGCGTTCGCGAAGCGATACGACAAAACCAGCATTGAGATCGAAACCTTCCATTTTGACGAGGCGGTCAGCGCGCTGCGGAATGAGCAAACGGACATTGCAATTGCCTACCAACCCTATCCCCGCGAAGGATTGAGGATCATTCCAATCACCACAGCGAGTTTTGTTTGTGTCACCCCGGTGGGGTATTGGGACGATATAACCCGCAAGATTACGGCGCAGGATTTGATTGGTGAGCCGCTCATTTATTTAAACGTGGACGCGCCGCTCGGACATTTATTGAGTTCGCACCTCGAAAATGTGTCAGAAATACAACAGTCGCAACGAATAGTCGTAAACACGTATTACATCGCGAAGATGTTAGTGGCGGGCGGAGCGGGGATTGCAGTGGTCGATGAATACGCGGCGCGTGGGCCATCGAGCGCAGGGGTGGATATCTACGAATTCACTGAAAACATTGGGCTCTCGGTCGGTGCAATCGTGCGAGAGAGCTACAATTTGTCGACCGTTGAGCGCGACTTTTTGGACCAACTCACGGCGCAGCTGAGGGAGGTTTCGGGGTGATTTGCCATAACCTGAGGTTATGTCCCTGCTGATCTAAAGACATTGCTCCACAAAAAAATCCTCCGCAATCATGCCTTTGATGATTTTTTCGGGAGGACATGGATATGATCGTCAAGACTTCACTCAAAGCCGCTTTACTCGGGAGCGCTGTGTTTGCCACGGGATTTGTTGCTTACGCGCAAGACGGAGCAGATAATGCCGAGGACGCTCGCGAGCTTGATACCGTTGTTGTTGTCGGATCGCAGATTGTCGGCTCTGACATCGCGGGAGCATTGCCGGTTACAGTGTTGAACGTCGACGACATTGATGTCACAGGCGCTGGCAGTGGCGACGAGTTATTACGCGCTATTCCTCAGGTTGGTGATATCATTTTCTCTGAAGCTGAGTTTACGGGCGTGAATGGTGCCCGCGGAGATATCGGGTCGATCAATCTGCGCGGAATTGGAACTGGGAATACGCTTGTCCTTTTGAATGGCCGCCGTTTGGTCTTGCACCCTGGGACGCAAGTCGAGGATTTTGTTCCCGTAAACACCGTCAACTCTCAATCCTTGCCGGTAACAGGTATTCAGCGACTTGAAGTTTTGCGCGACGGTGCGGCTGCGATCTACGGCACTGACGCCGTGGCAGGTGTCATCAATACGATTACTCAAGACGATTTTGAGGGACTCGAGGCCAATGTTCGATACGGAGGGTCAGAAGGCACTGACCTTCGCGAACTCACTGGAACGATCAAATGGGGAAAGAACTTCAATGATGATCGCACCAACGTATCGATTTTTGCCAATTTCCTAGACCGTGAAGGCTTCTCAGCCTTGCAGCTGCGAAATTCCAGCACCGAAGATTTGCGCACATTCTTTGAAGGCACGCCGTTCGAGGGCGACACCCAGCTTCGCAATCTGTCGACACAAACCCAGTGGGCAGAATTTCGATCTTTGGAAGGTCAGATCGCAGCGCTCGGTGACGATGATTTCCATATTCAACCTAGTACTTTCGCAGGCTGCCTGGTCGACCTTGGAAATGGTGTTTGCGCTGATAATGGTGGATCAATCGATACCGCTCTTCGTTTAGACCGCGCGAGATATCGTGAATTGGTCGGCAATACAGAGCGCCAGAATATTATGGCCTTCGTGAACCATGAGTTTCTGAACGGAACAGAGTTCTTCGGCGAGGCAACCTATTATCACGCCGACTATAACCGGGAACGCGAGGCCGCTCAGATCCTTTCAAGTGGGCGTCTCGCTGTATCTGCTGACGCCTTCTACAACCCGTTTGGGGTCGATCTCGAAATTCGTGACTACCGTCCACTCGACGTGGGTCCACGACGGGTTGACGTCGAGAATGACAGTTTCAGACTTCTCGGTGGTTTCCGTGGTGACTGGGGAGACTGGAATTGGGAATCAGCTTTGCTCCACTCGGAAGCCGAAACCACTGATGTGACCAATCGGGTTAGCAACACGCTCTTCCAGCAAGCGATTAATGGCACCACAGCCGACGCATACAATATTTTTGCGGGCGGTGACGTAAATGACACCAACGCGCCAGGGACGTCCAACAACCAAGCGATCATCGATAGCTTTGTTGTTCCGATTTCGCGGGTTGGTGAGACTTCGCTGACACTGGCGGATTTCAAGGTCTCCAGTGGCTCACTATACGAGCTACCAGCAGGTAATCTCGGTATCGCATTGGGTGTTGAATTCCGACGCGAGGAGTTCAAGGATGACCGAGACGCGCGTCTAGATGGCACGATCGTCTTTACCGACTCAGTGACCGGAAATGTCATTCCGAGCGATGTTATGGGGTCGAGCCCAACGCCTGACACAAATGGCGATCGCGACGTATTCTCGGCCTTCGCAGAACTTGCTGTTCCGTTGGTGAGCGAAGATATGAACATCCCGCTCGTCCATAGCCTTGATGCCCAACTTGCGGTGCGGGCTGAGGACTATTCGGATGTTGGTAGCGTGGCGAAACCCAAAGTCGCATTGTCTTGGTATCCACATCCAGATTTCCAAGTTCGTGCAGCTTACTCTCAAGGCTTCCGCGCACCAAACCTGGAGCAGATCAACGCAACCGGCATTCGCCGCGTCAATGGCGGCCGCGAGGACTGGATCCTTTGTGAAGCAACCGCTCGAGCGAACTCCGCTGAGTTTACGACAGGTGACTGTGATAGCGTCTCTGTCGAGAGTGTCCGCTCTGGTGGGCCGGATCTTCAGCCGGAAGAGAACGACAATATTTCTATTGGATTGGTCTATCAGCCATCCTTCGTCGACGATCTGACGTTCACGCTCGATTGGTGGCGCATCGAGCAAGAAGACGTTGTCGGCATTTTCGGGGACCAAAACCAAATCTCGCTCGATTATGTGCTTCGCTTGAACGGTAGCTCTAATCCGAACGTGGTTCGGGCCGCCCCAACCGCTGACGAGATCGCGCTTTATACCGCAGCAGGTTTGACGCCGGCGGGTGAGATTGTTGAAGTCGCGGACCAGTATGTGAACCTCAACCCGCGTGAATTCGAGGGGATCGATTTCGGCGTAAACTGGGGCTTGGACACTGATCAACTCGGCACGTTCGATTTCAAAGTGAATGCTGCTTATCTCCAGGAAGCCTTCCAGGCCCCTTCAGCTGAAGCAGACCTCATATTGGCCGCGGTTGAATCTGGCGCCGCAGACGATGCTGTCGATGTGCCAGGGTCGCAAGATCGAGTGCAGCAGAATGGTCGACCAGAATGGCGCGGTAATGCGAGCGTTGTCTGGCGCAATGGCGCCTGGGGCGCGGGTCTCTTCTACAACTATGTTGGCGAAGTCATCGACACGTCCGTCACCGGCCCGAATAGTGAGATCTTCGTAGTCGATCCGTTTGAAACAATCAGCTTGTACGGCCAGTATACGTTTGAAGAATGGCTGGGCGGTGATACGCGGATCCGCATTGGTGCCCGTAATCTGACAGATGAAGAGCCGCCACTCGCCGATGAGTTTGCGAGTGGTTACTTCCCGAGCTTGCACTCCAATCGTGGGCGTTACTGGTACGTGGATATCCGCAAGGAATTCTAAACTGTACCATCGCAGGTGAGCTGCTCTTTCGGAGCTCACCTGCATGCTCAGGTGGATGTTATGAAAATCGCAATCATCGGAGCAGGTGTTGTCGGCGTCACGACAGCATACATGCTCGCGAAAACTGGCCATGAGGTGAGCGTTTTTGACCGCGAACCTCGCGCCGCGATGGAAAGCAGTTTTGCCAATGGAGGGCAGCTTTCTTACGGCTTCGCGTCGCCTATGGGCACCCCGGGTCTGCTTGCGAAGATGCCAAGTATTCTCATGGGACGCGATCCAGCCTTTCGAATGCCTTCAGCACTGTCTTTCGACTTCATCAAATGGTCAGTGCAATTCCTGACACACTGCCGGTCAAAGCAGTCCAAACAAGACGCAGATGCACTAGCTTCGCTGGCGCGCCAGTCAGGAGATGTTTTTGCGCAAATCCTGTCGGATATCAGCTTCGACTTTGGCCACCGCAAGGCTGATAAGCTCGTCCTGTTGCAACGAGAGAAAGATCTGGATCAGGCAGAGGCTGCAAGCCAAGGCACACATCGTGAGGTCTTATCCTGGCAAGCTTGTCTAGAACGCGAACCGGCGCTGAACGGATATAGAGGAAATGCCGCTGGCGGCATTTGGATTGAAGGTGATGAGGTCGGTGACGCAGCGCGATTCACCGAACAAATGGTTGTTCATTGCGAACGCGCCTTCGGAGTTCGCTTCGCATTCAATGCGGACGTTATGGATGTTTCCGGCGTGCGCGAGGGTCAGCGGCAGCTCAAATTGGCAAGCGGCGATGATCAAGTTTTCGATGCGATCGTTATCTGTACGGGTGTGGCAGGTACGCAGCTTTTGCGCGGACTAGATGTGCGGCTGCCCATCTATCCTGTCATGGGCTATTCTCTCACCGCGCCTTTGGGGGCGTCGCCGCCTGAGGTCGCCGTTACGGATGCGGGATCCAAGGTCGTGTTTTCGAGAATTGGCGACAATATCCGCATTGCCGGTTTCGCTGACTTTGGAATTGCCAGTGAAGAACGGCGCCGGCAGAGGGTTCAGGAACTGATTCAGACGGCTCGGATTCTTATTCCAGACGTGGCTGACTATTCAAACATCGCCTCCACATGGATCGGTGCCCGTCCTGCGACCCCAAGCAGCTTACCGATTGTCCGGCCATCAAAAGCGTCTGGCATTTACTTAAACATGGGGCACGGCATGTTTGGCTGGACCTTGTCGGCTGGGGCAGCACAAAAGCTTGCAGATATAATTGGACCAGCAACACATATGTCGCGCGCGGCCTGAGGAGGATTTTTTAATGATCAGATCATTTGCTTTCATGGCGCTCGCCTTGACCACGGCCTGTACACAGGTGCCTGTGACAGACGCGCCGGCCACAATTGTCGAAGGTGAATTTTGTCAAACCGAGGCGTTCAAAGTCGACGCGGATTTCTCGGCAGCCAACATGGCGAGCTGTTCAGTTCTCGCAAGCGACGCGATCGAAATCCTGCTTCAACCAGAAAACACTCCAATCAATGCAAGCCCTTGGTATGCGGTACGTCTAACGCCAAATCAGCCCGGCAATGTTCGACTGGTCCTGCAATACGATGTGCACCCGCATCGCTATAAGCCAAAGGTCAGTCTGGACGGAACGAGCTGGACGGTGTTGCCCGACGATCGCGTCGATGTGAAAGCGGCTGGATATCGAGTGACGCTCGAGCTTGAGCTAGATGGCCAGCCGCTTTTTGTCTCCGCGCAAGAACTGTTCACCAATGAAGCACATGACGCTTGGACCCGCGCCCACGCGACCAAGCCCTTTGTGACGATGTCGGACATCGGTGTCTCAATCGAGGGGCGCAAGATCTCCATGATCGAGACGGAGGCGTCGACCGAGTCCCCAAAAACCGTGATGCTGGTGGGTCGCCAACACCCGCCGGAAGTCACCGGCGCGCTGGCGATGGTCAGCTTCAGCGATGAAGTACTGAGCGACAGTCCGCTCGCGCAACAGTTCCGCGATCGATTTGATCTCATCATCATTCCGAACCTGAATCCGGACGGCGT
>JBCBGS010000091.1:0-11451 GCA_038526515.1 Pseudomonadota bacterium | reverse complement strand
GACGGCCCAGACCTGATCGGTGTTCAAATCTCTGAGCGCATCGGGCAGCCTGATGCGAGAGATTATCTGGCCGAGCGTGGACGGTTTATCGAAGTCGATGGCAAGCCCGCAATCGTGATGTTCAACGGCCAGATCCATCAACTCGACCAAAATGGTGCTCTGAGTATTTTGAACTTCGAACAGTCGACCTTCGACCTGACACCGTTTTCTCGCGAGGATGGTAAGCTCACCCTCAAAGCCTCAGATCGCTTCTTACATGAACTGCTTTTTATCGACCGATCGAGCTACAATGAGCGGCGCAATGAAGTGGAGTTCTTAGCCGAAGCGAACTCGCGCCTATCTTCCCCATTGATAAGTGTTGCAATGGCCCTTCTCGCGGCTTTGGCGGTGATGGGTGGTAATTTCAGCCGGCGCGGATACGCAAGGCGGATTGTAATCGCTTCTGGCGGCGCACTCTTGCTAATAATCTTTCAATTATCGGTGCAGTCGCAAAGCGGCAGCGCTCCTATGATGAATATCGGCCAATGGATTGTTCCAATCGCAGCGATTGCTGGTCTCTCTTATGTGCTCTTCGTCAGCGGAAATCGCATCAAGGGAGCTCCTAAGACGTGACCGGTTCGATGATCCAACGTTACGTTTTTATGCGATGCCTGGCAGCGCTTGGACTGGTCGTGGGCATCTTTGCGATCACGATCATGCTGGTCGACGTTGTTGAACAGCTTCGAACGGTTGGCGGCGATATCGATCTGTCCCCAATGACGGCAGTGCAGCTCTCTCTGATGAAGCTGCCAAGCCTGTTGGAAGAAACCTTGGCCTTCGCCGTGCTGGTCTCAGCGATGATAGCCTATAACCAACTCTCAAAAAGCTCTGAGCTTTCTGTCATTCGCGCCACAGGGCAGTCGGCTTGGCAATTCTTGGCGCCGGTCATGGTCATGGCGGCCGGACTTGGCCTTTTTGCGATGATGATCCTAAACCCACTCGGCGCTCAACTATCCGAGCGCTTTGAATCCACGCGCGCCAATCTCCTGCAAGAAGGTGGACGGGTTGTTGAGCGTCAACGCTCTGATGTGTGGTTGCGGCAAGGGGATGATGACAGCCAAATCGTAATCTATGCCGCCAATGTGGATAGCACCGGTCAAGTCTTCACCGATGTCCGTTTCTTGGAAGAAGGCCGCATCTATGAAGGCGCGCGCCCGACAGAGCGTTTCAGGTTCACACGGCGCATCGATGCGGAAACCGCGCGAATTTCTGGCGGTTTCTGGCAACTTTCCAATTTGGTTGAGAACACGCCAGGCAATCCACCTCAGGAACTCGTCAGCCTAGCGATCGAGACCGACCTCGACCCGAACACACTTCTGTCCCGATTTACCTCTCCAGATACAATTGGGTTTTGGGGACTGCCATCCTTTATCAGCCAAACAGGCCGCGCCGGGTTGGACACATCTAGGTTTTCCATGCGTTGGTTTGGATTGACGTCCCTGCCCGTCCTTTACACCGCGATGGCTTTGATCGGCGCTATTGTCTGTCTTCGCCTCTCGCGCCTAGGTGGAACCAGTCGATTGATCGCGGTCGGCGCTGGTGCGGCAGTGGCCCTGTTCTTCGTCACGCAAATTGCCTCAAGTTTTGGGTCGTCGGGCGCCATTCCTGCCCTGATTGCGGCATGGTCCCCTGCTCTTTGCGCGCTCTTCATTTCACTGACCGTTTTGGCCTATCAAGAAGATGGTTAAACATTTCCGTGCTTGACAGCAGGCGCGGCCACAACCAATTTCCGGCGCCTTGAAGCCCTGTCTGGAGCACTCTGCCCATGAATGTAGTCGTTGTTGAGTCCCCCGCCAAAGCGAAGACAATCAACAAGTATCTCGGAAAAGACTATAAAGTGCTCGCATCTTACGGGCATATTCGAGATCTTCCTTCTAAGGATGGCTCGGTTGATCCTGACAATGATTTTGAGATGGTTTGGCAGGCCGACTCCAAGAGCCAGGCCCGCATCCGAGAAATTGCAGAAGCGGTTAAAGCCGGCGGCAAACTCATTCTCGCAACCGACCCTGATCGCGAAGGCGAAGCGATTTCTTGGCACTTGCTCGATGCGTTGAAGAAACGCCGCGCGATTAAGAAAGATACGCCCGTAGAGCGCGTCGTCTTTAACGCGATTACCAAATCCGCGGTGACCAGCGCGATGGCGAACCCGCGTGAGATCGATCAGGAATTGGTCGATGCCTATTTGGCGCGCCGGGCGCTTGACTACCTTGTGGGATTCAATCTCTCTCCGGTATTGTGGCGAAAGCTCCCTGGGTCTCGGTCAGCCGGACGGGTTCAATCTGTTGCACTCCGTATCGTTGTCGACCGCGAACTTGAAATCGAACAGTTCAAGCCAGAAGAATATTGGACGATTGGCGCGAAACTGCGCGCGACTGACGGCACCGATTTGGAAGCCCGTTTGCATGCGCTGAATGGCAAATCGCTCAAGAAGTTCGATCTTCCAGACGCAGCAGCCGCGCAAAAGGCATTGGATGCCGTCAAAATTGGCGGCTATAGCGTTGAGAGTGTCGAAGCCAAACCGGTTAAGCGGAACCCGCCTCCACCCTTCATTACATCTACCCTGCAGCAAGACGCTTCTCGGAAGCTTGGCTTCTCGGCGAAGCGCACAATGCAGGCAGCCCAGAAACTATATGAAGAAGGCCGCATCACCTATATGCGGACCGATGGCGTGAATATGGCTGAGGAAGCCTACCACGCCGCCCGTGAGCACATCCAAGGCAATTATGGCGCTCAGTATTTGCCTGAGAAGCCTCGCCGTTATTCCTCTAAGCAAAAGAATGCTCAAGAGGCGCACGAGGCCATTCGCCCGACAGAATTCAGCCTACGCCCTGACGATTACAAACAGTCTGATGGCGATCTTTGGAAGCTCTATGCATTGATCTGGCGCCGCGCAGTGGCTTCTCAGATGGAGCCAGCGCAATTCGAGCGCACAACGATAGACCTGCTCAACAAAGACAAATCTGCAACCCTGCGCGCGACCGGTCAGGTCTTGGTGTTTGATGGCTTTATCAAACTCTACACCGAAGGCCGCGATGACACCGACAAGGACGAGGATGCGGAAGCGCGTCTCCCCAAGGTTTCAGAGGGCGAACACGCAGACCTGCTCGAAGCCAAGTCTGAGCAGCATTTCACCAACCCACCACCGCGTTACACCGAGGCCTCGCTGGTTAAGAAGCTCGAAGAACTCGGTATCGGTCGTCCATCAACATACGCTTCGACCATGTCGACACTGGTTGATCGCGATTATATACGTATTGAGAAAAAGCAGCTGATCCCAGAGGATAAGGGGATCTTGGTAACGTCGTTCCTGGAGAACTTCTTCAAACGCTATGTCGAGTATGACTACACAGCGAATTTGGAAGAGAAACTCGACGTTATTTCGGACGGCAAACTCGATTGGAAAGCCTTCCTTCGCGAGTTCTGGACTCAGTTCACCGCGTCGATCGCTGAGACGAAAGATCTTCGCGTGTCGGCGGTCCTGGATGTACTGAACGAAACGCTCGGTCACCACGTGTTCCCACCCGTTGATGAGAATGGGAATGTCAAAGAAAAGCCCCGTCTTTGCCCACTCTGCAATGAAGGTGAGCTCAGTCTGAAGCTTGGCCGTCACGGTGCTTTTGTAGGCTGCTCTAACTATCCAGAGTGTAAGTTCACACGGCCATTCTCGACCCAGGAAGAGGCTGAAAACGCGATCAATCCTGATGGCGAGGAAGTCGCGGTCCACCCAGACAGCGGCCAGCCCATCATGCTCAAGTCCGGGCGGTTTGGTCCATACCTTGAAATGGATATTGGCGAGGATAAACCGAAGCGCTCAAGCCTGCCAAAAGGCTGGAACCCGAAAGAGTTGGAGGCGGATCAAGCAATCATGTTGATCAGCTTGCCGCGGGAAGTTGGCAAACACCCAGAGGATGACGAGCCGATCCTGGCCAATCTCGGCCGATATGGGCCTTATGTGCAGCACCAAAGGACTTTTGCGAACCTGCAGAGCGTCGAAGAGATGTTCACGATCGGCCTCAATCGCGCTGTCTCTTTAATTGCAGACAAGCGCGCTGGTGGTGGCCGCGGTGGCCGTGCCGCACCAAAGGTTCTCAAAGACCTTGGCGCACACCCAACGAGTGGCGATCCTGTCCAAGTGCTTGATGGCCGTTATGGTCCTTATATCAAGCACCAGAAGACGAACGCCACCCTGCCAAAGGACACAGAGCCAACCAGTATCAATATCGATCAGGCGCTCGAACTCTTGGCTGAAAAAGAAGCTAAGGGCGGCAAGAAGAAGCGCGCGACGAAGAAAAAAGCACCTGCCAAGAAGAAAGCTCCCGCGAAGAAATAGGGAGACGCCCCTATTTCAGGCGTCCCCCGGTTTCGATGCTCATCAAGTTCGGCATTTTGGCGTCAGGTGTTCCTTGTAACGGCATCGGCATGTCCATGCCCGGGATCCAAATGTAAGGCGTCACATAGACAACCAATTGCGTTCGCGCTTCGATGGCGCCTTGCTTGCCACCCAGCGCCTGCAGGACCGGGACATGGCGCAGCCACGGGATCCCATCCTTCTCAGTGATGCGATATCGCGAGTTCAAACCGCCAATCATGATCGTTTGACCGGATCCAACAATCATGGACGTCGAAGCAGAGTTTCGCTGCTTGGTGAGGACAACTTCACCCGCCGTGGCGCCAATGCGGGAATCTTCAAGCGTGACATCCATTCGGATTGAATTGTCGGCCATAACAGCCGGCGTAATCTCCATTGAGATACCCGCTGTGATGGAGTCGGTGCTGACGATTGAGGTGTCTTCAGTGCTCACCCGCACGAACTGATCATCGACGATGGAAATACTCGCCGTGTGCATACTGCGCGTCGCAATATAGGGGCGCGCGAGCACTTGAGCGGCATTCCGCGCGGCGAGAAAGTCAATCGTTGCGGTCACTTGGGCAGATTCCGATGCGAGGTCGGAGAAAGTTGCAATAATGCTCCCATTGGTTTGGCCGGGGATTAAGCTTGTTGCATTGAACTTCCCGCTGGCCCCGTCTGTGAGGCTAAGGCCAAGTGTTTCGATCGACGAGGTGTTGATGTCGACGACCAGGGCTTCAATGATCACATGCGCCACGGGTTTATCGGCTTTGGCGATAATGCTCAGAGCTTCCTCGACTTCGATGGCGGGGCCGACGAGAAAAACGGAATTGGTTTCTTCGATGCTGCTCGCCGTTAGTCCGTCATCATCGGAAAACTCCGCAAACGGGAACAATTCTCCAATCAGCGTCACGATATCGGCGGACGCCAGATGCTTGATCGGAACCTCACGGCTCGTGAACCCCGTAACGGTTTCGAAAGTTCCTCCACCCGCCGAACCGGGAGCTCCTTCTGGGTGTCCGGATTGAAACGTCAGGACGCCATTCACGTCTTCAACATACACCCCCGTTTTTGCGAGGATGATATTCAAGCCATCGATTATGGGTAGACCTTCAAATCGAGCAGTTACCGAACTAGTCAAAGAGACCGCCTCCGAGGCGTATTGAAGCGACGGGCTATTTAAGATTCTTGTTAGCACCGTCCGCAAATCTGCCTGCGCCAAATCAACTGAAAGACGCACGCTTTCCGTTTCCGGGTCAAAACGCACATCTAAGCCACGAATAGACGCCTCGGCCGCTTGCGCTTGCTGCTCGGCGTAACGCTCTGTTTGAGCGCGATAAGCACTGATCAAATCGTCTTGATCACTATGACCATGCAGATTTGGATCTGCGATGCAGCTCGCGAGAAACAATAGCGAGGAGAATACTGTGCTCCGGCGTTTTATGTGGCCGCGCGTTGGGCGCATCCACGATATTGTCTTCAGGGACGCGAGAAAACATTGCGGGTCTAACTTGTCGCGTAGGTCATTGGACCTCATGCCGGCCTAAAAGCCCGCACTGCTGAGCTTGCCGCACTTGTATCCCATAGCATCGACCGGCTTGCCGTCGACTTTTGGTACGTCATTACTCATTGCGCTGACATCATTGCCTTTCCAACTGTTCGACGATGTCGTGCCTTTGACCTGCGTCACGATTTTACAGCCTGGGGTGAGGTACAGATTTTGGTCTTTTTTGTTGGCGGCTTTAATTTTGAGCTTCAGCTTGTAAGCGCATGACGCCGGCACGATGAACGTATTGTAGCTGCCTTGCCAGACATCATCATCAATCTTCTTGTCCACGCTCGGGCAATCTGGATGCGTTGCGGGGCCACCTGGCTGCTCATCTTTAGCGTTCAAAGATGTCCATTCTAGCGTGTATGAACCAGCGTTCCCGATGACGATGACGCCGCAGATCGCATTCGGCCCATCGCAAGAATGATGAGTATAGCGTGTCGACTCTCCCGCGTGAGCGGGCTCCATCGGGGTTAGCGCTGTTGTGATCGTCGTTGCCAGCATCGCCGCACCGATTTTCTGAAACGTGGTAAGCATAACAGTCCTTTGTTTCGTGGCTCTGAGTGCTTCATCCGTAAATGGCGGGTGGCGTCACCGCGACTGTCACATCCGACAGTATTCAGGTCTCTCAAAAGTTGGCTTGGCTCCGCCGATACAAATAAGGAGAGAGGTATGCTGGCCAGAACTTTAATGACGAGCCTAAGCGTGGGTGTGAGCGCTCTTTGTCTAGCACCGAGCGCGACCGCGGAAGCATCCATCTTCGAATTACGAATCACGAATAATACGGATACGGATCTCACCTTTAAGCTTCAGGATGGACACTCCAAACACGTTCACCTTACGCTCGATAAAAACCTATCAGCGCTCATACGATCAAAGCGGGCGAATATGGTGTGGTCGGTATCCAACCTGACGGGCACAAATGTGACCCAGAGTGCGGCGCATGCTCACCGAGCTATGGCAAAGTCTATTCTTGGTACACCGACGATAGCGGCAAACGCCTACGCAACAACTATCACAAGGCCACCGTAGAATTCTCTGAGTATTGCGGTGTTGCCGGTGATAAACCTGTCACAACGTACACATCGAATTGGTCGTTCGATCATGGCGGCGGCAAAGGGACGAAGCACTTCACATATGAACAGAAGTCATCGCACAATAGCTATACGAAATATAATCCAGCGCGCGGCCTAACTGTCGACGGAAAGTATATTAGCGGTCATGCCGACATCACCTACTCGGAGCGCTAACTTAAGCGAATGAGTTCAGTTTCCCCCTGCTGGCTGTGTAGAGGGATCTGCGGGGATCATTTGGATCAAATCCATATCTCAGCGCGGCTGCGACGACCGCTTGCATCGTCGTACTCACCCCTAGCCGATCACGAGCATTGGTGACGTGAAAGCGCAGTGTGCGTTCTGATATGCCAAGGATGCACGCCGCTTCCGAAATTGTTTTCCCGACAGCAAGCCATTGCAGACACTCTATCTCTCGGCGTGATAGCGGTGAATTTAGGGAAGGCTGCACAGGTTCGACATGGACGGCGATCGATTGGCTGTGAAGATATCGATACGCAGCGACGAATGTATCGAAGATCACCCCGGCTGAGTTATAAGTGGATTGGGTCATCGGGGATTGCGTTTTTGCGGTGAGAAGCAAGATCCGATCTCGCTCGCGACAAATGGTGCGAGACAAGAATTCTGTCCAAGGCGTTCCTTGGGCAGCGGATATCGCCCGACACTGTTTTTCAAAGACCGGTGACGCATTGTGGGTAGCGCACATCATACCGCTTTGCTCAAACTGCCATTCTAAGAAGGGCCTCGTTTCCGCTATGTCCGTCTTTAGAATATTTGCCCAGGTTGAGTGCAATTCGTCTCTGAGCGCGACTGCTGCAGACCCTACGCTCAACTCATAATTATCCCAAACTGGGGACAAATTTTCGAGCATAATATGAGGAGTCGCCGGTCCAGGAATCCAATCAAGCGAGAGATGATTGAATTCTATTTGTCCGAAGATCTGGCCTGTTCGGTTTAGTAAGTCGACTAAATGTGTGCAGCGGTATAGCTGCAAAAGCTCTACGTTTAAGTTCATTCGCTTGGCTTGATTGAACTGTTCGTCCAACCCCCACTCTGCTCACTTCCATCGGGGCTCCCCTATTACGTTGTCCGATGGTTGCGAAATGAAACGCAGATTTGTTGTCTGACCTTCTCTTAATTTCCTAAAAGGGAAGCAAACTTACATTCAATTTATATTTGTATAATTAGAAGCGAAATATCTCGTCGAATTCATATCGAATACTTGGATATCGAAATTCCTAGAGACATCGCGTCGAATGATTTCGACTAGACCTGCAGACCGGCTCAGACTTAGAAGTGGAGGTATGACTGATGATATAACAATCCGCTCTGCCATCCCTGAAGACTTACCGATACTCCTGAAATTCGAGCAGGGAATCATTTCTGCTGAGCGGCCCTATGATAAGACGTTAAAGCCAGATCCAATCAGCTATTACGATATTGGTGCAATGATATCAGACACCGACGCTGAAGTGGCTGTTGCCGTCTCTGGTGAGCGCCTCATTGGCTCTGGGTATGCGATCAAAAAGGCGTCCCGGCATTATCTCAATCCTCCCTTTCACGCATTCATTGGCTTCCTGTATGTTGAACCCGATTTCAGGGGCCAAGGCGTTAATCAGCGCGTCTTAGATCATCTGTTTGCTTGGGCACGAGCAAATGATCTCCCAGAGATCCATCTCACCGTGTATCCCGACAATGCGCCCGCGATCCGCGCTTATGAGAAAGTTGGGTTTGAACCATATATTCTAGAAATGAGAATGAACCTGGACGAACGTTCTTAGGGCCGACACGGTTAGGTCAAACCATACGCCCTGAAAATAAACAGGAGCCAAGCCTCACGACTTCCTGTATGGCGCGGCCCATGAGCTTTCTAGATCGAGATACGGTCCTGGCCTTCTTAAAAAAGAACCCGGACGCAACCACCAAACAAGACATCGCACGCGGCCTTAAAGTCAAAGGACGTGAACGACAGACTCTGCGCGCGATCCTAAAAGAGCTTGAGGCCGATGGTACGCTGACAAAGACCGGGAAACGCGCCTGGGCTCAATCCGATGTGCCGCCGCCGACATCCGTGGTGCGGTTTGAAAAGACGGATGACAACGGAGACCTGATAGCGCGTGCGTTCGGCAAGCAAGGCGCTTATGGACCAGAGCTCGTTTTCGATGGCTATTCTGGTAAAGCGCGCGGCCCTGCCCCTGGCGTAGGCGATCGCGGCGTTGCGCGTTTGAAAGAGACAGATGGCGTTTGGACGGCGCGTCTGATGAAACTGTTCGAAGCGCGCGATGAAGAGCGGCCGATAACCGGTGTTTACATCAGCACGGATCGTGGTGGCCGGGTCAAACCGGCCAGCCGGAAGATGAAGCATGAGCTTCACATCAGAGAGGCGGACCGCAACGGCGCGGAGGATGGCGATCTCGTCATGGCCTCTCCCTACCCGCAACGCGGGTACGGCCCAGTTCGCGCTGAGATTACTCAAATCCTCGGGCGCCGCGAAGACCCTCGCGCTGCATCGATCCTGTCGATTGCAGCCTACGACATCCCGACAGACTTTCCCGAAGCTGTGCTGGAGCAAGCGCGCTCAAAAACGCCAGCTGAAGTCGAACGCACAGATCTGCGTGACACGCCGCTGATCACAATCGATCCAGCGGATGCCCGCGACCATGATGATGCTGTTTTCGCGGAAGCACTGGACGACGGGTTTCGAGTAATCGTCGCGATCGCTGACATGGCGGCGTTTGTGACACCTGGTAGTGCGCTCGATCGAGAAGCACTGAAGCGTGGGAACTCGACCTACTTCCCGGATCGTGTGGTTCCAATGCTTCCGTTTGAGCTCAGCGCCGATGCTTGTTCTTTGAAAGAAGGACAGGACCGCCAATGCATGGCTGTTGAAATCGAATTCGATAAATCTGGGACCAAGCGAAAGCATCGCTTCTTGCGCGCCATCATGCGGTCCGCTGGAGCGCTGTCTTATGAAGAAGCACAGCAAGCGATAGACGGACAACCAACTGAACGTGCCGCGAGCTTATTGGAGACGGTCCTCAAACCGCTTTGGGCGGCTTACGGTGCGGTCTCGGAAGCCCGGGCACGGCGTGCCCCTCTTGAGCTAGACTTGCCAGAGCGAAAGGTCGAAATCGCAGCAGATGGTACAGTCGCAGGGATTCGTACAAAGGAACGGTTTGATGCTCATAAGCTGATTGAAGAGTTCATGATCCAAGCGAATGTCTGCGCCGCGGAAACGCTTGAATCTAAAAGCTCCCCGCTTCTCTACCGCGTCCATGACGCACCCTCTGATGCCAAGATCGCCGCTTTGGCTGAGTACCTTAAAACAATGGACGTCAAATGGCCGCTTGGAGAGAAGACGCAAACGCGCCGCTTCAACAAGCTGCTGTCGGATTTTGAAGAGACGGACCAAGCCGAAGCTGTGTCTGAAATCATTTTGCGGACTCAGAGCCAGGCGATTTATAGCCCCGACAATATCGGGCATTTTGGTCTTAACCTGAAAAAATATGCTCATTTCACGAGTCCCATACGACGATACAGCGATCTGATCGTCCACCGCGCGCTCATAAAATCGCTGAAATACGGTCCTGATGGCTTGGATGAGAAACAGGCGGTGCAGCTCGACGAAACGGCCGAGCATCTGGTCCAGACGGAACGTCGCTCGATGGCGGCGGAACGTGACGCGACAGATCGATATCTCGCGCACTTCCTCGCCGATCGTGTCGGTGCCGAGTTTGCGGGAAGAATTACTGGCGTAACGGCGTCCGGTCTATTCGTCCGTCTCGATGAAACTGGCGCGGATGGGTTCTGTCCAGCTTCGCAAATCTCTCACGAGTATTGGGCTTATCGTGAGGCGGCGCAGGCCCTCGTCGGCGATCAATCCGGGAAGCGTTACGAGCTTGGACAGTCCGTTACGGTTCGATTGAGAGAAGTCACTCCGCTCGAAGGCGGACTATTGGTGGAAATCATTTCCGATCCCCGACCGCGCGATCCTAATGATAAATTTCAGCCACGGACGCGGGGGAAGCGCTTTGATCGATCGCGAAGCTCTGGCAGCATGAAGCGCGGAAAAGGAAAGTCTGGCGGAAAAGGCAAGAAACGGCGATGAGTAAACCAGACTTGGGCACCGCCTATGACCGCGAAGATGCCGGTGAAATTATACTCGAAAATAAGCCGAGCCCTCGCCCCAAAGATGCAGCAACACTTATCCTCGTCCGTCGGGATCAGGCTCAACCACGCGTCTTGATGGGCAAACGCTCTGGCCGGCATGACTTTATGCCTGACAAATATGTGTTTCCGGGCGGTCGCGTAGATCCGCAGGACGGGCGCGCGATCAGTTACACGGAATTGGAGGCGGCGCAGGATATTCGCTTACGCTATCAGTCCCGCCGCGTGCCAAGAGCATTTGCGCTCACGGCTATCCGCGAGACTTTCGAAGAGAC
>JBCBGS010000090.1:0-11459 GCA_038526515.1 Pseudomonadota bacterium | reverse complement strand
GCCAGTCATTTTTAAGAAATCGGGAGTGGCTTTCTCTCGTCAGGAATTCCAGCATTCTGGCTCTCAATTGCTGCTTGACAGATGGCTTAGAGCCCGGACCTTACCATCTTTTTCCTATATATCATCTTGCTGGTGCGAAGTCGACGGTTGGCGGTGCTAAATCGGTCTCCCGCCGGACCTCGCGTCAGCGTCCGTTTTAGGGCGTTTTAAGCCGCTGAGCTAACGCCCGCTTTAACGCAGCAAGCGGGCGTCGCATTTCGTTTTCGCCGGGCTGGCTCAGCCGATATGGCCATTTTACGGGTATATCTGCGGGTAAGATACAGTGTGCGAGCACATAAATTCAATAAAATCTGAGGGTAATACAAGTATATCGAGTCCTCTCTTGGCACCAGGTGCTTTTTCAATGAAGCGCGAATTTTCTAGTCTGATGTCGGCTCAAGGATGTGGTTGTAAATTAGCCCCCGAATCCGAGAGACCTCATCTGCTCCACCGGTAGCCGGTGAATGCACTTGCGACATGATCAGACCGACATATCCCGCCTCGATATCGATCCAGAAGGCCGTGCCTTCATACCCTCCGCCGACAAGGAGGCGTGGTTTCTGATCGGGCAGCCCGTCAAACTTTCCGCTCGTCACCCAAATGTTGAAGCCGTTCTTCCCATATGGGCTGTCGAGTTGCGTTTTGGGCGCGTACCAATCGCGGACGGTTTCTTGGTCGAGAATACGAACGCCATTGAGTTCACCCAAACTTCCCATCATCCTCAAGAACGTAGCATAGGCGCGGGTTGTTCCGACCATACCTTCCCCACCAAGAAAGATGCTTGTATCGGCGCTATATTGTGGGACCGGACCTCCAAAAATGTCGAGTTCGTCTGTCTTTGCCAGTCGAAGGGCCCCATCGCTGCCTGAGACGCGCGGGTAAGTGCTGACATTTTCGGGCAGTGAATATGTCAAAGTGTCAGATATTCCGAGCGGCCCAGTCAATCGTTCCTCGACAATGGTATCGAAACTTTGGCCTGTCGCGCGTTCGGCCACCAGGCTTAGGACGGTCGTTCCGATACCGTAAACATGCTCGCCGACGCCATCCGGATGAAGGGGTAGAGCCGCAATTCTATCGATTAAATCCGCTGAGGAGGACGCTTCAGGCAGGCGGGCGGTTTTCATCGCATCATCAAGGCAATCATAGCCTGTGAACGGATAATAGAACCCGTCATTATGGTTTAGGAGGTCTTCGATCGTGATGGGGCGAGCCGGGGACGTGAGGCCGGTATCACAAGAAGTGCTGTCTGAGTTAGCGTCTAAGACTTTAAGGTCGGCAAACTCTGGAATGTAATCCGTCACCAAATCGGCTCGGTTAAGAACGCCATCCTCTTCAAGATCGAGAATGACCGCAATCGTGACACTCTTGCTCATCGACCAGATACGCATCCAACTATCGCTCGTTGGACGAACCGGCGCGAATTCTTCGTTGGTTGCGTCGTGTTCGTAGACAAGGCTGCCATCGAGCTTTTCAACCCGCACGTACAAAAAGGGGAAGGCGCCTCGGGCCACCGTATCGTCGATTGCGGCGTCGACTGGCGCGCGATCAACCGATGGTGCGAGATGGGGATCGACCGATGCGCATCCAGATACGCCGACAACGAACGCACTTAAGGCGATGAAGGTTGATCTCATGGTTTTCTCTCCCGTTCGCCGCAGCGTACCACTCGCCCAATGGGGGGTCACTGAAAATCAATGCAAAATAGAACGCTGTCAGCGCGGATGGTTCGGTGCCGATGCAGGTTCGGATCAACCCTCGACCCGCCGTGCGAGCCCGTGAGTACGGGCATATCAAGGCAGTTGGCACGTCTCTGGCATAACCTCGAGTTCGATTTTGTCGTAGGTTAGAGGGACAACATCTTTGTGATGTCACGCAGCAAGGTCTCAGTCATTATTCCCACGTGCAATCGCGCGTCTCTTCTGCGGGAGAGCATTGATGCGGTTCTGGCCGATTTGCAGCCGGGGGATGAATTGCTCGTGGTTGATGACGGGTCGAGCGACGACACTGTTGATGTTTTAAAGTCTTACGGCAGCGCGCTTCGGTTCGTTTCAACTCCCAATCAAGGTAAATCAGCGGCGCTCAACCTTGGGCTCGAGTTGACCGACAACCCGCTGGTTTGGATTGTGGATGATGATGACCTCATTCTACCCGGCGCCCGGCAAACGCTTGTATCGCTGATCGAAGATGACGGCGTGGATATCGCCTATGGTCGCTATGATCGGTTCGTAGATCGACCGGGCGAGGCTCGCAAAATGCTCGGTACGGGATACTGGGCCGACTGTGAGCCGGACGATGTTTTGCTCTCAACACTCCAAGATTTGTTCATCCATCAACCAGGCATGATGGTCAAAAGATCACTCTATCAGAAAGTCGGCCCTTTCGATGAAGCACTGACCCGATCAGTCGACTATGAGATGGAAGTCAGGTTGCTGCAGCAGGGGAGTGTTGCGGGTACAAATGAGGTGCTGTTTCTTCAGCGCGTTCATGATGGATTGCGCGGTAGAGGGAACAGCCAGATCAGCAATCGAAATCAAGCCTGGATTGATTCTGACAAAGCTATTTTTAGAGCGGTCCGATACTCAATACCTCTCGCCTCATATGTACCATCAAAAGAGATTTCTAAACCGAGTGACAATCGCCTCGCTCTTTTGAACAGAGCAGTTGTTTATGCGCGCAAGAAAATTTGGGCATGGGCGATTCAGGACTTTGCAAGCGCAGCCGAATTGACGCGCGAGCCCCTCTCTAGCGAGGAACGTTCAATCATCCGAAAGGCTGTCTTCTCGAAGTACGGATGCGATGAATTGATCGAAGATGACGCGATCATCGAATTGCTCTTTAAGCGCCTACAAGGCTCGGCACCAGGGAAACAAATCCTCGCAAGCTTGGCGCGTGGTTTGATGCACCACGTCCGGCGGAACCTACAGTCCGGCAATCTCCGTACGGCTTGCCGGTACACCCTGCTTATTATGAAACTTCTCTCTAGGAGTAAGTCTGCCGCGAAGCAGATGGTCATGTTCGAGCTCCTCAAAGCGGCCCCAAACAAGTTCGTGAAACTACGAAAATTCCGCTCCGTTCTTGGTGCTCTGCCATTTCCCAATACGCGTCAGCTGGTGACCCAACAGTTTTACGACCGCAATAACCGCGCCCCCGATCTCGACCGTCCAAAAGGCTTGAGTGAAAAGATCAACTATATGCGCTTGCGTGGCGCCACTTCTCTACAAACTCAGTGTGCGGATAAAATTCGCGTCAGAAGTTATGCGAAGGAAACCATTGGCGAGCGATATCTGAACAAAGCTATTCTGTGTACGTACGATCTGGCGGACATCAATCCAAACATGATCAAAGAAGAACGGTTTGTTCTAAAAACCAACCACGATCAAGGCGGTGTGATTTTGTGTCGAGACCGCTCGAGTTTTGACTGGCTTGGTGCTCAAATGTTCTTGGCTGAACATCTCTCATATAATCATTGGCATCGCCATCATGAGCCAGCCTACCGAG
This sequence comes from Pseudomonadota bacterium, assembly GCA_038526515.1. Classification (GTDB taxonomy): domain Bacteria; phylum Pseudomonadota; class Alphaproteobacteria; order Caulobacterales; family Hyphomonadaceae; genus Henriciella. The sequence continues at coordinate 7,922 of JBCBGS010000090.1, read as the reverse complement.
ATATTAAACCCGGCATTCTGGTCGAAGAATTTCTAGGCGATCAACTAAAAACTCCAAAAGAGTACAAACTGTTCTGTTTCCACGGTCAGCCTGCTTTCATCATGGCTATGGGGCAGCAGAACGGAGCGCGCACAAAGACATTATACGATCTCAATTGGCGACGGCTTCCATTCAAGCGGTTTGACTTTGAGACCTCTGAAAAGGAGCTCCCTCGACCAGCTCATCTGCACGAGATGTTGAATATATCAGGGCGTCTATCGAAGCCGTTCAAATTCTGCAGAGTTGACCTCTACTCATTCAATGGCGCGCTCAGGTTCGGAGAGCTCACTTTCACCCCCGATGCGGGACTCACAGTGTTTGAGCCAGCTGAGTGGGAAGACAGACTTGGTGAACTTTTGAGCGTGTCTCCCCCTTCATTGCGCCATTTAATGGGAGGAATGAAGCTTGAGCATTAAATCGCGTCTCAAATTCATCGCCCGCCATGGGCCAAACTACATTCAACGTGCGTCGAGAGCAGGGTTGGGCAGGTCCTTTGGTGCGCAGCCCATTCGCGATGTTCTCGCTGGATTCGATCCCATTGAAGCGGATCTTTATCGGCAGTTATATGGCAGCACGCACGGTTTGATTTCGAACTATTATCGAGAAACCGATCTCTTCAGTCCGAATGGTTATTTTGGCTGCGTGACCACAATCAAATCTGTGTTTGCGTCTGTCCTCGAAGCCGAGAGCATTCCAACACCCGAAGTCTTCGCGGCGTTCCAGGATGGGAAAATCACCTGGCGTGCAAATGGCCGCCAAAGAGCCGAGGCTTATCTGAAAAAAACCAATCGCCTCGTTCTGAAGCCGAACATTGGGAGCCAAGGTGAGTCTGTTCGATTGCTAGATTCATTAGAGGCGTTCGAAAACCATGCTGGTGGGAATGCGATACTGACCGCGTTCGTTCAGCAAGACGCGTATGCCCATGAAATCTTTCCTCAGGCACTAAACACCATACGCGCCGTCTCCGTGAGGAATGATCAGAACCAAATGGTTTTGATCTCGGCTGCTCATCGTTTCGGTACGGCCAAATCGGTACCCGTAGACAACACACATGCCGGAGGACTTGTCTCAAATATTGATTTGGAAACTGGCACCATTGGAAAATCTATGAGTGCCGCCCAAGGCAATAAACTCCGTCACCATACCGTGCATCCCGATACTCAAGCTCCAATAGAGGGTGTTATCGTTCCAAATTGGTCGCAAGTGAAAGAGCTCGTTCAACAGCTCGGTCGCGCGATGCCGTACCTGAAGTTTGTTGGTTGGGACATCGCGATGACGAAAGACGGCCCTGTCGTTATCGAAGGCAATTCCCAGGCGTCGCTGACATCAATTCAATATTTTGAGCGTCTCTCGGAGAACAAGAAAATGTGCCAGCTGCTCGCTGCGCACGTTCCAAATTGTGGCTGGCTACAGGAGATCGCGCGAGATGGGCATTAGGTCACGGATAAGATACTTCCTCCGGAACACGCCGAAACAGTTGGAGAGAAGTCGTCAGCGCGGAAACGCAGCATCTTCTCATTTTCAGCGCACTATGGACCTGCTTCAGGGGTATGATCTCGTCCAAGCCGACATGTACAGGCAGGTGTCTGGAAGTCGGAAAGGCATGATCGCGAGTTTTGAAGAAGAGCAGACCTTTTCTCGCCTCAACTCTTATCCCGGCTATATTCTCGACAATAAAGCCGTTTTTGCCCAGCTGATGGACGCGAATGGCATCCGTGCGCCCAAACTCCTCGCCGTATTTAGAAACGGCGAGTTGAGATGGGAAAAGCACGGCATGGAAAACGCTGCAGAGTATCTCGAAAGAGATGGCGGCGTCATCATAAAGCCGACCTTTGGAACACAAGGAAGCGGTGTCGAGATCGCGCGCTCCATATCTGAGATTGAAGCTTTCTCAGGCGTCGATTCCATCGTGACCGAACTTATCAGTCAGCAGGCTTATTCCTCCGATATCTTTGCCGGGTCGCTCAATACTATTCGCGTGTTGTCAGTATGCGATCCGACAGGCGAACACATCCTTGCAGGCGCAGTCCATCGGTTTGGGACGAGCCGGTCTGCACCTGTCGACAATTTGCATGCCGGAGGTCTTGTCGCGGAAATTGACCGTGAAAGCGGCGTGATGACTTCAGCGCTCGACCGTCGAGCGGATAATTCAATTGGATGGGTCGAATGCCATCCTGAAACCGGAGCGATGATTCAATCGGCGCAAGTCGCAGACTGGGACATGGTCAAAGACCTCGTCAGAGATCTCGGAGATGTCTTCTCCTACTTTCCGATCATTGGTTGGGACATCGCGATCGCGCCAGACGGACCTGTTGTCATTGAAGGCAATGCCTATCCTGGGCTCGCGCTGTTCCAGATGTTCGGGCCATTCTCCAGAGACCCTTACTTCGAAAAATTGATGTCTCAATACTTTAGTGGCCTCAAAGCTAATTAGTTGGGAGGGCGACCATCGCCCTCATCCATCTTTAAGGTGGAACTTTTGGATGCGATCGAAGCCAGCTTCGTAAGCCGCTCTGATCTTTTCCTCAGGTGCCTTTTTGAGCGCATATGTAATGATGAATAAACGCCGCGGAGTGGTCGCCGAGTTACTCGAACTGAAGTGAGGCGTTAGGGCGTGGAAAAACACAACGCCGCCGGGTTTTGAGATGAACGCAAACCGTTTCTTTCCCTCAAGAACTGAAGGGTCAACATCCAGGTCTTCATCAGCAGGCGCTGGGAGCGTTGAACCATGAAGACCTTCATAGAGTTCAAGTGGACCGTGTTGTTCTGTGACATCGTCCAAACAGATTGCGACTGACAGAACCTCATCGGGCTCCAAGCCAATATTGGCCCAATAGGCGAAGTCTTGGTGAGGATCATAGCCCGATGTTTGAGGGGCTTTGGTTATAAGTTTGTCCTTCAGCACAAAACAACTCCCTCCTAAGAGTTGCTCCGCAAATGACTTAATCTCGGACGCTTCGCATAAATCTGCGAATACTTTCGATTGCAGTCGAACATGTTCGAGACGATCGGCGACGCGGCCTTCGATTTCATGATCACGATAAAGGACCGTATCGTTTTGAGTAGACGCATCTGCGCGATCCCACAGTTGTTCCCAAGAAGTGAGCAACGCTTCAATTCGCGTCGAGGGAATATACTTTGGCCAAAGGACAAAGCCCTTTTCGGCGTACTCCGTTGCAAGGTGGACTGTATCCAATTCAGCGACTTGATGGGTCATTTTTCTGCTCCAACAAGGGATGAGACGCTTGCGCTATACTCCGTTTGCGCGCCCACAACTTTTAAGCCGTTTCGCGCGTAAAGCCGTTCTCCTGCGCCTCCCTGAATCGCAAACACACCGATATGCTCGCGACCCGTCATTGCTGCATACTGATGAGCGAAACTTACGATCGCCGCGCCACAGCCGGCGCCTCGAATGCGAGGGGCAGTGAAAAGATTTTTCATACGAACCAAATCACCTTGAGGGGATAGCGAAAAGAACCCGGCCGGTTCGTTCTCAACCTCAATCAAAAAGCCTTTCATATACCCAGCTTCGATCTTGCATCGTTCAAGCTTGATATAGTCTTCTGCGGGTGAGTCTTTTCCATCTGGTCTCGCCGAATCTTGGTTCAGAAGTGCAACCTTAATTGCATCGTCGTTGCGAGAGATCGGTCTGATTTTGATGTGATCGGGGATCGGCCTGTACGCAAGTTCATCCACCTTCGCATGATACGCTGCTTCAACAGTTCGATCGCAACCTAACGCCTCTAAGACCTCCACCTGGCGTTCACCACGAAGATAGGTCCTGAACTCGCTGACGTTCAGATCTGCGAGTCGACGCCAAACTCCACGCAGCGTGTCCGGATCGGTATCGTCACATTCGACGACACAGGCCGCGGAGAGACCTTGGCAGCTGTCAACGCGAACAATTCGGCACCCACCAATGGTTTCAACTATGGCACCAGCTCGAAAGTAGTCTCGATCGTTAGTTAGCAACCAATCGCTTCGACGCGTTGTGTTTTTCAGCTTGGAGCCGCGCTGAGACGCCTCAATCACGCGCTCAGATTCTAAGTTCGAAATCATTCCTATGTCACCGCACATTTGGCACCAGAAAAACGGTGCTCGGTGTCCCCGATGCAAGCGTTAGGCCAGCTAACGATTAGGCTATGAAGGACATCACTGAATGTACGGTTTGGAACTCTTGTTCGCGAAACGATCTGAGAATGGCATTAATCTAGCAAGAGCAGCTCTTATGGCCGCAGACCGCAAACCATCCAAAGTGACTTATGCCGCCCTAAAAGGGGCGCTCTGGTCTGGAGTCGGTCAGTGGGGAGGGGCGGTCATTGGTTTGGTCGCCTTTATCATCAATGCGCGGATTCTTGGGCCAAGCGTGATCGGAACGAATGCCTTCGCCGTTTCGATGGTTGCTTTCGGGAATTTGGTTGTGGCCGGTGTCTTGGTCGAAGCGTTGATTCAAAGAAAAACACTATCAGATGAAGAACGCAGCGCAGGATTCTGGATATCCGCTCCTTTCGGGCTGCTGGGCATCATCGTCTTCCCCATTATCGCAATGTTTGTTCCAGGGAAGGTTGGGGAAATCCTTCCTTATTGCGCCTTGGCTATCCCGATTAACGCGCTCGCCGCCGCGCCAGTCGCAATTTTGATGCGAGACCTACGCTTCAAAGTGTTGAGCACAGTAGAGCTAATCGCCATCACTGTTTCGAGCACCCTAGGTGTCGGGATGGCGCTCAATGGGTTTGGTGTTTACAGCCTCGTCTACATGGAGCTGACCCGAATAAGCCTCAGATGCGTCGGGGCGTATGCGGTGTCTTCTTATCGACCTCAACTCAAGCCGAACGTTCAAGCGATCAAATCTGTCGGAAAGTTTGGGATTGGGGGCCTTTTGTTGAGCTTGGTTGGCACTGCGCAAAATCAAATCCCGCGTTTGGCGATCGGTTACTTTCTTGGGGAAGCGGCGCTCGGCGTGTTCGCCTTGGCGACACGGCTTTTCAATGTCCTGTCTAGTCTCGTTCTCGGACCTTTGGGGTCGGTCGCCTTGAGCGTGACCGGTCGCTTGCAGGACGACTTAGAGACTTTGAGAGACCTCTACTTGAAATCAATTCAATTCGTTTCGGTCATCGCCATGCCTTGCTTCTTAGGCATCGTCGCAATCGCCCCGATTCTTATTCCACTCGCATTCGGAGAGTCCTGGACGGCTGCGATCGTAACGACACAAATGCTCATGCTCCTTGGAATGCGGTTTGCCATGACCTCAAACTATGTCGCTGTTTTGCGAGGCGTAGGAGAAACGCAGCGTCCACTCATCGTTCAGGTCACGGCGCTGATAATCATCATCGCAGGCATCCCATTTGCTGCGCCGCTTGGGATCGTTGCCGTCACGGCTCTCCTAATGGTTCGGACCTTAGTGACGTGGCCTCTTGGGTCGTATTTTTTGAAACAAAAGATTGGCGTCGGTTTATGGCATCAGTTGAAGGCAGGAGCGGGGGCGGCCATCGCGTCTATTCTCATGGCGGGCATGGTTATGATCTGGGTGGGGCAGACAGAAGGAATCCTAGATGACGGGATCCGTTTGGTCGGTGGTGTGGCAATCGGAGCATGCGCTTACATAATTCTGCTGCTTTTCTTTGAGAGAGAGTTTGTGGCGTCGATTTTGGCAAGGTTTAGATCGCCCGCCGGGTCGGCACAGCCGGCTCATGAAAGTTAAGGCTTTTCAGATATTCCCCGGTTTAGACGGGGCGGACTTGGAAGCACATTAAGTAGATTACGAGAACGTCTCCTGTGACACTTCGATCGGTTTCAATCCTCTTTCTATGTTTGTCTCTACCGCTATGCATTGTGAATGCAGAGACCGTGAACGTTTCGAGCGAAACCGCATCAGATCGATTGCTGCGGCAAATAGAGGACCAACTCGATGGTCAGAGCCAGGCCGAAACAGAGTTTGAAGCTCGTCGGCAAGCGCGTCGTGCAGCGGAGCGGATCGAAAACTATTTGAACTCGCAAGCGTATTTCGCGCCCGACATCTCGTACGCCGTTGAACCTGGAGAGCGCCCGGTGCCGCGCGTGAAAGTCGAGCCCGGGCCTCGGTTCGTCATTGGCGCAATTACGACCGATATGGGCGGCGCTAAACTGAGTGCCGCAGCTTCAGAAGCGATTTCGAACGTTCTGGTCTTGCAAGTCGGCGATCTCGCGGAGCCGGCTGGTGTGATTGCGCAAGAAGCAGGTTTGGTCACTGCCCTCAGGGTTTCAGGGTATGCTGAGGCGCGGGCTGAAGAGCGTCAGACGATCGGTGACCGGGATGCGGCGACGCTCGACATTGAGTACAAAATTGATGTCGGTCCGCGGATCGTTTTGGGAGAGGTCGTCTATCCTACAAACACACGCACCCGGCGGGATTACCTCGATCGACTCATCCCTTTTGAACCCGGGACAGTCTATGATCCCAGCGTGTTAAGTGCTTTCTCAAGGCGGTTTAACGCAACCCGCCTTTACGGTCTGACGAATGTGCAAATTGCGGATACTGCGAGCGAAACTCTTCCGAATGGAGATGAGGTTCGCGATGTCATCGTCCAATTGCAAGAGCGTCCGCGATATACTCTGACGTCTGGGACCAGTTTCTCAACCAGCGAAGGGCCAGGGTTCACAGGTAGTCTCACACGGCGCAATGCGACGCGCCGGGGCGATACGATCACCGCCACTGCGACCGTAGCGACTCTCGAACGAGCGCTCGGCATAGACTGGCGGATCCCGAACTTCTTGGCCTTTGATCGGACTCTCGTTCTATCAGCAGAAGGTGGCCGCGAAGAAACGGATGCGTTTGATCGAGAGTCTCTGACGCTGTCTGGAACATATGAAATTCGAGCCTCTCGAAAGCGGTCCTTCACGCTTGGGCTGGGGAGCGAATTTACCCGAGAAGAAGACGCGTTTGAACAGCGTGATCAACAAATACTAAGTTCAACGATCGGGGCGCGATTTGACTATGCCGATGATCCGCTGGACGCCACGTCCGGCTGGCGTGTGGATACGCGCGCCGAACCAGGCGTCGTGATTGGTGATCGCGAGGCGCAATATCTATCATTGAACACCCAGTTAAGTGCATATCAAAAGCTCGATGAGGACGCGAACTTCGTCATAGCGTCTCGGCTGCGCTCAGGCTTTGTTTTTGGCGCGGCATTGGAAGAATTACCCGTCAGCCGCCGCTTCTTTGCCGGAGGCGGGGGAAGCGCGCGCGGGTTCGAGTACCAATCAGTTGGGCCACGCGCTGCCGACGGAACGCCAACGGGCGGCAAAGGCCTTCTCGAAGTCTCAGGCGAGATGCGATGGCGGCGCGATGGGCCGCTGGGTTTCGTCGCCTTTCTCGATGGGGCCAGTGTGGTCGCGAACGAGTCGGCAAACTTCGACGATGTGCGATACTCAGGCGGCATCGGTGTGCGTTATGACACGCTAGTGGGACCAATCCGCTTCGATTTAGCAACACCGCTTGATCCGCGCGATGGTGACGATCCGGTTCAGGTCTATGTTAGCATTGGGCAGGCCTTCTAATGGCTTGGCGTTCCTACTTAGACGGACCGTGGAGACGCGCAGGGTTGATCGCGGGTTTAGTGCTTTTGAGCTTGCTCATTGGCGCACGCATTTTTCTGATGACCCCGATGGCGCATTCTTTGGTCGAAAGCCGTGTCGAAGCTCTATCGGTTCGGGGGCAAACAATTGCGCTTGATCGTGTCCATGGTGATCTATTTTCGGGTATTGAAGCAGACAGGATTAGAGTCAGTGATGCAAACGGGGTTTGGCTGGACGCCACAGAGGGGCGCGTTTCTTGGCGGATATTCCCGATTCTCTTTGGACGTCTCGATCTAAAAGAAACACGAGCGGCCGGATTGAACATTGAA
>JBCBGS010000089.1:0-11479 GCA_038526515.1 Pseudomonadota bacterium | reverse complement strand
CTCAGCTTCACGCAGATTGGCGAGATCCTTCGCGAAGCCTATCCAGACCGCAAGCTGAGGATCTTATCGCCAACGAGAAAACGCTCGCCGGCCGCTTCTGGTTTCTCCATCGCAGCCACATGAGCGTGCGCAACATCGCGAACATCAACGATCCCGAAGGTCAATTTGGGAAAGGCCGGAACCTTATTCTGCATTGGCTGGGTCACGAGCTCGAGCGACGCGGACACATCGGCGCTCATGGCGGGCCCAAGCACAGCAACCGGGTTAATGGTCGCCAGCTCCAACCCTGCGCCGTCGCCCTGAATATAATCCCAGGCCGCTTTTTCCGCGATCGCCTTAGACCGCGTATAGGCGGTATTGTCTTTGAGATTGTCCGGATTTGACCAATGGCTTTCGTCTAAAACTGATGGACGGCTATCGCCCCACCCATAAGCAATTGACGCCATAGAGGAGGTCATCACGGCGCGCTTCACGCCAGCCGCCTTTGCGGCCTTCAACGCACGCAGGGCACCCTCTTTCGCAGGAATGATTAATTCATTCGGATCTTTAGGAAGGTTGCTCGGAATGGGGGAGGCGAGGTGCTGGAGGTAGGTGACGCCCTCCATGGCTTCCGCCCATCCGTCATCCTTTGTGAGGTCGGCGCTGACCAGCTCAATCTCAATCGGTTTGCCCGAATATTTGCTCAAAGTCGCGTTCAGCTGCTCGGCTTTACTTGCAGAGCGCGCCGTCCCACGGACCTCGTAGCCTTTATTGATGAGCGCGAGAATGGTGTGCGACGCGATAAAACCGGTGGCGCCGGTGACGAGAACTTTAGTCATGTGAAGGCCTCCTAATGGAATACTGAACGATTTGTTCGATATTCACAAGAGACCGCCTGTTCACGATTTCTGTTTCGCACTCCGGCGTTCGCGCCAACCGATATAGAACGTTGAGACGACGATGATCGCTGCGCCAATCCAAACGCTCACGCCGGGAATCAAACGAAACACCCAAAAATCCGCGACCGCTGACATGGGCAAGCGGAGATAATCGATGGGGGACAAGAAAGACGCATCGCCAATACTCATCGCGTAGATGAAGCAAAATTGCGACGCGAACCCAAACGCACTCATGGCGAGGATGAGCATCCAATCCTGCGCCGAGACATCATGCCAAAAGATATATAGAAACGGTGCCAGCAGGATGCTCGAGAACAGGTTCGCGTACAATAACAAGACCATGGCGGGCAGTTCAGCGCTCAGGAATTTTACCATCACAATCGCGGCGGCCAGACTGAACGCGCTAATGAGCGCCACCAAACTGCCCATATCAAAGCCACTCATATCGAGCGCGCCCGGCTGCCAGAAGAAAAACAGACCGGGCATGACCATAATCAGGACGCCTAAGAACCCAACAACCAAAGCGGCCCAGCGATGCGGTCCGACAAATTCGCGTAGCGCAAGCGCCGCGAGGAGGGTCACAAAGAGCGGGCGGGTAAAACTGAACGCATTGAACTGCGCGAGAGTCAGCGTGAAAAAATCGGACACCGCGACAATCGCAAGGGTAAAGCCGAGGGTTCCGAACAGACTTCGCCAGATGAGCAGCCAAGGTCGCTTCGTCTTCATCTTGTCGAAGCCGAGTGCAGCCACAAATGGCAGCGCCATGGTCATTCCAAAAAACGCGCGCCAAAAGGCCAGGAAAACGGGATGGACATCCGCCGATAAGAGTTTGTTGAGGAGGAGGTAGAACGTGAACCCGACCCCGGACAGGACCATGACGAACGCGCCGCGTAGATTGCCTGAGAGCTTCGTCCTGTTAACCTGTTCGTAACCGGATTCTTCCCCCTTATCTGACATGAACAATTTCTCCGCAGCCGATTTAGACGCTATAGACCGCCTTTGGCGATCTGTTCCAGCGGATCATGTATGGACCGGCTGGTCGGCCAGCGGTGAAGACCCCAATGAGATTACGCTCTACCGCACACAGGCGCACTGGCGCCGCTTTCCCTTGCGCAAGTCAAACGGCGAATTTGTTCTGTTCGACGATCGCGGAACTGAGGTCGCTCGGTCGACCACGCCGGAAGACTTATTGCAACAGGTTGAGGCGATCCCAGGTCTAACGACCTAGATTAGCTGCCCTGCCCGCCGCGCATCGCCTCTGCCATTTGCTCCGCCTGCTCGGGCGTAATCCCAAGCGCGTCCAGGATCGGACCGCCAAGTTGTTCGTTCCAACTGTGCGGCGGTCCAACCGTGATGCCGCCATCCACAACGAACTCGCCGCCGGTGACAAACCCTGCCGCATCTGAACTCAGGAACGCCGCCATATTCGCAATATCTTCGCCCTTGCCGGTCCGACCAACAGGCTGCATCGCCCCGCCCGCCTGGGCGACCATCTCGGCCATCTGATCGGCTTGCTCGCGCGGCAAGCCCAAGGACGCGCCGAAGATCGACGTGGCGATGAAACCAGGCAGGATCGCATTGACCCGAATTTGGTGCTTGGAGAGTTCTGCGGCCGCAAGCTTCGAGAAATGCGCCACCGCTTTCTTTGCGACGGAATAAGTGATTGGGGCGTATCCTGCGCACACCGCCGAAATGGACGACGTATTGATCACGCTGCCGCCGCCGCGGGCCTTCATGTGCGGAACGGCGAAATGCGTTCCCGCAAAAACAGACTTCAACAGCAAGTCCATGGTGAAGCTGTAGCCATCAAGGTCGAGCTCTTCCACGGAACTCGAGGTCCCGCCGCTTCCGGCATTGTTCCAAAGAATATCAAGGCCGCCAAACGTATCGACTGCTGACTGCATCAAAGCTTCGAGCGCTTTCATGTCGGTCACATCGCAATGCTGGTAGGCGACTTTGTCTTCACCAAACCGGGCAACAAGTGCAGCGCCTTTATCATCCTGAAGATCTGCGGCAACGACTTGCGCGCCAGCTTCGACGAACACTTCAACACCGGACGCGCCGATCCCGCTCGCGGCGCCAGTGATGACTGCCACTTTGCCTGTTAAGTCCGTCATGAAGATCCTCCTGAATTCTGTTTTCTGCATGGGGCGGGAAGGTGACGCGCACGTCAAGGCGGTTCGCCGCGTCAATCGGGGCCCGAATTCATTCCTGACAAAGTTTGGCAGGAGCCTCTGATAGGGTCAGGCCTCAACCAATCACAGAAGGAGCCCTCCCATGACTTTTACGCCTAATCACTTTGCCTGCTGGTTCGAAATCCCCGTGACCGATCTCGAAGCCTCTCGGGATTTCTATGCTAAGGTCTTCGATATGGAGCTTAAGATCGAAGATGGCGGACCTAATGATTTGGTGATGTTCCCCGTGGGTGACGAGGCCGGCGGCGTCTCTGGGCATCTTTATCCAGGAACACCGTCCGAGAACGGGCCAACCATTCATCTCGTCGTTCCAGACAGTTTGGAAGCCGCGCGCCCCCGGCTCGAGGCCGCCGGTGGAAAGGTCGAATCTGAGAATATTGAAATCCCTGCTGGGCACTTCTGCTACGCCCGAGATTTAGATGGGAATTCAATTGGATTGTTCGAATTCAAATCCTAAACCAGCGATCGCCGTCTTCAGCCCTTGCTTTGCTGAAGGCGGCGCTTGACTCTTAGCCTCTAATCTTGTTTTACACGCCGCTTCAGGACGGGTCGGTGTGGCGCTGCCGTTGTAATCGTTACTTTCACGAAGAGAGTGACCAGCCCACGTCAAAAATTGAGGTCTAATATGTCACGTCGTCACTCGGCGAAGTACAAGATTGATCGCCGTGTTGGCGAGAACATCTGGGGACGCCCCAAATCACCAGTTAACAAGCGCCCAAACAAGCCAGGTCAGCACGGTCCAAACCGCCGTGGTAAAGTTTCTGACTTTGGTATGCAGCTGATGGCCAAGCAGAAACTCAAGTTTCACTATGGCGACATCACTGAAAAACAGTTCCGCGCAACCTTCGTTGAAGCCGCCCGCCGTAAAGGCAACACGGCTGAGAACCTGATCGGTCTGCTCGAGTCTCGTCTCGACGCATTTGTTTACCGTTCGAAGTTCGTGCCAACAATCTTCGCAGCCCGTCAGTTCGTGAACCACGGTCACGTCACTGTAAACGGCGTGAAGACCAACATTGGCTCTTACCGCCTGAAGCCAGGCGACGTTGTTCAAGTTCGCGAAAAGTCTCGCAACATGGCGCTCGTTCTTGAAGCCCTTGGCTCTCCAGAGCGCGACCTGCCGGAATATATTGAAGTCGATCCAAAAGCGATGACTGCAACCTATATCCGCATGCCGGAACTTTCCGACGTTCCTTACCCAGTTCAAATGGAACCAGCTCAGGTCGTCGAATACTATTCTTCATAACAAGTTTAACTTGTTAAAAGTTAGAAGCCGCGCTTTTTTAGCGCGGCTTCTAACTTTTGAGGAAACATATGAGAAATATTGCGCTGGTGAGTTTATTAATCTGTATTTCTGGGTGTCAGCTTTCGCATGCAGACCCAGTGCAGCGCTTCGAAGCGTTTGGCTGCGAAATCGAAGACTTAAGACGCCAACTCCCGAATGCCTGCCGGACGGCTTTTAGTTTGAATGATCCAGAAGGAAGCGCTGAGTCCCAACCAATTGAAGATCGGGCAGAGGAGATCTATGCGGCCGAACGCTTGATCAGTTTGGGAAGCTTGTCACCAAATTCGATTATTCTCTCCGGCCAGAGCGGCAAGTGGTACCTTACCAGTTTTGTCGGGCGTGCGGATCTTGAGAAGACTACATCAGGCGTCTTTGCGGGTGAGTACAGATCGGTCTTTCTCGAGGTGCCCGCAGACCGGGTTACTCAGTTCAAACAGACTCTATCGGAGCAGAACTTAGACACTGCGCCGTCGCCGGAGCCCTTCGTTGCAAATGCACCGAACAGCGAAGGTGCGGTTGGGAAAGTGTGCGTCGACGGCGCTAGGCTTCAGGCCAAATACCTTTCTGCTGATACGGTTTGGGCCGTAAAGCGCCATCAGTGCCACGGACGATCGGACATCGACGCCTTCGCGGATGCTCTGTTTGATTTAGCGGTGGAATTTGACCCGAAGCTAGAGTCCTATCGGTTTACGTCACCGAACCATCAATCAACTGATTAGCCTCCGTCTGCAACCGCGATAGCTGCAGCTTACCCGCTTGTTTTCAAAGCAGAACCATGCTCGGTATTGTGAAAACTCGGGGGAGAAACTGCGTCCATGTTCAAACGACTCATCGCTGCTGCACTTGTATCTGGCCTTGCCATCTCGACGACGGCCACTGCCGACAATACCGAGTACGTTTCCATCATCACCAAACAGCTCGATGATGTTGAAACCCGCATGAAGCCGATTGTGGAGCAATCCGATCGGCAGATGCTCCGCGTCGGTGAGATTATCAGCCTGACCGATAAAGAGCGGAACGGTGCTTATTATCTAACGGAGCTCGAACCAAACACGAACTACCTGATTGTCGGCGTTTGCGACGGCGACTGCGGGGATCTGGATCTTCAGATTGACGACCCATCCGGGACGACGCTCGACACCGACGTTGAAGATGACGATGCTCCGGTTCTCGAATTCAAAACCGACGCAGATACGGTCTACTACAAACTTCTGGTGGACATGGTGACCTGTAAAACAGATGCCTGTTTCTACGGGGTTGGTATTTTCAAAACGGATGCCGAGCCAGCTTCGGACAGCTCTAGCGACTATACTGGCGTCATCGATCGCCAGTTGGTGGCCATCCGCCAGCAAGTTACAGAAGCCGCAAATCGGGACGGACGCGAAGTCACGCAAATGCTTGAGCATAGAGGTATGCTGACGACAGGTTCAGAGGACGTGATCGCACTCGAGGACGTCAAAATACTAGAACGCTATGTCGCGGTCGCGGTTTGCGACCAGGATTGCGAGGCCTTGGACCTTCAAATTGACGCGAGGATGGTTTCGGATGATCCGGACGCGATTGCAGAAACGACGGAGCGAACCGATTTCCCGATGCTTGAATTTGTGGGTCGTCCGTTTTCAGAGCACAGTGCGACCGTGAGCATGACCGAATGCTCCAGCGAACCGTGTTTCTATGGCATGGTTCTCTATGCGCTGAGCGATGAATAGTCGTTGTTCAGAGACTTAGCGTCCACCACTCCTTCAGTCGTTCAGTCACACGCGTACGTGTAAGCGAGCGACAGGGGCTGCACCCGAACAGCGAGCGTACCATCATCCCTCGGGATAGGGCTGACGGCGCCGCCGCGTTCACGTGGAATATCGCAGCGCTCCACGACCATTTCAGCGGTGCGCGCATCCGCTGCAATGCTCCAGCCTCCTTGTAGGGACGTAGAATTCCAGGCGGAGCTCGTCTCGCCTGGTCACAGGACGCGATCGACTCCCTGATGGGACACGGTAATTTCTCGGTCGGACACATTGGTAATCGCGCGTGGTCTAACAGATGGACCAAACCCTGAAACCTGTATCACGTCCCAACCCTCGACGGCCCCGTCAGCCCGACAAACCGGTTCAAAAGTGAACATGCCGTCTTGGATCTCGGCGCCTAGCCCTTCTACCACCAACTCGTCTCGGTCGGTCGCGATCGTGCCGCGGGCGTAAATGCCGAACCGAGTCGTTCCTTCAGGGATTGAAACTGGAAAGGAGCCATTCGCGGCTGGTGTTCGATGCGGGAGCGTTGGAAAAGCACCATCGGGGGCATCCGTCTCAACCACTGAGAGTTCGATATCGCGAAAGTCGTTCCACATCAGCGAGACTGCCCAGCTGAGATCAACGCTGTTTGGAGTACATACTGCTTCCGGATCACTAGAAAAGTTATCGACAGAAGTACAAGCGCTCAAACTGAGCAAACACAGACCCGATGCGAAACTTCTCAAATCGATCACCGCTCATTTAGTTGGAGCATGGGCCATCGATACACTCATCGTGTGTCAGTGTAATTGTCTCTACATTTCTATTTTCGGCCGTTTTCAAACTGTCCGACCCATTTGCTTAAAGGACGAACTTAGCTTCAAATACGGTCGAAATTGCAGAGGTTTACTATGTCCCAACCCAAGATTGATGATGTTCGAAATGCTCTCATTGCGCAGCCCGGGGCTGCCTTCGATCTGTCGAAACGCGACTCCGGCGACCGCTCGCTCTTTCCTGATAAGAAAGACGCTCGAGAGAGTCTGAAAGACGATGCTGAGGCGATTAATGAGCTGCAGGACAAGCTCTATGCCAATCGCGATCAGGCCCTGCTGGTCGTCCTGCAAGGCATGGATACGGCGGGAAAAAGCGGTGTCATTCGCAATGTGTTTGCTGAGACGAGCCCGCTTGGGATGCAAGTGCGCGCCTTCAAAGCGCCAAGCAAGACAGAGCTTGCGCACGACTATCTTTGGCGCATCCATGATGCCGTTCCGCGCAAGGGCCGCATCGGCATCTTCGACCGTTCGCACTATGAGGATGTTTTGGTCGTGAAGGTTCGGAACTTTGCGCCGGCTGATAAAGTTGAACAGCGATATGACCAGATCAACGCGTTCGAAAAACACTTGTCAGAGAACGGCGTAAAGATCCTGAAATTCATGCTGAATGTTGGCTATGAAGAGCAAGGCATTCGCCTGCGGGAGCGGCTGACGGAGCCGCATAAGCTTTGGAAATTTAACCCGGGTGATCTCGAGGATCGTAAGCTTTGGCCAGACTTTATGTCGGCCTATGAAACCGCGGTGCAGCGGTGCTCAACACCGCATGCCCCTTGGTATGTTGTACCGGCCGATAGCCGCACTCGTCGAAATGCTATGATTGCCCGGATCGTGCGCGGCGCGCTGGAGGACATGAATCTCTCCTGGCCAGATCCGGGCTATAAGGCAGATGACTTTCAGTTCGAATAGTTCGTCTTAGCCGCGGATCGAAACAGAGCCGCCGCTAGACTTGTCAGAGGTCACATCTGTCGGTCCACCATAGACATCGACATCAGCGCCGCTGGACGCTTCTGCATTGACGCTGCCCGTGACATGAATGGAGATATCTGAACCGCTAGACGCATCGGCCATACCGTTTTGGCAAACCAGGTCTTGGGCTTCGATGTCGGAGCCTGATGAGGAATCAGCGCGAACGGTTTCGCATGTTCCTGAAACGGAGGCGTCAGAGCCACTGGACGTTTCGATCGTGACGGTTCCGCCTTCGACACCTGTGAGTGTTACGTCGGCACCTGATGAGACATCAATCGAGATCTGCGAGCCGGTCATGCCGCGGCCAATCACATCAGAACCCGAAGAAGCTTCGACGCTATTGATCGCTGGTGCGCTGACAGTGATATCATAGCGCTGGCGCTTGCGGCCCCAGCCCCAATTGTTTTTCTTACGCTTGAGAACGAGCGTATCGCCTCTCACTTCGACCACGATATCGCTGAAGTCGCCTTTTTTGTTCTCGACCGTGACGGGTCCGGCTGCGCCTTGCTCAAAATTGAGATCGAGACCGGCGGAAATGTCGATGGCGGTGAAGCTACCAACATCATAGGTACGGGTTTCAGCACTGGCGGCGCCAGCAAAGCCAAGCGCAATCAGGCTGGCGACAGTAAAAGTGCGGATCATGAGGGTTCGCTCCATAAACGGTGTTAGAGATCCTGAACGCCCCTCTTCTTACATATCGAAAAACAATAAGTCAAACACTTTTGACTACATTTGTGGTCTTTATCAATCATCACGAATCCCGACCCAAAGTGAGTCCATCGCGACGGAGCGGGGAAATCGGATCGTTACAAGACCGTTAGAGGCTATCTGGGGTCGTGTATGAAAAGCATATCCATCACTATTGCGGCTGCGCTTTGTGCCGCTTGCTCGGGCGGAGGCGGCAGCACGCCCGCAGAGCAACCCATAATCATCAGTCCGCCGCCACCACCGCCGCCGGCCACTGCGCCGTCTTTAGAAAGCGAAACCGATATCGTCTATGGCAGCGGACTCGTAGAGAATAGCGCCGTAGATCTGCTGCTCGATATTTACCAACCTGAGGGAGAGTGTTCCGATCCGCGCCCTTTCGTGCTCGGCATTCATGGCGGCGGATTCACTGGCGGTTCAAAAAGTGCAGCGCCCTGGATAACCAATATGGAGGCGGTTGCGAGCCGCGGGCTCATAGGTCTCTCAATGGACTATCGCCTTGTCGGAGATTTGCCGCTGGTATCAGCTGAATTTCAGCCCTTGCTGGATGAATTGCTCACATTGGCAGATCAACTCAACCTCGATGATCGCCAGCGCGACCAACTCAACGCCGCGGTCGCTGCGTTTGAAGACACCACAGTCGCGCTAGAATGGGCGCGCGAGAATGCTGAGGCGCGCTGTCTCGACACTGACCATTTCGCAATTTGGGGATCATCGGCCGGGGCGATCACGGCGTTGCACGTTTCATACGCGCTAGATGATTTTTTCATCGACCGTCCAGACCCGCTCGTGACGGTGGACTATTGGGGGAGCCTCTTCCTGCCGGGGCTGATCGATGCCAACGGTCCGCCGCTCTATATCCTTCATGGAACGAATGATACGACGCAGGTCTATGAAGACACGGCCGTACCATTGGCTGCAGAAGCGGATGCTGCTGGGATACCATATACGTTCTACACCATTGAAAATGGCCCGCACGGATTCGGCAGTGTCGACCCCAGCCGTGTTCAAATCAACGGCAATGATCCGACCGAAGTGACGGTCGATTTCATTGAGGCTCATTTGACCGACGGAACACCGCTTTACGAAATTCAAACGGTTGAGCGAGTGCCCTAGTCTCGAATTCCAAACACATCAGCGACGGTTTCGACCAGGTCGAGCATTTCGCCGATTTGCTGAATCGCGAGCCGGATGGCCGCATCGCCGTCTAGCCCAGTATCCTGACTGGTCAGGTCAAACCGGTTCGGGCCTTCCAAAGCGACCACCAAGTGATCGCCCTGGGCTGTGGCGCGGACTTGTTCGCCATGCGCCAGATCGATGACGCGTGCCATGACATCCGGAGTGAAGACGAACCGGGCTTCAACCTGATCATTCGAGCGGACCTGAAAGTCATCCTCGAAGTCGTTGGATTCTAATCGAACCCGCTCTAACCGGTCCGCTTCACCGGGCTTGTGCCATCCAATTTTCTTGGACCGCAATTGCGTCGTGCTTTGTAAGGGGCGGGGCAGCTCCAAGACGATCAAAAGCGCATGCTCGGCCTCATAAACCGCGCCGTCATCCGTCCGCCGCGGCGAGCGAACAACTTCGAAGGCATCGAAATGCATACCCGCATGGTCGCCAGCAAAGCCATCTTCAAGCCGGGTGAGACCAGTCTCGCGGGCTTTCTTGGTTTCTTCGTCAGCGCCGCCAATATGGATCACGGTCGCGAGCTCGACCAAGCCGGACGCCCGCGCCGCGACAACAGATTTGTCTTGGCCACTATACGTTTCCAGCGCTTCATGAAGACGGCGGAAGCTATCTTGGAAAAAGCCTTCTTTGCTCTGCTGGGCGACAATGCCCTGCCCGCCACCTGGCGCAGCGACGTATTTCAGCTCGACATGGTTTGCGAGTGGCGCGAAGACAGATTGCCGGAAGCTCAGATCTGCGATCATGCGATCAATCTGGAACTGGGCGATTTTCGCGATTGATGGCTTAGCCATAAAAAACGCAATGACCAGCCCGACCACAAAGCCAAACACGCCAAAGGTCGAACTCAACCCGACTAGAATGAGCAGGCCTATAAAGGCGACGAAACAGCCGCCCCCATAGAGCGCGTTAATCGGGCTAGGATTTGCCAATCTCGGAGCGGCATCTTCCAGTTTTGGAAGCGTGTCCCGCTCAGCGATGTCTCTCAGCCCGGAAAAGCCGTCTCTACGCTCAAGCGCCTCCCAGCTCTTAGGTTCCATTTGTCCCGAAGTCCCGGTCATGCCTGCATCCTTAACGTCCCGCACCTTGGGCACACTAAGTCGATCGAGACGAAAAAAAAGCCCGCCCCGGATGGGACGAGCTTTTCAAATTCATATCGCCATTTGGCGAACGGCTTACATAAAGCCTTTGAACTTGTCTTTGAAGCGAGACACGCGTCCGCCGCGGTCCAGGTTCGCATTGCGATCACCGGTCCATGCTGGGTGCGAGCTAGAGTCGATATCGAGGACGAGCTTGTCGCCTTCGCTGCCCCATGTTGAGCGGGTTTGATACTCCGTCCCGTCAGTCATGACGACGGTGATGAAGTGATAATCTGGATGGCCTTCGGCTTTCATCGCGGGTGCCTCTTTGAGTGTGCTGCGGGACGATTACTGACCGGCCCTAAAATCTCGAAAGCGCGGACATACAGGAAGGGGAATAGAAGTGCAAGCCAATTGAGTCAGAGCGCCAGTAGACGCGGCTCACTGGCGGATCTGACAGTTTCGGTCGAGCAGGCACTCTGTTGTCTTGATCGAAAGATATCGAGGTCCTTCCAGAATGCGTTTTGCCACCTTCATAACGGCGACACTGATCACAGGCGCAATCGTCACAACCCCGGTCGCCCGGGCGGAATGCGACATCTCGCAAACCAAGTGCGCCCTGAAAGGCG
>JBCBGS010000088.1:0-11600 GCA_038526515.1 Pseudomonadota bacterium | reverse complement strand
ATTAGCGGCGCGCAAACCGTGGTTGATAATACTTGGGCGACCTTAAAAGCTTTTCCGGATCGTCGCCTCGATGCCGACAATGTTATCTGGTCAGACGAGGGCGACGGATCGTTTTACTCATCGCATTTGATCACATCAAAAATGACCAATGAAGGCGCGAGCGAATTTGGTCCGGTCACCGGGAAACAGATCAGAATTCAAACCATCGCCGATTGTCTCTGCAAGGATAATCGTGTGATCGAAGAATGGCTGGTGCGGGACAATCTAGCAGCGGTTCAACAGCTTGGTTTTGATGCTGATCGTGTGGCGAAGTCGCAAGCTCAAGCAGACAAAATCAATAGCTTCAGCCTCATCGAATTTCACGAGGCTAATCGAAGCAATGTCGGGGAGGGCGCGCAAGCAGATGAGGGCGCGAGCGAAGCAGTTCGTATAGCGGCGAAGGCGTTGCGGGCGAGTTTTTCGAGTTCAGATTTGGCGACCCTGCGCGAGCTTTATGATTATCGCGTTGAGGCTCAGTATCCCGGAGATGTTTCCCTGTATGGGCCGGATCAAATACAAGCCTGGGTCGCGTCATTGCGCCAAGCGTTTCCGGATTTGGAGCTCTCTGTCGATCATGCCGCAGATATCCCATACCTTGGCGAGGCCAGGGACGTTGCATTGCGATGGTCTGCAAGGGGCACTCATGCAGGAGCCGGGCAGTATGGTGCACCGAATGAGGCGCCGATTTACATGTTAGGCGTCACGCAGTTTCGGATCATGAATGGCCGTGTTCGAGAACAGGTTACCATTTGGGATGACCTGGCGCTGCGTCGTCAGATTGCAACCGCGAGATATTAGCATGAGCGGGCCAGATTATATCGTAGACGCCCACCATCATCTTTGGGACTTGGACACGTGTCGCCACACCTGGTTGGCGGAAAAGGGCGTCGTACGTTTCTTTGGAGATCCTGCGCCTATTCAACAGAACTACCATGCCCCAGATTTTAAATCAGATTTTGGTGCGCTCCCGGTGCGCAAATCTGTCCATATTCAAGTCGGTGTTGAAGTCGACGATAGCGTTAATGAGACTGCATGGCTGCAAGCACAGGCAGATACGCATGGTTTCCCAAATGCGATCATTCCGTTTTGCGACCTTACACACCCGGAAGTCCAAGATCACTTGGCGCAGCACACCGCCCACAGCGCCGTGCGCGGTGTGCGCCAGATTATTGGGCGGAGCGCTGAAGAAGACCGGAAAACTGGGACGTCCAATCTCCTGTCGGATGTCAGTTTCGATCGCGGCTTGAAGATCTTAGCAGAGAAGGACCTTTCGTTTGATCTTCAGTTGACGCCACCCTTGATGAAGGCGTGTGCTGATCTGTTCTCGAAGGTCCCTGAACTTAAAGTCGCGCTTTGCCACGCGGGCTCATTGAGCGCGTTTGATAAGGCGAGCTTGGAAGAGTGGGAGACCGGTTTGCGTGCGCTTGCGAGGCTTCCTAATCTAATTTGTAAAGTGTCTGGGTTCGGGATGTTCGACCACAATTGGACGCGCGAAACGATCGAGCCTCATATCCACAAAGTCATCGAGATTTTCGGACCCTCTAGAGTCGCGTTCGGATCTAATTTTCCGGTCGATAAATTGTACGCAAGTTACGAAGATACTTTCGGCGCTTATCTGAGTATTTGCGAACAATATGATCCGAGTGAGCGGGATGCCATGTTCCGTTCGGTCGCTGAGGCGTTTTATCGAATCTAAAAGTGCGATCGTACAGCTTGCGTCAGGCTTGATGCGCCAGACAGCATGAATCCATGATCCGAGCCGAGTAAGAATAGGCTCGCTCCAGCGGCTCGCCATTTCGGGAGTTCTAATAGGTCTTCCGTAAACATGCCGATCGTGGCGCCAGCTTCCTTGCCCTTGCGACAGATCATTTCGACCGCTTCTATCACTTGTGGCTCATTAGCGCTTTCTGCCCCGAGCGAAACCGACAAGTCGGCACGGCCAATGAAGAACGCGTCGATCGCTTCGGTAGATAGAATATCGTCAATATTGCTCAGCGCCTCGGCATCTTCGATTTGCGCCACCACAGTCGTGCTCTCTGCGCTTTTGGCTTTATGTTCCGCCATCTTGCGTGCGCCATATCCCGCAGCGCGCGTCGACCCGGCATACCCGCGACCAGATCCAAAATGAGCGTTTCCGGCGAGTGCATTCGCATCATCACCTGTTATGACGTGTGGGACGAGTATCCCGGTCGCGCCGCAATCAAGCGCGTTTAAGATATGCTCTGGGCGATTAGCCGGAATGCGCACTAAGCTGGGTTTGCCAACATGATTGAGCGCGAGCACGCAGTCATTCACGTCTTTGCGATCAAAGGGCGAGTGTTCTGCATCGATGCAGATGAGATCTAAGTCACTCCGCCCCAGAACCTCACAGATCATCGCTGATGGTGTTTTTAAGAATGTGCCAACGAGTGGCTCCTGATTTCGAAGGCGTGATTTGAGCTTCAAACCTTGGTTCGCTCCGAAGCTAGTGCAGCACCTTCGGAAAGAGTTGCGAGTTTGGCGTAAGCGATTTCAGGGTCTACAGCACCGAAACCCGCAAAAGTTCCAAAGCCGCAATCACTGCAGCCAATGACGCGGTCTTCTCCAACGATGTCAGTAAAGCGCTCAATTCGTTGTGCCACCAGTTTTGGGTGCTCGACAAAATTTGTCGTTGTATCAATGACGCCTGGCATCAGGATCTTGTCGTCAGGGATTTCGTTCTTGCGGTCGCGAAAAACAGCCCACTCATGTGCGTGGCGCGGGTTGGCGTTCTCGAAGGATAAGTAACGTGCATTGATCGACATTAGTGTGCTGAACACCTTGTCCATTTCAATGTCGAGCACATGCGGCCCTTCATAGTTTCCCCAACAGGCGTGGACGCGAACTTTGTCGCTCGGGACGTCACGCAGGGCGTGGTTGAGAACCTCAACGTTTACTTCAGCGATCTTGATAAACTCATCGTCTGATAAATCTGAAAAAAGCATCTGCCGGGACAATGCCAAGTCTGGACAATCTAACTGAATGTCTAAGCCGGACTCAACGATTGTCTCGTATTCTGACTTTAGAGCGTCACCTAGGGCTTCCAGATATGCTTCTCGGGTTGGGTAGTGTTGGTTTGGCAAAAACAACGCAACAACCCCCGGCGACGCGGCGTTCATAAAGCCGCGTTCCACGCCATGCTCTTGCATAGCATTTTTCAAGTTAGCGATGTCTCTTTTAAGTTCGTCTTGCCCAAGAGATTTGATCTCGCCCGTGCACTGTGGACGTGAATAGGTAGCTGTGCCGCCGGTCTTTGAGAGCCGTTCCATGAAGCTCGGAAATAGCTTTAGGTCAGCAGGTGCGTTGCGCGGACTGTCACCTGAAAAACCCGTGTAGCGATCCTTCACATATGTTGAATAGGAGATCTTTGAAGCCTCTCCATCGCTTACGATGTCAACGCCGGCGCGTGCCTGGCGTGCCACTGACTCACTCACGGCGTTGGCCATGACTTTATCAAACTCTGCTTGGTCGTAGTCTTCGCCTCGTTCACGGGCAAACAGAAAGTCGACGACCTCTTGAGTTCGCGGCAGGCTGCCGACATGTGTTGTTAAAACTCGATCCTGGCTGGTGGTCATGACGCTTCACTCCGAACTTGCATTCGAAGTCATACGTCTAAGCGGGCGCCCGCGCAATAGACCCACCGGGAATAACCGCGCCTTCAAATACGCGTTTCTCGTGCGACTGTTCCGGGCGCTCTACACGCTCGGTTATCATTCGAACCGCGGCCTCAGACATTCTTCCAATAGGTTGGCGAATTGTCGTGAGTTCGTAGCTTGCAAACTGACTCATGCCGATGCCGTCAAAGCTCACAATTGAGAGGTCTTCAGGCACGCTCCATCCGAGCACAAAACGAGCTTCATCCATGCAGCCCATAGCCATCATATCATTGATGCACATGACAACGGTCGGGCGCGCTGATGAAGACTGTTTGATGTCCTGAAGCGCAGATGTCCCACTCTCATATGTGAAGTCACCTCTGACCTCATGCACGATATCAAATCCGAATTCAGCAAGGCTTTGCGTGAGCATCCGCGAGCGTTCGCGGCTGACCATATTGTCTTCGGGGCCGGTGATCAGGGCAGCCTTTTGGTGCCCAAGCGTCTTTAGCTGTTTGACGACCTCATGCACCTGTTCCGACGGGTCGCAATAGACGACGGTGTTCGGATGATCACTGAAATAGCGGTTGAAGAACACAACCGGAATTTGGCGCTTCTCAAGCACCTTGTATTGCGCTTGAGACATGTGAGAGGCGGAGATCACTGCATCTACCTGATACTGCCAGGCTTGCTCTATGACGGATTCAGCATCCTCTTCTGACTCCACCGTGAATAACAAAGCTTGCAAACCGGCCTTGGCGAGTTCCTCGGTGATTTTGAAGAGCACTTCGGGATAGTAGAGGTTTAGACGTCCGGATACGAGAACCGCTACCAAGTTCGATCGCTGTGTAATCAATCCGCGCGCGATTGCGTTCGGTTGATACTCCAGCTCCTTCGCTGCTTTCATCACGCGTTCGCGCATCTTACCAGAGATGCTGGAGCCTGGTTTGAAGCAGCGCGATACAGCTGATTGAGAGACGCCCGCCAGTCTGGCGACATCGTAAGACGTCGCCCGCCGACCTTTGATCAGCGGTACGACGTTTTGGTCTGATTTAGACGGTTTCTTTTTCTGCTGGCTGCTGGCCATAGCGTCTCACCCGGATGTCTGCCTGTTCCTTATGACCGGCAAACCCTTCTAAAGCGCAAAGACGCGAGCAATATTCTCCAACCATAACAGAAGCTTCTCGTGTCACACGCTGGAAGGTGCAAGTCTTGATAAACTTACCAACCCACAAGCCACCTGTATAGCGGGCGGCTTTCATGGTGGGCAATGTGTGATTGGTTCCGATCACCTTATCGCCATAAGAAACATTGGTTTCCTGGCCCAAGAAGAGAGCTCCATAATTGGTCATGTTATCCAGGAAATAGTCTGGATCTTTGGTCATCACTTGAACATGCTCCGACGCTATATCATCGGCGACTTCGACCATTTCTTCGTAGGAGTCACACACGATGACTTGCCCATACTCTCGCCAGGCTTCCCCGGCAACGTCAGCGGTCGGGAGCCATTTCAATTGACGCTCAACGGCTTCCATCGTGCGTTTCGCGAGGCCCTCTGAATTGGTCAACAACACAGCAGGGGAGGTTGGGCCATGTTCAGCTTGTCCAAGCAGGTCTGCCGCGCAGAAGTCTTCGTCCACGCTCTCGTCTGCAATGATCAGTGTCTCGGTAGGTCCAGCGAACAAATCGATACCGACCCGGCCGAACAGCTGACGCTTGGCTTCAGCGACGTACGCGTTGCCAGGACCAACAATCATATCAACCGGAGCGATTGTCTCGGTGCCGATTGCCATAGCCCCTATGCCTTGAACGCCGCCGAGCGAGTAAATCTCGTCAGCGCCGGCCATGTCCATCGCGACAACGATTGCCGGGTGAGGGCGCCCCTCAAACGGAGGTGCGGTCGCAATGATCCGAGGTACACCGGCCACCTTTGCGGTCACGACGCTCATGTGTGCAGATGCGATGAGGGGATACTTGCCGCCAGGGATGTAACACCCGACTGAGTTTACCGGCACATTTTTATGACCAAGCGTCACGCCGGGAAGCGTTTCCACTTCGACATCCTGAAGCGCATCTTTTTGGATTTGAGCGAAGTTGCGAACTTGCTCCTGCGCGAACCGAATATCGCTGATCGCTTGTTCGTCGAGCTCTTTGTAACAAGCATCGATTTCTTCGCGGCTCAGGCGATAACTCTCAGGTGACCATTTATCGAACTTTGTCGACAAATCTCGCACGGCGGCATCGCCGCGTGTGTCGATGTCTTCGAGAATGTCTTCTACTGTTTTGCGAACCTGAGCATCAGCTTTTTGTTTGATGTCTGGATCAATGCCTTCTTTGAGCCAACGCGCCATAATGGATCTCCTGATTACAGGCGCTATTTAGCATTTTTGCATTCGAATGCAAATATCAATTGAAGGCCATTTACTAACCGCCAAGCGTGCCGAACCAAGACAGGAATAGGAGGATGAAAACAAAGAAGAGCAGGAGATGCCAAGCGATCGAATCCACACGACCTGGAACGATGTACCAGCCATCTTGTTTCTCCGCGCGCCCCTCGGCTTTAAACTTCCGCAGTTGCCCAATAACGGTCTGCTCGTGCCAATCGCTTTGAAAGCCATCGATTAAGACGCTGGCCGTCCAAGAGACAATGATATTAATGACGCCACCGATTACCACGTACCAAGGCCATGCGACATTGGCAGGCTCCAGACCAATAATCGGCACGCCCGCGACGATCGCGAACAAGCCGATAAAGCCAGCTGCGACGCCGACAAGTAATCCGCGCTCGCTCGTATGCTTTGATAAGAAGCCGAGCCCAAACATCGCGAGCTTCGCTCCAACGAAGTAAGACGCGACACGGCTGAGCGTTTCTAGGATCGATCCGCCACTATTCACGAAGGCAAACGCGATCGGGATTGCTAGCCCCGCCCAGACGATTGTGAAAATTCGAGACATTGTCAGATAGTGTTGCGGGCTCGCTTCCGGTTTGAAGAAGCGCTGATAATACCCCACCACAGACACAGTCGCGAGCGAGTTGAACGCTGACGATAGGCTCGACATCGACGCTGACAGAACGGCAGCAGCAAGTATGCCCATCAAACCAGGAATCGCGAGCGATTGCGCGAAGACCAGAATGATCTCGTTCGGTTGTTCAAAAGGTCGACCCTCGAAATGCACATAGAGCAGGGCGCCGATGAAGAAGAATAGGAAATAGATGAAGAAAGCTGCAAAACCCATCATCAAGTAAGACTTCTTGGCATCGCCGAGAGTCTTGGCTGCCAAGGCGCGCTGTACCATCATCTGGTTGGTGCCATAGACGGTAATATGGAACAGAGTCATCGCCAGAACCCCAGCCCAAACAGTTGGGGCAACTGAAAAATCAAGATCGGTCCGGATCGGGTTCAACTTCCCATCTGAGGCAAGCGTACTTAGCGCAGCCGAGAGTGGGCTCACTTCGCCCAAGAGCCCCCAAAGCACCACGCCAGCGCCCACAAACAGAATGAGTCCTTGCAAAACATCGGTCCAGATAACCGCGTTCATGCCTCCGAGCATTGTGTATACGAGGACCACCAGTGTCATGCCCACAATGGCAACGCGTACGTCAACACCCGTTGCGAAGGTGATAACGACGGCGGTCGCCGTTAGAATTGAGGCGCTTGTTATGGTTTGGGTCAGTAGGAAAATAGCCGACATTGTCGTGCGGGACGCGATCCCGAAACGCCGCTCGAGGTACTCATAAATGGAGGCCACGCCGCTATTGTAGAAGAAGGGTAGGAAGAGGACGACGACGACGAAGATGACGAGGGGATAGTTGATGTGAATGGCGAGGGCGGCCATCCCGTCGCCGTAAGCCCAAGCCGGGCCGCCCAGGAAGGATAGCGCGCTAACATAAGTAGCGACAACGGAGATCCCGATCGCCCACCAAGGTGTTGATCGATCACCAAGCTGATAGTCGTCTGCCGACTTAACGCGCCGGCTCATCGCGTAGCCGAGACCCAAGTTCACTGCCAGGTAAAAGGCAACGATCGTCCAGTTGAGCAATCCAAAATTTCCCAAAACCCGCTCCCACGCTGTGTCATCTATCTTTGTTTATCGTCATGAAAAAAGGAAGGAACCCTGCAGGATTCCTTCCTTCTTTGTTTTAGCCTTCGAAGCTGTGAATTTCAGCCTCGCTGATCGTCACGATTAGAACCGTGCTTTCAGGCGTACGCCATAGTTGCGTGGATAGAGGTAACCCGTTTGGACAACGTCACTTGAGTTATTGTTGCCTCGAGCCAGCACAGCTTCATCACCGGCATTCTCGACGAAACCTTCGACGGAATACATGCCGCTCGCTGAGTCCCAACGCACTTTCAGGTCGGTCTTGGTGTACGCGTCCTGAAGCTGGTTTGGATCCGGTGAGTACAGGTTCGATGTGAAATAGTCGTCGCTGTAATAGATTGAGATCCCTGGCGTGATGGTGCCGTTCTCTCCAAGCTCGATGATATAGTCGCCGGACACGTTCAAAGTCAGCTCTGGAGACCATGGTGTTGTTTCACCAGAGACTGAAATGGAGGACTGAACTTGCCCGTTGAACAATTGGTACGGGTTACCTTGGAAGAAGTTGTCACCAAACTCAGAGTTCAAATAGGCTAGGTTTGCGCCCAAACGAATGTTCTCAGTTGGGTAGTAAACCGCATCTACTTCGATACCCCAAGCATCGATCTGGCCGCCATTGTCTGAGCGAGTAACAGCAGTGCCGGTGTTCGGATCGATTTCCTGAACTTGGCGGAGCAAGTTCGTGTACTCTGTCACGTGCAAGGCACCGTTCAAGAGTAAGCTTGAATTGAGCAGCTGGCTCTTAAAGCCGACCTCGATAATTTGAGATTCCTGCTCGTCTGTGGTGCCGCCGCTGTTTGTGATGGCGCCCGAGAGGAAGCCTGTTGCAGCCGTTGCATAGAGCATGATCTCATCATTGAGGTCATATTCTGCGCCCAGGCGCCAGTTCACATTGTCAAAGCTGACGCTTCCACGAGACGCATCAGTTGCATCCTCGTTGAAGGTGAAGACTGTGTATGGGTTTGTTGGCACGAATGGCAGGTTCGGGTTGGCGACAACAGCTGGGTTCACGATAACCGGTGGGTTCGCACCAGAGAAGTTAGACCCGCCGACTTTGAGGGTTTTCTCTTCTTCGTTGTAGCGCAAGCCACCGATCAAGCGGAGTTGATCCGTGATCGACCATTCTGCCTGACCATAAAGGCCGACATAGTCGATTTCACGAATGCCAAGATCCGCAAAGAAACCGCCGAGTTGAATGTCTTCCGACACGATTGGTGTGCCGATCAGGAGCGGGAAGGTCGCGCCGCCTGGTCCAACAACGCTTGGACGATTGGCGTTTTCGACGTTCGCATCAAAGATTGAAAAGCTGAACAGTGTCTCGTCTTGAGAGTAGTAAGCGCCGGCGGTCCACTGAAGTGGGCTATCATAGTCAGAGCTCAACTGAATTTCCTGAGAGAAGCTCTCACTGCGCTCGTCAAACCAGAAGCGCGTGTGATCGACAGGGCTAAAGTCACCGTCGAAGCCGATCAGATTTTCGAAATCGGTGTAGCCCGTGATAGATTTGATTAGGATTGGGCCAGCATCATAGTTGATTTCCACAGATGCTTGGGTTTGCTCCAAGTCACCATCCGGAGCGAAGTTTTGTGCGACTTCATATGGCCCAAGTTGGTCTGCGCTTGGGAAGCCGTTTGAACCTTGCAGTGGGTTCGCACAGTCCTGCGAGGTGCCAAATGGATCTGTCAGGCCTTGCGCTGTGACATTGCGGCAGACGAACGTGTACCCGAACAGACCAGCTTCCACGCCGCTTTCGTTGACGTGGCTGATGCGTCCCAGGATGCTCAGGTCTTCGTTCGGCTCCCAAAGTGCGCTGACGCGAATACCGACATCGTTCGGCGCGCCTAGGTTTGGACCAACCTGGTTATCGATGTAGCCGTCGCCATTTTCGGTGAAGGCTGCAACGCGAACGCCGAACGTATCGCTAAGCGCGATGTTCGCGAAGCCTTCGACACGGCGGGTGTTGAAGCTCTCATAGCTTGCTTCAACGCCTGCACTAAACCCCGAGAGGTCAGGGGTGTTAGTGTAGAGGTTCATCGCACCTGCGAAAGTATTGCGGCCGTAAAGAGTGCCTTGTGGGCCTTTGAGGAATTCGAGGCGTTGAACATCGAAGAAGCCCCGCGATTGCATCGATGCACGCGGTTGGTAGACGCCATCTACAAACGTACCGACGATTGAGGAAACGTCACCGAACGTATTTGTCGAGTTGGCGCCGCGGACGTTGAACTTGGCGTCGTTACCGACGAACGCGAAGTTTACGCCCGAAACAATTTGGTCGAGGCGAGACACATCATCAACACCTGCGCGCTCCAAACCTTCGGAGTCAAAAGCTTGGATAGATTGACCGACGTCTTGCGTGCTTTCGCTTCTCTTTTCTGCGGTCACTGTGATGACGCCGAGTTTCTTTTCGTCGTCAGCAATCTCTACACCGTCTTGCGCCGAGGCGAGAGACATCGTTGTTGAAATCGCAATCGCAGCGGTTCCGCTAAGCAAAAATCGGTTTATTTTTGATCTGTGGCGCATGGCTTTCCTCCCAAAAATGCAGTTCTGGAAGCAACGAATGCATTTTTTGACTTCGAATGCAAGACGGCTCTTCAATCCTGATTGCATGCGAAGTCATTTTTGCGGTTTGTGTTGCAAATTCAGCTCATGCTTACCGCCAAAGTGAAAGAAATGGAGGGCCTTGTTTCTGCTGAAATCCCACTAGATGGGGAATCACCCGACCCAGGCGATTACACAGGAGTAGAGCCAGATGTCTGTTAAGGCGCGTCCAATCCTCGAGCTTTTTGACGATCCCAATCATGCAAAGGATTACGCAAAAGGTCCCGCTAGTTTTGTTCCGGGGTTCGAAGCGCTTCACCAGATGGCGGCGGTTCTGATCAGAGAGTATTCCGCTCCGTCTCCGTCCGTTTTCGTCCATGGGGCAGGGGGCGGTTTAGAGATCGAGGCGTTCGCCCGCGAGAATCCGAATTGGAGCTTCCTGGGCGTGGACCCGGCGCTCCCGATGTTGAACGCAGCTAAGGCGCGATTGTCAGATTTTGGAGATCGCATCGACTATCATCATGGTGTCGCAGAGGATTCCCCCCATGGACCGTTCGATGCCGCCACGAGCTTTTTGACTTTGCATTTCTTGGATGCGGATGCCCGGCGTAGCGCGGTGTCGGCAATTGTAGAGCGCTTAAAGCCCGGTGCGCCTTTCATCACGGTACATTGCAGTTTCCCTCAGAGTTTGGATGCACGAGAGCTTTGGCTCACGCGACACCGCGAATTCGTCATTGCGTCAGGTGTGGCTCCAGAACTTGCAGAAGCCGCTCGAAAAGCGAACTCTGAGAACTTGGAGCTTTACGATCCGGAGATGGACGCAGAAATCCTTCAAGATGCTGGGCTTTCCGAAGTCACTCCGTTCTACTCCGCCTTCACATGGAGAGGGTGGTTTGGACGAGCTTAGGTGCCGCCGAGGGGCTTCGATCCAGTGTTGCGCTACAGATTACGTAAGACCGCAAGAATGCTGAATCTTTTTTTCCTGATCACAGCTTGCCGCGTTCAATTGCTTGAACAATTCGATCTGGAGACTGGAAGAAAACTAAACTTCCAGCGTCAGGAACTGTCTCGTAGGTTGCGTTTTTGAACGTAGAAGCGAACCCTTTGATGAGGGCGGGAGAGTGTTGCGAATCCTGTTGGCCAAAGACCATGTGCACGGGTGTCTCCAAGTCTTTTACGTTTGCGAGCCAGTCCTCGCGGTTCAACAGGAAATCATTCAGCGCGCCATCGTACCCACTGATGAAACTGTATCCCAAAGCGTCGACTACGATTTTCCGAAACTCCGGAGATTCCGCAAATTCTTGATCAGCGGAA
>JBCBGS010000087.1:0-11965 GCA_038526515.1 Pseudomonadota bacterium | reverse complement strand
GCGGGCGCTGACAAAATAATCACTGACGAACTCAGCACAGGCGAACTCGCGGACTTAAACGCCCGCAGCAAGGTCAGTGTCAGCGGCTGGGAGGATTTCACCTGACGGGGCGGACTGTCTTGATTGTCCGTCACCAGAGGAATGGTCTGGAGTATTTGTGAATTTGAGCTCTGCCTCATTCGGTGTTTCTGAGACTGTGCGCACATCGCTCTCATCAATCTTAGGATCGATGCCGGTGTCTGATGTTGCGGCGAGGCGCGGATCAGTTTCAGTGGCGCGCGGCGTAAGATCGGCCTCACCACGAGCTGAGCGCGTTTCTGCTTCTGCATCCATTTGCGCGTCGGATACAGCTAAATTTCAATCCGACGCGCAAATGGATGCAGAAGCAGAAACGCGCGTCGGATTGAAATTTAGCTGTATCCGACGGATCTGCGGCTGGAAGACTCTGGTCAATTGCGGTGCGATCTCCTTTGATCGCGGCGGCGTTTTCACCTTTAACGTCTTTAGAGTTAGTATCCGATGGGTCGGCGATTGCCGCATCCTCTGGTGTGAGATTGAGCGCGGCGTCTGACGCCGTGCGCCCGGTCTCCGAAAGAGGGGCCTTATCGCCAGCAGGCGCGGCCTGTTCGGTCGGCGTGTGACCGCCAGCGGCAGCAGCGACCTCATTCTCTTGTTTGGGGTCGACCTCTGATCGTTCGTCACGCGATTCCATAAAGGACGAGAACTTCTCGTCTTTCGGGGATCGCGACGCATCGCGAGGGGGCTCTTGTGATTTAGCGCCGTTCGACGGAGCCAAACCTTCAGACATTAATACAGAGATCATCGGGCTCTCTTGATAAACCTGCGCCCAATACAACAAGAGCGCGTAAAGAGGTAATTAACAACTTTAAATTTAATTTTGATTCACCAACCAAGGAGAGCGATGTGCAGCCAGTGTCGCCGCTAACAGCCAATCAACTCGCCGCCCCGTCCTCTGTGGACGCGGGACAATCTGCGCAAGTTGAACTGTCCGAGGACGCGAAGCTGCGGTTCGAAAAGCTCCTATGGGCGGAGCTCTTGACCCATACTGGGTTGGAAAAGGCCATGACGCTTGGTGGTGGCGAGGGGGCCTCGATGTTCTCACGCTACTTTGTCGAAGCGATTGCCGAAGACCTTGCAGAACAACAACCGCTTGGCTTGCTCGATAAAGAGCTCCCAAGCCCAATGACGGCCTATACCCAAGCGAAAGGACGGATCAATGAATAGTGCAGCTTTAGAAGAGTGCCTCGACTCGATCGAAAACGTTTTTGAGCAGGAAGCCGAACATATTGTGCTCGGCCAGATCAGTGAGCTGAATGCGCTCTCAGGAGAAAAGCTGGAGCATTTAAACAATCTTGCAAATGCCATTGAAGGCGGTGCGTTGCGTGATCAACCGCAGGCGCTCATTCGGCGGGTTGTGAAGCTTCAAGCGACCGCTGATGAGCACGGACGTCACTTGCGGGCGATGCAGCATGGACTCAAGAGTGTGATCACACGGCTTGATCGTCTGCAGTCTGACTCGCAGGTCGGATCTTACAATCAGTCTGGATCAAAAGTTCACTTTTCAGGGGCGCGGGGCGGCTTCGAAAGCAAAGCCTAACGCGATTAAGAAAATATACACCCTGTAATAGTAACACCGTAAATACAACCAAGAGTGGTTTCCCGTAAAAACGGGGTGTCAGGATGGCATTGAACAGAAAGTCCCGCTTAGGACCAAACCAAATAAGGATAAGCATCAATGTCTAGTATTCTTACGAACAACAGTGCCATGGTCGCACTGGAAACATTGCGCGGCATCAACAAAGACCTCGCAATGGTTCAGTCTGAAATTTCTACCGGTAAAAAAGTGTCTAACGCGAAAGACAACGCTGCGATCTGGGCGATCTCAACTGTTATGTCTACAGACGTTGAAAGCTTTAAGCAGATTCAAGACTCTTTGAACCTCGGTAACTCTTCTGTCGGTGTTGCGCGTTCAGCCTCTGAGCAGGTCACGAGCGTTCTTCAGGACATGAAAGAGCTGATCGTTTCTGCACAAGAAGAGAACGTTGACCGTACAAAAATCCAAACCGACATCGCGGCGCTCCGTGACCAGGTTGGATCTATTGTTGGCGCAGCTCAGTTTAACGGCCTGAACTTGATTGATGGTTCGACGACAGATGATGTATCTGTTCTCGCGTCTCTCGACCGTTCTTCAGCCGGTACAGTTTCAGCGTCTTACATCGACGTTGCACGTGCTGATCTGTCGATCTCAAACTCAAGCACAGCTGCGATTTATAATACCACCCCAGCTAACCAGTCTGCTGACTTGTCAATTATTGACAATGGCGGCACCAATGCGGGAACTGGCGATACAGTTGCGATCAGTGGCGGTACTCAAGCCATCCAGATCACATCGGTCGCTGATGGCAATGGTTATCAAATCGTCCTTGATGACACAGCAGCAGGTCAGCTGAACAGCGTTGGTCAGCGGACATTTGAATATGTTGCAAACGCCGATGACAGTGTGAACTCTGTTGCGGCCAACCTTGCAACTCAAATTGAGACATTCTTCTCAGCGACTGGCGAAACCAACTACACAGTGGCTCGCTCTGGTGACACGATCACGCTTACCAACAACGCAGCAAATGCTGGTGAAACGCTCGGCGTAACAGCCAACGCTTCTACTGGCGGTACAGCTGGTGTGTCTGCTGGTGGTCTTGGCGATCTTGCAACGATCGACGTTACGACTGACTCTGGCGCAACATCTGCTCTGACAGCGATCGAAGGTCTTCTCGACCAGTCAATCGACGCGGCTGCAGCCTTTGGTTCCGCTCAGAAGCGGATCGAAACTCAGAGCGAGTTCGTTCAAACAATGGTTGACTCACTGACGACAGGTATCGGTGGTTTGACTGACACTGACATGGAAGCAGCTTCAGCGAAGCTTCAGGCCCTTCAGGTACAACAGCAGCTTGGTACTCAGGCTCTGTCTATCGCGAACCAGGCGCCTCAGTCTCTGCTGTCACTCTTCCGATAGTAACCCCAATGTCTGGAGCGCTCTTCGGGGCGCTCCAGATTTTTTATTAGATTTTTTGGAGGCTTGATTGCAGGCTCTAGCTGTCAAAGCGTATGGTGAAGTTCGAAACCGAACCGCGGATAATAAATCTCTCGAACACGCTCTGTTTGATCAGATCACAGATGCTCTTCGAGATGCAGCGGATCAGGAAAAAACCGACGCGGCAAAATGGGCAGATGCCGTCAATCGCAACCTCGAACTGTGGACCATCCTCACCACAGACCTGCTCCATCCCGATAATAAACTCCCAGAGGCGACGCGTAAGTCGCTCTTGGAACTCTCTGTCTTTGTCCGCCGGCACAGTATGCAAGTGCTCTCAGGCGATGCGCAATTGGCAGACCTGATCGAAATCAACGAGTCCATCATGCGGGGGCTCAAGGCAACATAATCGGCGATAGAGTAAGCTGGAAGGGGACTAGGAATGTCCGGATTAATGCTAAAACTCGCTCCTGGAGAGCGTTTCATCATAAACGGAACAATGCTGGAAAACGGCGACAAACCGGGGCGCATTCGTGTGCCAAGCCCGGACGTTATGGTTCTGCGCTGCCGTGATGCGTTGCGGCCAGACCAAGTCGATACGCCGGTGAAGCAAGTTTATTATGCGATCCAGCTTCTGATCACCAAAGACCTTGAAGAAGACGATACACTGCCTGCGCTGTATAGAGCGTGTGAAGATCTAAAAGGTGCTTTCTCTTCCATCAAACCCGATCTAATCCCGACGCTTTGCGAGATGATCCGACGCGGAAACTACTATTCTGCGCTTTGTTATCTGAAGCAGGTCATTGAGCTCGAAAGTCAGCTCCTGGGCCATGATCGAAACGACGCTTTGGCGGCCTAAATGGTTTTTCAGCCGGTCCTTCCTTTATCAGGTCTGGGCGGTTGGGCCTTTCTGCAGTCGACTTACGACTCGCAGCTCGAAACCTATTCGAGCTCAGCGCAAATTAAGAACGATATCGACTATTTTACCGAGAAGCTCTCAAAGCCGATCGCCGTCGAAGACTTCGTGACAGATGGCCGACTACGTCGGATCGCACTGACCTCATTTGGTTTGGCGGAAGAGTCTTGGAAGACAGGTTATGTACGGACCGTTCTCGACGAAGTTCAGGACCCAGAAAGTACGTTCCTGGCGCGCTTGAACAATGAAGCCTATTCGGACTTTGCGAATGCGCTGCGCCCGAACTCAGACGGCTTTATCAATCTCGCCTCGGCGCAGGTTGAACGGATGGCGGGTCAGTACGCAGCAGAGTCATTCGAAGCCGCCGTCGGCGAACAAGACAATGCGATGCGCCTCAGCTTGAACTATCAAAGCGAGATCGCTGGCTTAGTGAACGCAGATGCGACGGATCAAACAAATCTGTACCGGATGCTGGGTAGCGTTCCGGTGCGAACGGTTATGGAAACCGCGCTGGGGCTTCCAAGCGAGTTTGCCACCCTCGACATCGACCGGCAGGCCGAAATCCTCGATGAAGAGTTGCAGAAAAAGTTCGGCATTTCATCGATCTCGGATCTCTCCCAACCGGAGGTGATTGACCGCGTAATCCAGCGCTATCAGGTGCTAGATTCCTTGAACCAAAACGTTGCGGCGACCGGATCTGCGGCGACTGCGCTGACCTTGCTCAGCAATGCGGTTGGCTTTGGCGCATTTGCGAGCCAGAATCTTTTCCTAAGTAATTTCTAGGGATTTAAGCGGGCTCTGCCGCCGGAACGCTGAGCGCGGGTTGCATCAGACTTTCAAGATATTGAAACGCGGTCTCGATCCCATTGCTGGGTTCGGTCAGAAATTTGTCCAGACTTGGGAAGAGGGAATAAGCAATGTCCGCATGCGGATCTTTGCCAAACTCGAAGAGGCCCGCCCGCACCATTGGTGCGATCTCATCATAGGTTGTGATCAGATTTCGATAGGTGTGGAGCAGGGCGTTTTGCTCTGCCGTCGCCGCCTTTGGAAGCGCGCGCGAAACACTCCGCAACACATCTACCGCTGGATAGCGACCGCGTTCGGCAATTTTTCGCGAGAGGACGAAATGCCCATCCAGGATCCCGCGCACCATATCGGCCACTGGTTCTTCAAAGTCAGACCCCGCAACAAGCACTGAGAAGATCGCTGTAATATCGCCCGTCCCCCTGGCGCCCGGGCCAGTGCGTTCTGCGAGCTCAGATACGACCCGCACAGTCGACGGCGGGAACGCGTTTAACGCAGGTGTTTCCCCCGCCATCAAAGCTGTTTCGCGATGGGCTTCAGCAAACCGAGTCAAAGAATCGAACAAGAACAGCACTGAATGTCCCTGATCTCGGAAATGCTCTGCGGCCGCCATGGCGCACAGCGCGGCGCGCTTTTTTGCCCCAGGCGGTTCGTTCGCAGTCGCGGCGATCACGGTGGTCTTGGGCAGCGCTTCGGGCGGCAAAACCTCGTCGATAAATTCCTGCACCTCACGTGAGCGCTCACCGATCAGCGCGATCACGACTCGGTCTGCATTCATCCCGCCCGCAAGCGTTCCAAGCAGGGTGGATTTGCCAACTCCCGATCCTGCGAACAATCCAATCCGCTGGCCCGCGCAGATGGGAAGTAGCGTATCTGTGACGTTCAGGCCCGTCTGTAGACGTTTGCCCAGCGGTTTTCGAATCGATGGCGGAAGCGCTTCGGTCTGCAATGGCATCGGCGAGCTTTGGTGGTTTCCCGGCGCTTCGATCCGGCGAGCTTGCACCTCGCCGCGATAATTGACCAACGCGCCTAGCCAGTGATCCCCGACTTCAACCTGATCTTGTTCGGTGACGAAGGCGCGGTCGCCGATCCGGATCGTGTCGGTCGAGCTGTACATCAGGATTTTGACCCGATCGCCGGTGACGGTGATGACTTCACCGATCAAATCAGAGCCAGGCTTTTCGAGCGTGACTGCGTCGCCAATCCCCGCAGCATGACTGATCCCAGACACTTCGATCATGCCGGGCAAAATCTCGGTCACGGCGCCCCAAAGGCGAGCAGGAGAGGCGAGGGGTCTCGGCATGCTAAAAGTTAATTAAACCCAGGGTATCTGTTAATCCTTTCTTCAACTTATAGTCGCAAATTTTGCGGAAACGTTAACCTTAAGGGATTTTTCGATGCTTTCCGACATGTCTCTGTTCCAAATCTACGGGGCAATGGCGCGCCACGCTGCTGAATCGCAGCAGACGAGCGCTGAAAACCTCTCGCGTGCGAACGAGCCGGGTTACAAAGCAGTCGAGATTGAATCCTTTTCCGACTTCATGAAACGCAATGGTCCAGACATCGAGAAAATCGATTTCAACCAGTCGTTCCAGCAGACTTTGAATCTCGATCACGCGTCGCCGAACGGCAACACGGTGAGTGTCGAGGAGCAGGTGTTCAGATCTGCGGAAGCGGTCGGCAAACACAATATGGCGATGACGGTCTATTCCAAATCCTTGGACATGATGCGGCTCGCCCTCGGACGGAGATCGTAGGGGACTAGGATATGAACCCATTTGAATTCTCGATGATGCAAGCCGTCTCAGGAATGCGGCAAAACTCGCAGCGCATTACGGTGAGCGCCGAAAACGTGTCGAATGTCGACACACCTGGTTATCAGCGCAAAATCTTACTGACCGAGCCGCGTGGCACGAACGAAATTTCGTTCGGAGCGCTGCGCACATCGCTCGATCAAACGCCGGGCGAGCAAGAGTATAGCCCAGCCCATCCGATGGCGGATGATCAGGGCTATATCACGCTCTCAAACGTCTCTCTGGTGACGGAAATGGCGGACATGCGTGAGGCCAACCGCACCTATGAAGCCAACCTAAATTCCTTCCAGCAAGCGCGGAGCATGTACACCTCGCTGTTGGATGTATTGCGTCGATAAGGAGGCCTGAATGAGCAATTTCGGTTTCGGGGCGTACAACACGCTCAATCCTGCGAAAATCACCACGC
The DNA here is from genome assembly GCA_038526515.1 of Pseudomonadota bacterium. Lineage (GTDB taxonomy): Bacteria > Pseudomonadota > Alphaproteobacteria > Caulobacterales > Hyphomonadaceae > Henriciella. The sequence goes on along the minus strand of JBCBGS010000087.1, from coordinate 4,976 downwards.
CCACCTCAACGCCGGCGAAGCCTGCAGCTGAGGACAATGCTGTTGCAAAGGGCGCATCCGAATTTAAAGCCGCCGTGCAGAAAGCCGAGCAAGCCGCGATCGATACCGCCGTCTCCGGCGCTGATCCGCATGCCATGGTTGAGGCCTTGGCGAATGCGGAAATGGTGCTCGAAACAGCTGTGACGGTCCGCGACAAAGTGGTCGAGGCCTATCAGGAACTTCTGCGCATGCCAGTCTAGAATGGAGCTTGGGGACGATGGGCGAGTCTGAAATTTTCGAAGTCCTTCGGGCTTCTTTGTGGACCGGTGTGCTGATGGGCTTGCCGATCCTCGGCGTTTCTTTGGTCTTGGGTTTCGCGATTGGTTTGGTCCAGGCGCTGACCTCGGTTCAGGAAATGACCCTCACCTTTGTGCCGAAGATCATCGCGGTGGTTGCCGTGTTCTTTCTTACGATCGGCTACATGACGCGCGTCTGTCTCGATCTCTTCAACAATTTCATCCTTCCGATGATCGCGCTTTGAGACCCTTATGACGCAATCGAAACTGCTTGATTTTACGTCGCCCACCGCGTTCCTCGCGATTGGGCTTATGCTGGTTATTCTGGTCATGGTTTTGCCAGTCCCCGCTTGGGTGCTGGACCTTGGTCTGACGGCTTCCTTTGCCTTCGCAATCCTGATCTTCACGACATCGATCTTTATCGAGAAGCCGCTTGATTTCTCCTCCTTTCCCAGCGTGCTCCTGGCCTCTTTGATCTTGCGGCTAGCGCTCAACGTCTCGTCGACCAAGCTGATCATTTCCGAAGGCCATTCTGGAACAGACGCGGCGGGCGGCGTGATCGAAGGCTTTGCCATGTTCATCATGGGCGGCAATCTGTTTGTTGGCTTGGTAGTATTTGGCGTTTTGATCATTGTGAACTTCATGGTCATCACCAAAGGCGCAGGCCGGATGGCCGAGGTTGGCGCGCGCTTCGCCTTGGACGCGATGCCCGGCAAACAGCTCGCGATCGACTCAGATCTCGCCGTTGGCGCCATCAGCCACGAAGAGGCAAAACAACGCCGCCAAAAAGAGCAAGAGGAAGCCGCCTTCCTCGGTTCGCTCGATGGTGCGTCAAAGTTCGTGAAAGGCGACGCGATTGCGGGTCTTTTGATTACCGCACTGAACTTGCTTGCAGGAATCGGATTTGGTCTCGCCGTGCATGGGCTGTCGCTCGGCGAAGCGGCGGCGAACTATTCTGTCCTTACAGTCGGTGACGGTCTGGTTTCTCAGATCCCTGCGGTGATCGTATCGGTGTCTGCGGCCTTGCTGCTTTCTAAGGGCCGCGACGATGGGGCGATTGATGAGGCGCTTGGTAAACAGCTTGGCGGCAATGCGACGTCTCTGATGATCGTCTCAGGCTTGCTCGCGGTCTTCGCTTTGTTTCCAGGTCTGCCCTTCTTACCCTTCATGCTGGCCTCGATCGGGTTTGGCGTGACGGCCTACTTCCTGAGAAAACAGCAGCAAGAGGTCGAGGCGAAAGCCGAGACGCCTGAGGAGACACCGGAAACGCAAGCCAACCAGATTGGCGATTCCATCCACTCCGATGAGATCCATCTGGAGGTGGCGCCTGACCTGGTGAACACGGTCCTACAAGGTGAAAGCGGGATTGAAGCGCGTATTGATAAGATCCGGCGCTATATCGCTGAAGAGTATGGTTTTGTTCTGCCGTCCATTCGGATGACGGATAACCCGACAATGGACCGCAATACGTATCGCCTAAACATTCAAGGTGTGCCGGTTGATAGCGGGTTGCTGCGCCCTGGATCGGTCCTCGCGCTGATCGAAGAAGACCAGCTGCCTCACTTGGTTGGCGAGCATGTCAAAGAGCCCGTTTATAAGGCCGCTGCGCGCTGGCTCCCGACCACCAAGAAGCAAGAACTGGTCGCCGCAGGGACACCGGTCATCGAGCCGATTGAAGTGCTCGCAACGCATATGCTCGAACTGATCCAAGGGAACTTCTCTTTGATTTTCACGCGTATGGTGATGATCCAAACTCTGGATGCTCTGACCAGCATGTCGGATGGGGAGCGAAGCGCCGCAAACCAGAAACTTCTCGACGAGTATATCCCAACTAAAGTTCCGCCAGAAACCCTGCTCGCGGTCTTGCGCGGTTTGCTCGAAGAGCGTGTCTCGATCCGGAATATCTTCCTGATTCTGGAAACCGTTGGCGAAGCCAAATCACAAGGCGCCAATCAGACCCAAATGGTCGAGCTGGTGCGTCAGCGCCTGTCCTTCCAGATCCTGAACAAACTCCAAGATGGCGATGGGCGTTTGCCGCTTGTGCAGCTGTCGACAGCTTGGGAGCAGAAGTTTGCTGAGCATGAGATCAAATCCGATGGCGGCGCCTCAGATATTGCGCTGCCTCCAGAATTGTTCAGCGAGTTGCTTAACGGCATTCAAGAGAAACTGAATGAGACGGCACAGCGCGGCGTTGTTGCAGCGATAGCCACCTCTTCGAAGCGACGCCGCTTCTTGCAGACCGTGCTTGCCAGCAAGGGTATTCGAAATGCGGTCCTTGCCTATGAAGAGATCCGGTCCAGCAGCAAGCCGCAAATCGTAGGCATTGTATGATCCCGCTTCTGGACCTTCTGGGCCCAGACCTGTCGACTTGGGTGGCTCAGTTTATCCTGACTGTGGCGCGCCTGTCCTTCGTGGTCATTTTGATCCCGGGCATCGGAGAGCAAATGATCCCCGCACAGGTGCGGGTCTATCTATTACTCGGCCTCTCGGCGGCGATTTCTGGGATGGGGATTACCGACTATGTCCTGCCTGACAGCCTCACCGACCTCGGTATTGTTATTGTCACCGAGTTGCTGCTCGGTCTGTTTCTCGGGATCGGATTGAGGGTCGTGGTCTGGACGCTCAACATTGCGGGGAGTGTGATCGCGCAGTCCATGGGCTTGGCGCAGCCTCTGGGCGTTGCACTAGAGAACGAAGCTCAGACGGCCACCGCAAACCTTCTCTCTATGGCCGGGGCGGCGGTCTTGTTCTCAATGAACTTCCATATCGAAGTGATCGCCAGCTGGATTGGGCTGTACGAGACAATCCCGATCGGCGGTTCCTCCTGGATCGCTCAGGCCTTTTTGTTTGATAGCATCTATGCGGCGTTCGCTTTTGCGATCCTATTGGCTTGGCCCTTCGTCGCGATGAACTTGCTGTACAATGTCTGCTTGGGCTTCATCAACAAGGCCATGCCGCAAATGATGGTCGCGTTCGTGGGCGCGCCCTTCTTGGTTGGGGCAGGCATGTTCCTGCTCGCCGTTTCAATTGGAGCAATGCTGATGGTCTGGCAGGATCAGATCGCTCAGCTTGTTGTGTGGTTGTAGGGCATGGCTGAACAGGACCAGTCTGGCGAAAAGGAATTTGCCGCCACCGAGGAGCGCCTTCGGCAGGCGCGAGAGGATGGCGATGTTCCTGTATCCAAAGAGGCCAATGCGGCTGGCTTAATCATCGGCATCGGGCTCGGCACTTTGGTGTTCTTGATGCTCACCTCGCGCGCCTTGAATGATGGGTTTGCTGGCATGTTCTATCATGCCGACCGCTACGCCACCGACATCTTTGTCGATCAGGGGTCGCAAACGCGAAAAGTCATGACCGACATGATGTTTTCGATTCTGCCGCTATTCGGAGTCTTGGTCGCGTGTGTCTTGCTGGCGCTCATCCTTCAGCAGGCGATCGCCTTCTCGACCAAGAAGGTCAAACCTGATGTGAAGAAGATCAATCCGGTAGAGAACATCAAGAACAAGTACGGGGCGAAAGGCCTGCTTGATTTCTTAAAAGACGCGGCAAAGATGATTTTTGCCGGCTTGATCGCGGCTTACTTCATGGTCTTTTTCGCGTCAGAATATTACGCAGCCGGCGCCATTGCAAAGGGGCAATTGGTCGACTTCACGCTTGAGCAAATCCTGAAGCTGATTCTGTATTTTGGAGCGTTCCAAATCGCTTTGGCGCTTCTGGATTTGCCATTGCAACGATATTTGCATGCTGAACGGCTGAAAATGACCCGTGAAGAGGTCAAAAAGGAAATGAAACAGAGCGAAGGGGATCCGCATCTCAAACAGCAACGCCGCGAGCGCGGCACGCAAATTACGCGCTCTGACATGCTGAAGAGTGTTGAGACGGCGACCGTCGTGATGGTCAACCCAGAACACTACGCCGTTGCCTTGAAATGGGATCCGAACGGCGACTCAGCCCCGATTTGTGTGGCGAAAGGTGTGGATCACTTGGCCGCGAAAATCCGTGAAGTCGCCCAAGCGAATGCGGTTCCGATCTATCGCGACCCACCGACGGCACGATCGCTTTATAGCTTGATCGAAATTGATGAAGAGATCCGCCAAGAGCACTTTGCCGCCGTCGCGGCCGCCATCCAGTATGTCGATCGCGTCCGTCAGCATTTGAGAGGACGCGATGATGCAAATTGATCCGATCATCCCTCAGCTGCTCGATATTAAGCATAAGGACCAGGTCCAACGCTTAGCCGCGCTTATGACTGAACTGCGCGATTTGGAGCAAAAGCGCACCGAATTGAGTCGCGAATTTGAGCAACTCGATGAGCGGCAAGACGGGTTTACACAAATCAGTATAGCCAATGGCTACCTGCGATACATGCAGCATCGACAAGAGATTCTCGATAAACAAACTGCGAAAACGAGAGCTGCAGTCGACGCCATTCAAGACGATTTGCGCCAGACCGTTTTTTCACAGTCTGTGTTGAACAAACTGTGATGAAGGTAAACAGGTTTACGTTCTCTTCATAAACTCAGTCGTACTATCCCTGCGCGAAGAGTGGCAAATTCAATCATAAAACGCCGCCGAAATGCATGGAGATCTAAATGAGTGCAAAAACACCGTCCCACGTGGACCATCAAGTTGGTCGTCGTATTCGCCAGGCGCGTCGCGCTGCGAAACTTACCCAAGGCCAGCTCGGGGACATGATCGGGC
>JBCBGS010000086.1:0-12160 GCA_038526515.1 Pseudomonadota bacterium | reverse complement strand
CAAAAGAATTCCTTCTGGAAGAAAAGCAGCCTGAAGCTGGTGATATTGTCGAAGTTTACCTCGACCGTATCGAAAACCTGATGGGCGAAGCTGTTCTGTCGCGCGACAAAGCTCGCCGCGAAGAAAGCTGGATCCGTCTGGAAGACAATTACAACAAAGAAGAGCCTGTCAAAGGCGCGATTGTTGGCCGTGTCAAAGGCGGTTTCACCGTCGACCTCGGCGGCGTCAATGCCTTCCTTCCTGGCTCACAAGTCGACATCCGCCCAGTTCGCGATGTTGGCCCACTGATGAACGAAGTTCAGCCTTTCGCCATTCTCAAAATGGACCGCGCGCGCGGCAACGTTGTTGTCTCTCGCCGTGCCATCCTCGAAGAGAGCCGCGCCGAACAGCGCGCTGAGATCGTTGGCGATATGAACGAAGGCGATACCCGCGAAGGCGTCGTCAAGAACATCACCGATTACGGTGCGTTCGTTGACCTCGGCGGTATTGATGGCCTCCTGCACGTCACTGACATGAGCTGGAAGCGCGTCAATCACCCAAGCCAAGTCGTCAATGTTGGCGACACGGTCAAAGTTCAGATCATCAAGATCAACCCAGAAACCCAGCGCATCAGCCTTGGCATGAAGCAACTCGAAAGCGATCCATGGGACGATATCGAGAGCAAATACACTGTCGGCACGCGTATGTCTGGTCAGGTCACAAACATCACCGATTATGGTGCGTTTGTTGAGCTCGAAGACGGCGTCGAAGGCCTGATCCACGTTTCTGAAATGAGCTGGACCAAGAAGAACGTCCACCCAGGCAAGATCGTTTCTACATCTCAAGAAGTCCTCGTTGAGGTCCTCGATGTTGATAGCGAAAAGCGCCGCATTTCACTTGGCCTGAAGCAAACTCAGGACAATCCATGGTCTGCCTTCATGGCTGAGCACCCAGTTGGCACGGACATCGAAGGCGAAGTTCGCGGCATCACTGAGTTCGGTCTGTTTGTTGGCCTTGGTCCCGACCTGGACGGCATGGTCCACATCAACGACATCTCTTGGGAGCAGTCTGGCGAAGAAGCCATCCAAGCCTTCCAAAAAGGTGACTCCGTCACTGCACGTGTCCTTGATGTTGATACTGAAAAAGAGCGTATTTCGCTCGGCATCAAGCAAGTTGGCGGCGACCCAATCGCTGACAATTCCAGCGTCAAACGCGGTGCGATCGTAACATGTACGGTCACCGAAGTTGCATCTGGTGGTATCGAGGTTGAGTTCGGCGATCCAGCCGTCAAAGCCTTCATCCGTCGCTCAGATCTGTCTCGTGACCGTAGCGAACAACGCCCAGAGCGTTTCGCCGTTGGTGACAAGATCGACGCGAAAGTCACTCAGGTCGACAAATCTTCTCGCCGTATCGGTGTCTCAATCAAAGCGCTTGAGATCTCTGAAGAGCAAGAGGCTGTTGCCCAGTACGGTTCTGCCGACAGCGGTGCATCACTTGGTGATATTCTTGGTGCGGCTCTCGCAACTGGCGACGCTGATGAAGCGGCTGCCGAAGAGAAGCCAAAGAAGAAAAAAGCAACTAAGAAGAAGGCCGACGAAAGCGACGAAGCGTAAGTTGGTTTACATCCGTTCCTAACAATAAGGTAATGGATAAGTATTTTGCGACGGAGGCCTAGTCTCCGTCGCATTTTTCGTTTAGGTTCAAAGACATGCTGAGATCTGAACTCATTGCTAAACTTGCAGACGAGAATCCGGAACTAAGACCGGAGGACCTCGAGAAAGTCGTTGGGGTGATCCTCGACGAGATCGCGGATGCGCTCGCGCGTGGCGATCGCGTGGAACTAAGAGGCTTTGGCGCCTTCTCGGTTCGTCACCGCAAAGCGCGTAAGGGCCGCAACCCACGGACAGGCGAGTCTGTTAGTGTGGATGCCAAATCGGTTCCATTCTTCCGCCCTGGCAAAGAGCTGCGGGCGCGCGTGAATGACGGCGTGGATCCTGAATCGCGCTAAGCATCTGAAACCTTTTCTGTTTCTGAAATTTGACCTCGCGGCAGAATTACAACATTCTGCACTCATGGCCTGAGGGTCTAGAGACTAGAAGGGGTTTAATATGTTTAACGAATTCAAAGAGTTTGCCATGAAAGGCAATCTCGTCGACATGGCGGTTGGCTTCGTCATGGGCGGCGCGTTTGCGACCGTGGTTACAGCCTTTATCCAAGGCGTATTTTTGCCAGCACTCAGCCCAGTCCTGGGCGGACTCGACTTTGGCAGCTGGGTTTATGAAATGTCACCAGCCGTGCTGGCCGAAGACGGAACAGTCGTGACCGAAGCGGTGGCGATCAAAATTGGCGAGTTTGTTTCCGCCGTGATTTCCTTCCTGATCGTCGCATTCGTGATGTTCATGATCATCAAAGGCATGAACAACATGCAGCGAAAAGAAGAGGAAGCACCAACAGAACCACCGGCCCCACCACGCCAGGAAGTGCTGCTCGAAGAAATTCGCAATCTTCTCGCGAAACAGTCGTAAATCATTAACACGACAAAGGTACACACTCACGCAAGTAGAGTGTGTATCGTGTTCAGGGGCGGCTTCCGGCTGCCCCTTTTCATATCTAGCGACGCCGCAAAAACACGTACCATGCGCCGCCGCCGCCATGTTTGGCATGCGCCGGAGCGAACCCGCTGATCAGTCCGCGCGCTTCAGGTAAATCCAGCCAGTTCAGAAAAGCTTGCCGCAAGACACCCTGCCCCGCTTTGCCTTTTCCCGTAATCACAATCACGCATTGAGACCCTTTGGCTTGTTCTCGCGCCAAGAAGCTTGGCAGCACACGAAACGCCGACTCTCGCGTATGACCATGAAGGTCGAAACTTGCTGAAATCGCTTGCCGCCCGCGGCGGACCGTCCGCTCGTTCTGTCTGTTTTGGGGCGCCGCATAAGTTTTGGTGCGAGAGACCGTCCGCGCCGCGGGCTCCGCATCTTCTTTCTTTCGAGAAATTCCGGCAGGTGTACCCCGCCGTCCAGATAAAGGTGTCACGTTCCGGGATGCAGCCGCCCAGGCACGTTTCTCTTTATCTGATAAATTGCGTCCGCTCATAAGCGGTGTTCTAGGGCGTTAAGACGATCGGTCTAGAGCCAGATGCGCGCGCCATATCGGGTTGTCGCATACGCTCTGCGACTGCTGTTGGCAGAAGGACCCATAACCGGCCGGGTGCATTGACCGTATCCGCGCTCGCGCCTGCGCGGTCGCCTGTTCCAAAGTAGAGATCGCCGCGAACAGCGCCCTTAATCGCCCCGCCTGTATCTTGGGAAACTAAGAGACCAGACCAGTCTCCGCCCAGACCAGGTGCGGTGGTTTGAACAAACATCGGAACGCCCCCCGCATGAATGTCTAGATCGACAGCCATAGATCCAAGCGGCGTAAGCGGGACTCCGAAAGACCCATTCGGACCCAGCCGCGGATCCCCTTCCGGTTCCAGCGTAAAGAACACAAATCGTGGATTAGCGTTCATCGCTTGGCGGGCGCGCTCTGGTGTTGTTCGATCCATCCAGGCCCGAATGCCCTGCATGTTGGCCTCACCGCGCGCAATCCATCCGCGCTGCAAAAGCCAGTTGGCAGTCGACCGGAAAGGCTGACCATTATTGGCTGCATAAGCGGCCCGGAGTGTCCGGCCGTCCGGCAAGATCAGACGCCCCGACCCCTGAATTTGCAGAAAGAAGACGTCGGCTGGGTGCGCATACGCCAGTGGACGAACTCCGGCGCGTGTGATGTCTGCCCGGATCGGATATTCCCGGCGAGAACCATCTGGCAGCGTTTGATACACTTTCCCCGAGGAGGTGACCAAGTCGCCAGGATCGCCCGGTACAGGTTCGGTAAAAGGCGGTTCAGGTCGCAGCCGCGCTTCGTAGGTTGGTTCAAAATATCCGGTAAACCGACTTTTCCCATCAGGCGAAACGATTTCAACCGGCGTGAAGAGCGCTTGCATCACGGCCCGGGCGCTGCGGTTATCATTGATTACATCCAGTGCCGCGCAAGCCGGCGTCCAGTCTGACACCCGCCCCGCCCATGGCGCGTTGTTTGAAAGCAAACTCTGCGGGGACCGTTTCTCAAACACATCACAGCTGCGGCGGAGCGCCGCGAGGCCGGGCGCCAAATTAGACGCTTCCCACCCCGGCAGCACATCATAAGCGACCGGCTTAGGCGTCACCGGAAAGGATGACGGATCCACTTGAGGTTGGGTTTGGACAACAGGTTGCGGCGGCAGTGGTCGACCTGAATTGGTCACACAGCCTGATAGCAGTAAGAACGCGCCGCATAAGAGCCCGATAATCCTCATACCAAAAGTCTAGGCGTGTTCGGCCCGCGAGCTCAAGTTACCAAGCTGAGGCTTTTTCGTGGCTTAGTCAGCGGTATCGACATCATCGAGAATCCAATTTGGATCGCTCGAACTCGTTTGCCGCATAAAAGTCCAAAGCTCTGACGCTTTGGTTGTTGTCTCCCCATCGCCCAGTTCGGACTCATAGTGAACTGTGACGCGCGCCATGCCGTCGCTGGCAAGAGACGCATCAGTGATTTCGGCCTTGCGAATACGCAGCAACTGCATGCCTTCAGCGCCGGACGCTTCACGCTCAGAGATGGCAGCATCCCAGGCCTCATACACATCCGTATCCAAAAGTGGCTTCAGCGCGCTGCGATCGCCGCGAGCAAAGGCTGCGACAATCATTTCGTAAGCGCCACGAGCACCTTGCATAAAGGCGCGAGGTTCAAAGTTTCCGTCCGCCTCGAAGATCGCTTCCATGCCGGCGGCCGCTGGGCCAGTGAAAGACGGGCGCAGCTGAACCACGTCCCCGCCGGTCGGTGCAGAATTCGCGGGCGTTGGGTTTGGCGCGGGAGATGGCATGCGTCCACGACCCTCTGGTGGGCCCTCATCTTGGCCAAGCGTCACGAACAGACGCCACCCCACGAAAAGGGCGATTCCAGCCAAAACAAGAAATTCGATCATAGACGAGGACATATTTAGCTCTTTTATCAGTCTTTCAGCAGTTCATATAGGTGCTTTTCAACAAGTGCCACCCACCGTTGCGCCACTTTGTGGCACATGTTACGCGCCCTTAATCTTAAGCTTAGAGTGAAGATCGATGACAGACACCCCAGATATGGCAACTCAGCCGCAAAACAATGCTCCTCAGCAGGGCCCAGCCATCCGCGTGCTGAGCCAGTATATTAAGGACCTCTCTTTTGAGAATCCTGGAGCAACCGTCCAAGCGCAGCCAAATATTGAACTTGGGATCGATGTCGGCGCCGCGCCGAAGCAGGGACAAGAAGGTGTCTTCGAAGTCGTCCTCAAACTGAAGGCCCGCGCAGGAACGCAAGACACAGCCCTTTTCATTCTGGAAATGGATTATGCTGGCACGTTCCAACTGCAAGGGTTTGGGGCCAACGATATTGAACCGATCCTGCTCATCGAATGCCCGCGGATCCTATTCCCGTTCGCACGTCGGATCATTGCAGATATTTCTGCCGAGGGTGGTTTCCCACCTTTGCGCATCGACCCGGTCGATTTCGGCGCACTTTACAACACGCAGAAACAAAGAGCTGCAGCCGCTGCTGCTGAGCAAGCATCTGCTGCGCCAGCGCCAACAGAAGAACCTCAGGCGTAACGCTTCCAGATCGCATCCTCACCGAGGGTTTCAATAAACTCGGTGTGGGTGGTTTCTTCGTCACTCGAAATTTTGGACTTCAAGGGCGCGGGTCGCTGAGCGGCTGGCGCCCGTGCTCCATCTTTCGCTTGGCTTTGCCCGCCAAAATCAAACCGGTGCGCACGGCCGCCTAAGAGCTCCAAATAAACTTCAGCGAGCAATTGGCTATCGAGCAACGCGCCGTGAAACGTCCGCGCATCTGAATTAACATCGAAGCGCTTGCAAAGCGCGTCGAGACTCGCCGGGGCGCCAGGATATTTTTTGCGCGCGATCATGACCGTATCGACCCAGCGGTCTTCCGGGATTGGCGCCTTGCCGCAGCGCTGAAGCTCCATGTTCAAAAAGCCTCGGTCAAACTTCGCATTGTGCGCAACCAGCGTCGCATCGCCCACAAACTCCAAAAAGGCATCGACGATGCTCGGGTCTTCGAAGCCAGGCTTATCAACAAGATCATCATCGGTGATACCCGTGATACGAATGGTTGCTTCGGAGACGGCGCGACCCGGGTTGATATAGGTTTGGAACGTCTTTCCGGTGGCGACATGGTTGATCAGTTCAACCGCGCCGAGTTCGATGATGCGGTCATCCTTGTCCCACTCGAGTCCGGTGGTTTCGGTATCGAATGCGATCTCGCGTACAGTATCAGTCATCAGAGGCCTCCGCCGCTAATCCATTTAGCAAGTCTGTTATGGATTGAACTTGTGCGCGGGCGAAGTCAAAGCCGAAAGCCGTGTTGATCATAAAATCTGCGCGGGCACGTTTGTCCGCGTCGGGCATCTGTTTTGCTTTAATCTGTTCAAATTGCTCTTCACTCATTTCGCCGCGCGCAAGAACTCGGTCTCTCTGGACAGCTTCCGGCGCCGAAACGACGGCGACATAGTCGCAGCGTCCGTCTCCGCCGGTCTCAAATAGAAGAGGAATATCCAGCACCGCGAAAAGTGCACCACTCTCAAGGGCTTCTTGCCGGAAGTTCAACTGGCTGAGGCCGACAAGCGGATGAACTATCGCCTCCAAATCCCGCATCGCGTCTGGATTATCCACCACTTTTGCCCGAAGCGCTGCGCGATCAACACCGCCATCTTTGAGGATGTCGCCAAACCTTTCGGACAATGGTCCGACTGCAGCGCCGCCAGGTTCATAGATTTTATGCACCGCGGCATCGGCATCATAGACAGGGATACCAGCCGTTTTGAACATATTCGCGGTCGTCGATTTCCCCATACCAATCGAACCGGTCAATCCGAGTATAATCATTGCGCCGCCTTCACCGCTCTTTGACATCTCTCGAGGGCCTTTTCAAAATCTGGCATGACCCCAAACCAGGACTCAAAACTAAAAGCCGCCTGAGCGACAAGCATGGTCAATCCGTCTTTGACCTTCCACCCCACCTCCGCGGCATGAGCCAATTGGGGCGCTGCGATCTTTCCGTAAGAGATGTCGAAGAAGATTCGTTCGTCCCCAGATGGGAGTGATAAAGTATCTCCAGCATATCCCATGCTGGTCGTATTGACCACGATTGTTGCGGAGTCGATATATTCTTTGTACTGATTAATCGCGCCGAATGAGGTTGATTGATCGCCAAGATCATTGGCCAGCTCCTCGGCTTTTGAAACTGTTCGATTAAGGATCGTGACCGGAATTTTGTCATTCGTCAGTGCAAAGACGATTGCTCGTGCTGACCCCCCTGCGCCCAGAATAAGAACGTGTTCTTTTCCAGGGCTGCGACGGCCGAGAGCATGCAAGAAACCCGGTGCGTCAGTATTGTCCGCATGCCAGTTTCCGGGTTCTTTAAAAGTGAGCGTATTTGCCGCCCCAATTTTCGCGGCAGCTTGTGTGGTTTCGCGACAAGCCGCCAAAGCCGCATGCTTATGGGGAAGCGTCACATTCAGCCCATGAACATCTCTCGATTCCAGTGTTTGCAGGGCCTCACGCAATTCGCCGGCGGGGACGTGCATAGCCTCGTATGTTGCATTGATCTGCAGATCTCGAAGCCAACCATTGTGGATAAGCGGGGATAAGGAATGCGATATTGGATCCCCAATAACCCCTAATAGCTTGGTCATGTCGTAAGCAGCCCGCGCACTCTAAAATAATCCAAAAGCGGTAATAACGGCAGGCCAAGAATAGAGAAATAATCGCCCTCAATCCTGGAGAAAATTTGGGCACCCATTCCCTCAAGTTGATAGGCGCCGACTGTGCTTAGCAATGCAGGCCCACACGTCGAAATGTAGGTCTCGATAAACTCATCACTCAGTGCACGGACAGTTAGTCTTGGGCGCGCAAGGTGTCGCCAAATCGGTTCGCCATTTTCTGCAATAACAATGGCCGTTTCAAGCGTGTGGGACTTGCCAGACAGTTTACGCAAATGCGCCGCCGCGCCGTCGAGATCCGCGGGCTTGTCAAAAGCTTCCCCATCAAGATTGAGCATTTGATCGCCGCCGATCACAAAACCCGGTGTTGTCCGCGAAACTTTCACAGCCTTCATTTCAGCCAATTGCATCGCCTGATCTCGAACGCTCAAACCATCCCCGCGCATCGCAATTTTCGCGGTATCCTCATCGACATTTGGCTTAATCGATTCTGCAATAACCCCAGCGCCAGCCAAAAGGGATCGCCGACTCGCGCTGCCGGAAGCAAGGATAATATCGGTCATGACACGAACCCTCGCCGCTCATTCAGTTTATTCAAAATGGCGGCGGCTGTTTCTTCAACGCTCCGGCGCGACACATCAATCACTGGCCATTTATTGCGTTGGAATAAGCGGCTTGCCTCCGTCACCTCTGCGCGGACCGCTTCCTCATCGACATAATCGGTTTTGGTATTCTCATTCAAAGACACGAGGCGCTGCGATCGGATCTGAAGCAAGCGCTCCACCCCGATTTTCAAGCCCACAACCATTGGGTGTTTCAATTCTTCTACTAAAGACGGAAGCGGGATGCCAGGAACCAACGGAATGTTCCCCGCTTTGACCCCGCGATTGGCGAGGTACACACAAGTCGGGGTTTTCGATGTCCGACTCACACCCAGCAGAACAACGTCTGCATCGACCAAGCCGCTCACATTTTGCCCGTCATCATGGTTCAGAGCGAAATCGATTGCAGAAATACGCTTGAAATATTCTTCATTCAGAGCGTGCTGGCTCGCGATCTTCTCACTCGCCGGAATCCCGAGGTGTCGCGACAGCATGTGAATAGATGGATCCAGAACGGGAAGCGTCTGAATCCCGCGCTGCCGGCAAAATTGTTCCAACTTCCGGCGCAGGGCTTCATCCGAAATCGTATACCAAACTACACCTGGCGCTGCTTCGATCTCAGCCATCACACGATCGAGCTGGCGCTCAGACCGAACCAGGTAATAATTGTGCTCCAATGGAATTGTCCGGTCGAATTGCGCCGCCGCGGCGCGCATTACTGCGTTTAGAGTTTCCCCTGTCGAGTCAGACACTAAGTGCACGTTGAAATAGATCGATAATCGCATAACCAGCCTGATTTCTTCTAATCTTCCTCTGCCGGAGCCACGCGAATTCGACAAGCCCTGTGGATGCTTTGTGGAATTCCGAATTGGCCTTCGAATCCGACTCTGAATCGCACAAGTGAACGAATCTGACTCCGTGCGTTGTAGCTCTGTTCCAAACAGGCGTTTAAAAGCACAGTTAACACTTTATTTACCATTGAATCAGGGGGTTAATGAAAGGTTAATTGCGCTCGAATCTGGGGATAGGCTGTGGATATGAACGGGACAAAAGCTCTCACTCGGTGTTTTCCACGAGACTCCGCGCTTAATAATGATAAGGCCTACGGATTATTTTTTCTGGGTTTGTAAATCGATATGGCCGATCCTGTTTCTTCACGATTCCTCAAAGTGCTTTCTGGGACCCCGTCGTCCCCAGTTCCCATCTGGATGATGAGACAAGCTGGACGTCATCTCCCAGAATATTTGGAACTCAGAAGCCGAGCCAAAGACTTCCTGGATTTTTGCTATTCTCCCTCAATGGCGGCAGAGGCGACGCTTCAGCCCATCCGACGATATGACATGGATGCAGCCATCCTCTTCGCCGATATTCTGCTCATCCTGGATGCGATGGGTCTAGATGTGCGGTTCGAGAAAGGTGTGGGACCGATTGTGGAAACCGTGAAAACAGAAGCGGATCTCAATCGTGCGCCTGTTGAAATGGCGGTGCAAAGACTGTCGCCTGTTTACGAAACCGTCGATCGTGTTCGAGGTCAGTTGGATTCAAACAAAGCTTTAATCGGATTTTGCGGCGCCCCTTGGACCGTCGCGCTTTATGCGATCGAAGGACGCGGGGGTACGGATAAGAGCTCTGCAAGAGGTTGGGCTTACAGCCGCCAAGACCTTCTTAAAGCTCTGCTCGAAAAATTGGTTGAGATCAGCGCGCACTATCTTGCGGCTCAAGTGAAAGCCGGCGCCGACGCGCTCATGATTTTCGAATCCTGGGCGGAGGGTTTGCCATCCGACCTGTTCCAAACATTGGTTGTCGAGCCAAACGCTGCTTTAATTAAGCGCCTAAGAGAAATGGGCGTGACCGTGCCGATTATTGGGTTCCCGCGTGGGGCTGCGACCATGATCGGATCCTATGCAGAGCAAGTCGCAGTGAACGGAATTGGGCTCGATACGGCGATCAGTCCAGATCACGTTTTGAAAGCGGTGCCAGAGTCAATTGCGGTTCAGGGGCATTTGGATCCTGTGCTTTTGATTGAAGGCGGTCCCGCGATGGAGCGCCGCGTGCGAGAAATCCTGGAGGCCTATAAAGGCCGGCCGCATATTTTTAATCTTGGCCACGGCGTCCGACCGGATACGCCAATCGCGCATGTTGAACGTGTTGTCGAAATCGTGCGGGAACAGGCTTAAATCATGTCGCTCTATCTTTGGGTCAAAGCTTTTCACATCATCTTCGTTGTCGCTTTGATGGCGGGCCTGCTGATCTATCCGCGTTACAAACTTCACCAGCTTAGTTCAAAGCCCGGCGATGAATTGTTCGAGACGATGAAAGAGGCGTCCAATCGCCTGCGGAAAATCATTTTGAACCCGGCCCTCATTATTGTTTGGATTTTGGGGATCACGATGCTCGTCTCGAATCAGAGCTTGCTTTCAGTGGGCTGGATGCATGTGAAGCTTTTGCTCGTTCTGATCCTTAGCGGTTTGCACGGCTATTTCATTTCGATTGGCAAGAAAATCGATCGTGGTGATGTGGCGCCGTCCGCGAAAACCATGAAGATGCTGAACGAGGTACCGTTCCTCATAATGATCGCCGTGGTGATCTTAGCCGTGGTGAAGCCTTTCTAAGCTGTCACAGTCCGACCTCTTGACCGGGCGTCATGATTTGATCATATGCGGATCAAGTCGCCGTCCGGCGCGCAGGCTGATTTCGGCCGACATTTCTCAAAAACAAATTTGGATACCGGCACCCTATGCCTGATACCGCACCCGAACTCGAACTCCCGTCACAAGTTTATCTGCGTGAACTGAAAGCGAAATCTCCAACCGATCTTTTGGCCTATGCTGAGATGCTGGAAGTTGAGAACGCGTCTTCGCTTCGAACGCAGGACATGCTTTTCGCGATTCTGAAAGAACTCGCGGAACAGGAAGTCGAGATTATCGGCCGCGGCGTGGTCGAAGTGCTCCAAGACGGGTTTGGGTTCCTACGATCTCCAGAGTCAAATTACTTGGCGGGCCCAGACGATATTTATGTCAGCCCAAAGGTTCTGAAGAAGGCCGGTCTTAAAACGGGTGATACGGTCGAGGGCCCGATCGCCGAGCCTGGCGAGAATGAGCGTTACTTTGCGCTCACCGATGTAAGCTCGATCAATTTCGAAGATCCTGAGAAGGCTCGTCAGAAAGTTCACTTCGACAATCTCACGCCGCTTTACCCGGAAGAGCGTCTTCTCATGGAAGGCCAGGACCCAACAAAGAAAGACCGCTCGGGTCGAGTCATCGATATCGTGTCGCCGATTGGTAAGGGACAGCGCGCGCTCATCGTTGCTCCGCCGCGGACGGGTAAAACGGTTCTCCTTCAGAACATCGCCGCATCAATCGAGGAAAATCACCCGGAATGTTATCTGATCGTCCTCTTGATCGATGAGCGCCCGGAAGAAGTGACGGATATGAAGCGCTCGGTGAAAGGTGAAGTTATTTCGTCGACGTTCGATGAGCCAGCGTCGCGCCACGTTGCGGTCGCGGAAATGGTGATTGAGAAAGCGAAGCGCTTGGTCGAGCATGGCCGTGATGTCGTTATTTTGCTGGACTCTATCACGCGTCTCGGCCGCGCCTATAACACCTCTGTCCCGAGTTCAGGTAAGGTCTTGACCGGCGGTGTTGATGCCAATGCCCTCCAACGGCCGAAGCGATTCTTCGGGGCCGCGCGGAACGTTGAGCACGGCGGGTCACTCACGATTGTTGCGACCGCGCTGATTGATACCGGCTCGCGCATGGACGAAGTAATCTTCGAAGAGTTTAAAGGGACCGGT